>NZ_AP019807.1:2380000-2680000 GCF_007183175.1 Microbulbifer sp. GL-2
CGGAATTGATACCGTTGCTGATAGCCGTTTCGATTTGCGGTCGTGAAATTTGCATACAGGTGCAGACCATTCGCACACCCGCTGGAATTGCGTGCAGCAGTTGGGCCGGAACCCGTGGCATTTGTATCTCCAGGTAGCGCTCCAAGGTGCGCCGATCTGGCAGACTTTGCCTGTCGTTATTTGCAATCACCAGCAATTGAATTTCGCTGTTGTAGGCCAGCCAGCGCCGGTTTGATAATGTCTCTATCTGCTGCCAGTGAATATCCGCTACACCCTGCAACAGTTCTGTTCCCAGCTTGCGGCCATCGAGAGGGAGGCGCAGAGCCAATTCGAAACGGTAGCCACCCGCACAGGGTACCCGGTACCAGTGCTGCAGGTTGTCGTCACTATGTGTTTGCAGCCACTGCCAAAGAGTTTCTGCTATTGCGTCGGGGCAGATTAGGGTGGCATAACTAGCGCAAGACAGCGCCTGCAGTTTAACCGGAACCTGTTTGAATTCCGGCTGGCCGGAGAGGGGGTCTACTGCGGCTCCGGTAAGGGCGCTGACTTTGGCCTCCTGGGCCAGGGTTTGGCTCCAGTGAATGGGGGCAAAAAGCTCACCGTGCTTTTGCGCTCCGTTGAGAGCTGCGCGGCCATACATCCTTCCCTGTTTGCTGTGTAACGCTACCAGGGCACCCTCTTCAATTCCGTATTCGTGTGCATCTCTCGGATTGATCTGGATCTCGGCAATTTCACTATGATCGAGTAATTTGCGTGAGCGCCCGGTGCGGGTCATGGTGTGCCACTGGTCGCGCATGCGACCACTGTTCAGCCACAAAGGGTAACCTTTGCTGGTGTGTTGCTCGGGAGCGCGGGGAGTGATAGCGACAAAATTAGCGCGCCCGTTTTCGGTAAAAAAATTTCCATCGTCAAACAGGCGTACACTGCCACTGGGATTCACTTCATTAACCGGCCACTGTATCGGTTGAAAATTATCGTATTCCGTCCGTTGGATATTATTAAAGAGAGAAATATCAAAGGCACGACTGCCATTATTTTCAAAACCTGACAGTTGTGCGTGCTCTCGGAAAATATCCACAGGATGTGAATAACTAAACTGTTCGGCAAACCCCAGACGACTGGCCAAGTCGCATATTGCCTGCCAGTCGTGGCGGGCCTCACCGGGAGGGGCTTGGAATGGACGTTGCCGTGAGATACGCCGCTCTGCATTGGTAACTGTGCCGTTTTTCTCACCCCATCCTGTAGCAGGTAGTAATACATCGGCGCAGCGTGCGGTATCGGTATCGGCAACGCAGTCGGAGACAATTACCAGAGGACACTTGCGCAAAGCCTCAGCTACGCGGTCGGCCTCAGGCATACTCACTGCCGGATTAGTGGCCATAATCCAGATAGCCTTAATCTGCCCACTTTCTACTGCACGAAACATATCTACAGCTTTTAATCCGGGAGTCAGTGCGACCTGTGGTGCTTTCCAGAAACGCCCCACTCGATCGATGGAATCCATATTAAATTCCATGTGGGCGGCGAGCATATTGGCCAGACCGCCCACTTCGCGTCCTCCCATGGCATTGGGTTGCCCGGTGATAGAAAAGGGGCCAGTTCCCGGTTTACCGATACGCCCTGTAGCCAGGTGGCAATTTATAATAGCGTTATTTTTATCGGTACCGCTGCTGGATTGATTAATACCCTGGGAATAAAAGCTGACAGTTTTTTCCGTTTCAGAAAATAGCCGGAAGAAGGTCAGCAGTTTTTCTGTGGATATTCCACAGTTAAGCGCGGTTTGTTGCAGTGACCAGTGCTGGGCTGAGGCGAGTGCATCTTCAAAACCCTGAGTGTGCTGCTGGATATATTGATGGTCAAGTTGATTGTGCTGTGCAAGGAAATTGAGCAGGCCTGTAAACAGTGCGGCGTCACTACCCGGAGTAATAGCCAGATGTAGATCCGCCATCTCACTGGTGGCACTGGCACGAGGGTCGATGACAATTAATTTCGCACTGCCCGCCTGCATACGCTGGAAAAGGATAGGGTGGGTCCAGGCGGCGTTGGAACCAATTAATATGATGAGATCGGCATGTTCCAGATCACCGTAACAGCAGGGTACAGCGTCGGCTCCGAATGCGCGCTTATAACCGGCAACCGCCGAGGACATGCACAGACGTGAATTGGTATCAATATTGGCACTGCCAATAAATCCTTTCATTAATTTATTGGCAACGAAGTAATCTTCGGTTAACAGCTGCCCGGAAAGGTAAAATGCTACAGAGTCAGGCCCATATTCACGAATGTTATTTACAAAGCCATCAGCCACAAATGACATTGCGCTTTCCCAGTCACACTCCTCGCCATGTATACGAGGGCGTAACAGGCGTCCGCGCTCACCGAGTGTTTCCCCGAGCGCGGAGCCCTTGACACACAGTTTGCCAAAGTTGGAGGGGTGCTGGGTATCACCGCTAATTGAGATAGCAGTACTTTCCGCGCGTTCTTCCTTGTCGACCGTAACTCCACAGCCTACTCCACAATAGGGACAGGTGGTGCAGGAGCGGCGCGCGCTCAAAAAATTCTTTACTGCCATTACTGTATCTTATTGCAGTCGATGTAAACCGTATCCCCATTAAATGCCAGTGGGTAGGTGGCAAGCCTGATACTGCTGTCTTCCATGCAGACTCCATCGCTAAGGCGGAAATGGTGTTTGTAGAGTGGGGAAGCAACGGTTAATTCCCCTTCCATTTCTGCAATAATCCCTCGTGCAATTACGCCAGCTTGTGCGATTGGGTCCCAGTTGTCAACGGCGTAAAGCTGTTGCTCCTGGTTGGGTAAAAAAAACAGGGCGATACTTTTTTGATCAATAGTTTTAGTGGTTCTATTGATGGTCTCCGCAGGGGACGCGGAAGTATCGCCCCAAAGGGCACACACCCCGGAATTATTTACCAAATCTGATCGCTGACAGATTGGTAACCATTGGGGGTGGGTTATGGCAATTGAACACAAGCGACTTTGTTGCAGGGCGGCCGAGCTCATAATAATTTCCTCACAGGTGCTGGAAAGAATTTGAAATTGAATATTTGCTTGTAGCAACTCGACAGAATGTACTGCCGGTATGGTGATTAAGCGGATTCTGCGGTCTCTACAATTTCCTCTACGGTCGCTGGTCGCGGTTGTCCGCGCTCTTTGACAAAAATAATTTTGTCATCAGTTTGGTCACTGTTGACAAACTGGCGGAAACGTTTGAGTTTTTCTGGATCATTGATCGCTGATTTCCACTCGCACTGGTAGGTGTCAACTACGCGTGCCATCTGTGCCTCCAGCTCTGCGCAGATGCCTAGCTTGTCATCGATAATGACTTCGCGAAGGTATTCGAGACCGCCATCGAGATTTTCCAGCCATACAGAAGTGCGCTGTAACTTGTCAGCGGTGCGTACATAGAACATCAGAAAGCGATCGATGTAGCGAACCAGGGTTTCGTCATCCAGGTCAGTGGCAAAAAGATCTGCATGACGAGGGCGCATGCCGCCATTGCCACAGACAAATAGATTCCAGCCCTTTTCGGTTGCGATAATCCCTACATCTTTGCTTTGTGCCTCAGCGCACTCACGGGTACAACCCGATACAGCCATTTTAATTTTGTGCGGGGAACGCAGGCCCTTGTAACGATTTTCCACTAGCAGTGCCATGGAAACGCTGTCCTGTACACCAAAGCGACACCAGGTACTGCCGACACAGGATTTAACGGTGCGAAGTGATTTTCCATAGGCATGACCGGTCTCGAAGCCGGCATCAATTAACTCGCTCCATATCTCTGGCAGCTGCTCCAGGCGTGCACCAAATAAATCAATTCGTTGGCCGCCGGTAATTTTTGTATAAAGGTTATAGCGTTTGGCCACCTCACCAATCACAATCAGTTTTTCTGGAGTGATCTCTCCACCGGGAATACGCGGCACTACTGAATAACTGCCATTTTTCTGCATATTCGCCATAAAGGTGTCGTTAGTATCTTGCAAGCCGACATGGGTCTGTTCCAGGATGTGCTCATTCCACAGAGAGGCGAGCACTGAGGCTACTGTGGGTTTGCAAACTTCGCAGCCATGACCGGAACCGTGTTTATCCAATAGCTCATCGAAGGTTTTAATCTCTTCCACCTGAATGATGTGAAACAACTCCTGGCGGGAGAAGGGAAAATGCGCACAGAGGTGGTTATTTACTTCCATGCCCAGCGCGGCCAGTTCCTCGTCAACAATATTTTTCAGCAGTGCTGCACAGCCACCGCAACCGGTGGAAGCCTTGGTTGCGTCTTTAACTTCCGCCAGGGTATGACAACCTCCAGCGACAATGTCGACGATCTGGCCTTTACTCACATTGTGACAAGAGCACACAGTGGCAGATGCGGGTAGGGCAGAGGCCCCCAATGTGGGTGTGGCGCCATCGGTCGCGGGTAAAATCAATTGCTCTGGGTTTTCCGGAAGTTCAATATCATTCAGGTGGTACTGCAGCAGGGTATCGTAATCATCGGTATTGCCAACCATCACGGCACCGAGCAGCTTTTTCCCTTCGCTGTCGGTGATCATGCGCTTATAAATGCCGCTTTGCTCATCCACGAAAGTGATAGCAGCGGCGCCTTCACTGCGCCCATGGGCATCACCGATAGAGCCGACCTGGACACCCAGAAGTTTTAATTTGGTGCTCATGTCCGCACCATTAAAGCTCTCTTCCTCTCCAACCAGCTGCGCGACTGCGGTGCGCGCCATGCTATATCCAGGGGCGACCAAGCCATAGATCCGTTGTTGGTATAGGGCGCACTCGCCAATGGCAAAAATATCGGGGTCAGAGGTACGGCAGCTGCTATCAATAACAATACCGCCGCGCTCGCCAATTTTTAAGCCGGCGGATTTGGCTAGTGTATCCTGTGGGCGTATACCGGCGGAGAACACAATCATGTCGGTGGCGAGTTCCCTCCCCCCTTAAAGTACATGCGCAGGCGGCCATCGACTTCCTCTATCAGTTCGGTGGCAGTACTGGTATGCACATCAACTCCCATTGCTTCAATTTTATCGCGCAATAGTTTTGAACCACCGTCATCGAGCTGGGTGGCCATCAACCCCGGGGCGAACTCCACTACATGTGCCTTAAGTCCCAGAGTTTTCAGGGCATTGGCAGCCTCAAGGCCGAGCAGGCCACCTCCAACCACGACACCAGTCTCAGCTGTGGTCGCGACGGTGCGAATTGCATCGAGGTCTTCTACTGTACGGTAGACAAAGCAACGCTCATGCTTGTGTCCGGGAATTGGCGGTACAAATGGATAAGAGCCCGTGGCGAGAATAAGTCGGTCGTAAGAAACGGAGATACCACTGGCGGCAATAACGGCTTTATATTCCCGATTGATTTCTACAACCTGATCATTGAGCAGGATTTTAAAGCCCCATTGCCGGTACTGCTCCAGGTTACCAATGGACAAGTCTTCCGCGTTGCGACCTGCAAAATACTCGGACAGGTGAACCCGGTCATAAGCGGGTCTCGGTTCTGCACAGAAGATGGTAACTTCAAAATCTGGGGCTTGTTGATGACTGGCCAGCTGCTCGAGAAAGTGGTGCCCGACCATGCCATTGCCAATTACAACCAGCTTTTGTTTTTCTGAATTTTCCGTCATTTACCTTTCCTGCCGTCTCAAGTCTTTTTTTTCGGCAGGGGTGGGCCCAGGTAAAAAAGCAAGGGCATCTCCTCTTCTGCCGAAGAGTACAGGCGCCGTTGCCTCAAAGTTGGGAATATCTTTTTTGGTAATTAAATACATTCAAACTCCATGCCAATTTTATTAATGGGAATGTCGCTACTTTGGTCTGATTTTTTACGATAATTGCGACAAATTAGTGCATGAAAGCTTTTTTCTGCGCTGTGAAAGTGCTTATTCAAAACTTGTATGCTATGGCTAGATGAAATAGAGCAGGTGAGAAAGCAGCAGGGCCAAGGCCAACAACTGCCAACACAGTAGAGGGTCGCGCTCCAGCAGTGGGCGCTTGTGGGGTACTTTAAATTCCGGATTGGGGATTTGCAGATCCCGTACAAATTCCGATAGGGCGCTGTAACGTTTTTTGGGGTCTGCAGTACAGGCTTTTTGCAGGGCGCTGTCGATCCAGTGAGGAATATCGCTTCGATATGCCGAAGCTCTGGTAAAGCGCATCTGGCTATAATTTTTTAGGCGATAGTGATTACTGCCGAGACGTTCGGGGTAGGGGTATTTACCAGTGAGTAATTCGTAAGCGATAACCCCAAGGGAAAAGATATCCGAGCGATGACTGGCACTATCACCAAAAAAGAATTCCGGTGCCGCATAGTTCTTGCTGCCGGGGACGCATTCGCCAGAAAGGTGCAGTTGCTCCCTTAGACCGGGACCGTCGGCTCCGCCGAGGTCAATAATCACAAGACGGCCATCATTGCGCATCATAATATTCTCCGGCTTTAGATCGCCGTGTACGATTTCCATGCGTTGCAGGCTGCGCAGTGCACTTACCAGTTGGCCGAGCAGTTCCCTAACCTCGGGAATCTGCGGCTGCAGGTTTAATTGCATCCACTGACGCAGTGTCTGCCCTTCGATGTATTCGAGTACATGATATAAGCAGCGTCGCTCGCAGCTGGGGGCGAACACCTTAATAACCCCGGGATGGGAAACTCGTCGTCCGGTCCATTCTTCAGCGATAAAGCGTTCAATGTATAGGGGATCATCACAAAAATTTACAGAGGGGGTTTTTATTACTCGCAGCGCGTCAGTTTCCTGGTCCCGCGCCAAGTATAGGTGGCTTCGACTGCTGGCATGTAGCTCCTGCAGAACCTGGAAATTGTCGAGTAGTTGTCCGGGGCGCAAGTCAGGGGCGAACGGCAGCTCGCGATTGCGCATCGCCAGTTCATCGCATTGGGGCAGGCCTACAGAATTTACCCGGCAAATTACAGCACTCAAGTTATCGGTAGAGCCTGCCTGCAAAGCTGCATCGATCAACTGCTGGGGTGTGGATTCACAGAAATTTACTAATCGCTCGATGATAGTGCTTTCAGGCAGAAAGTCATGGATCCCGTCACTGCTGAGCAGAAAAATATCACCGGCTTTTAAAGCTTCACAGCGGTAGTCCACATCAATATGGGCATCCATTCCCAATGCGCGACTGAGAAAAGTGCGCCTGGGGCCAAGGGTGTGGCTATGATCGTGTGTCAGGCACTCCAAACTGCCATTGCGCAGACGATAAATACGTGAGTCACCGATATGTACCAAGTGGGCGCTGGTGCCTTTGAAAATAACCGCTGAAAAAGTGGTCAGCCACCCCCGCCGAATTTCCGTGCTACCGCCACTTTGCCGAAACAGCCAGCTGTTAAGGGAATGCAGTACACGTGCGACAGCATGCTTTGTCGCCCAGGTTTCAGGGGTGCTGTAATAATCGGAAAAAAAACCATTGATTGCAGCCCGTGCAGCCTCGCCGCCGGCCTCAGCATTGGCGACACCATCGGCCACTGCAGCGAGACTGCCGTGTTGCTGCAACTCAGCACCTTGGGAAAGCTGCACCGCGCAGGCATCATCGTTGTGCTGGCGGTGTCCGGGACAAGAGGCACTGAATAGTTGCAGGGCCTCTTGTTTATTCCCTGGAGAACTATCGGCTGCAGCGGGACTCGGTCCCACTGTAATCATCATATCGTGATCAAGCGACATCGATCATGGATACGCTGCCGTCAGGGAGTACTTCTGCCATTTGTCCTTCTGGTTCCTCCAACATTAATAGTGCGGCGAAACCGAGCAGCGCTGTGACACAGATTACCAGGAAGAAAGTTTGGTAGGACACCATGCTCAATACCGTGAGGTAGAAAACCGCTCCCACATTACCGTAGGCACCGGTCATACCTGCAATCTGACCGGTAAGGCGGCGCTTGATCAGGGGCACAACAGCAAATACAGCGCCCTCGCCAGCCTGCACGAAAAACGAGCATGCCATAGCGGCGGCCACAGCCAGGTACAGAGGCCACTCTGCATCAATCAGGCTCATGATGAAGTAACCTAAGGCTAACCCGGCGGTAAGTATTAATAGCGTAGATTTGCGACCCCATCGATCGCTAATCAGTCCACCTGCAGGACGCGACATCAGGTTCATAAATGCGTAGGCGGAGCCCAACAGACCGGCTTTGACCGGATCCAGGGTAAAGGTCTCAGAGAAAAACAGGGGCAGCATAGAGACCACCGCCAGCTCGGAGCCAAAGGTGGCGAAATAGAGTAAGTTCAAAACTGCAACCTGCTTGAATTTATAGCGGTGCATCTGTGCTGGTGGGTTTTGAAATACTTCTCGGTTAATGCTGTAAGTTTTGCGTGCATCCAGCAGATAGAGCAGCACCAAGCCGCTATAAATCAGATTGGCAGTAAAGTTGGAAATCAGTGCCACTCCAGTGGATAACTTCCAGGTAAGCAAAGCCAGTGCTGCGTACATGGGGACCTTCATAACCAGTAGCAGTATGAAATCCCCAGGGCTGGTGACTTCCATGGCCCCTATTTTTTTTGGCTTGAAGTAAGTCGAACCTTTGGGGGTATCGGTAACAGAGACGTAATAAATTACGCTGTAAACCAGAGCAATAATCCCGGTCAGGCCAATGGCATAACGCCACCCGTCGTCACCACCGAAGAATAATGCGATTGTTGGTAAGGACATGGCTGCTGCGGCGGAGCCAAAGTTGCCCCATCCCCCATAAATACCCTCGGCGGTACCCAGCTGACGGGCGGGAAACCATTCCGACACCATGCGAATTCCGACCACAAACCCAGCGCCAATAAACCCGAGCAGGAAACGACCAATTGCTGCCTGCACAAAATTTTCTGCCAGAGCGAAAATAAAGCAGGGCACACTGCCGATTGCAAGTAGCAGGGAGTAGGTTAGGCGCGGCCCATATTTGTCGGTTAGCATCCCGATTACAATTCGAGCGGGGATTGTTAAGGCCACGTTTAAAATCAGTAAGGTTTTAACCTGATCTGGGGTCAAGGCGAGACTCTTGGCGATGGCCATCAGCAGGGGAGCATGGTTAAACCAGGCAAAGAAGGTGATAAAAAAAGCTACCCAGGTTAGGTGAAGTATTTTTATCTTCCCGCGGAACGAGAATAAGTTGAGTGAATCACTGGACATGCGCATTTCCTTTGTTTGCTAATTCCGCAGGCATAAAAAAAGCCCACAGCTGCAGCCGGTCGGCTGCAGACGATGGACTTCGTTGCCCGAGATGTTCGGCGAACAACTGCTTCACCGCGCTGATGCGCCTGAGGGAAGTCAATTGCATCATCGAATTATTTCCATTCAATTAATGTGCCATTATTTTTGTGCGAGCAGGAAGTCCACTGTTTGCCGGTAGAGGTCCGCACGAAAAGCCTTTTCTGCCCCGGTTGAAATTCCGCTGAAATCCGCACACATTTCCAACAGTTGTTTCGCTTTAACTGCGCAGGGGCGACCAGTGTCGTTATCTGTATGGGCAAAGAGATGCCACCCGGGGTTGGCAATAATTGCTGAACCCCTGCGCAAAAGTGTCTGGTCGCTGAGGGAGAGCTGTAGCAGGGTCTCCGGCAGGTCCAGATATTGTTTCTGCGATAGCAGGCTGGCGGCGATGCGCCGATTTCCACGTGCAGCGAGCCAGGTACAGGCTTGCAATAGGGCTGCACGCAGGGCAAGGTGAGTCGAAGGATGATTTTGGTGCCAGTTTTCAGTAACCGCGAGGACTTTTTCCGGCATTGCTGGAAGCAGGCTATTGCAGGCAGCAGTAATCACACCGGTACCTTTGTGAGCGGCGAGGGTGTTCCAGGGTTCTCCCACGCAGCAGCCGTCAATGGTGCCATTGTGTAAATTTTCCAGCATCTGCTCCGGAGGCAGCACTATTAGCTGTATATCTCTGTCAGGGTCTATGTTGGCTGAGCGCAGCCAGTGTCGTAGCTGCAGACTGTGGCTGGAAAAAGGGTAAACGCTGGCAAGCCGCACCGGTGTGGAGGCAGGGTTCTCCTGCAGGTATTGTTTGAGTGCTGCGGCAATATCAGCTTGTGACTCGCCTTCACTATAATTTTGCAAGCGCCGGAATAGGTCTTCCGAGAGGGTAATGGCATTACCATTGGAACTGAGAATAAGCCCACTCAGTAACTGCTCATGGCAATTGGGTAGGGCCTGCGTGAGAGTCAGAGGCATGGGTGCAAGCATGGCGGCCGCGTCGGCTTTACCTCCGATCAGCTTGTCGCGCAGTGTTGCCCAGGAGGTTTCCCTTTGCAGCTGTACATCCAGGCCAAACAGTTGAAAGTAGCCTTTTTCCTTGGCGACAATCAGGGGCGCACTGTCAGTCAGGCGCAGGTAGAGTAAATTAATGGAGCTTTTTTCCGGGCGTAGAGATGGTGACATCGGTAATTTATTGCTCGCTCTGGAAATGGTGAATAATTTGTTCTGCTACTGTGCGGATGGTGGAGTTGGTACTCATTGCAAGATTGCGCAGGATCTTATGTGCATCTTCTTCATTGAGCTTTTTCTTGGCCATTAGTAATCCTTTGGCCCGCTCAATGGTTTTTCGGTCTGTTAACTGTTGTTTGGTTCGCTCGAGAGATTTGCGTAGTTGCTGAAAATTCTTAAATTGCGCCATGGCAATTTCTATAGCTGGCGCCACCCTCTCCGCTGTAATGCCTTCGACCATATAGGCGCTTACCCCAGACTCAACTGCGCGGCTGATAAATTCTGCATTACAACGACTGGAAAACATGGCGACAGGTGTAGGCGCCTCGCGATTGACGATTGCCAGACTTTCCAGGATGTCCCTGTCTGGAGATTCAATATCGATCAATACGACATCGGGGCGGTATTTCTCTACCTGGAAAAGTAAACCTTCAGCACTATTGATATTGGCGAGAACGGTATAGCCGGCTGCACGTAGCCGCTCACAAACCTGTTGAGAGCGCTCGGGATGGTCATCGACCAGCATGATACCTGGGCTTACATTAGTCACTGTCTATTGCGGCACTCATTTAATGATTTGCAGGCACTTTTCCAAGTGTCAATCAATAGTTATGCCAAGTGCGCAAGGAGGGATAAACAAAATATATTCTTCTATTTCCATGAAGTGTGGGGGATTTCCACTGCTATTTCCTGGTGCGATATTCTGCGGATAATGCTTTTTTTGCACAAGTGGGGGGCTTTTGTGGAAATTACTGGAAAGTGAGTGTGATTTTTTTTGGTTTTAGAAAATTTACTTTCGATGAATAGATACTTTAAGGCTTTCTGTCACTATCTTTCCTGCTTTTCAGGATGATTGTCCCGCCATTAAGATGGGTTTGGATAAAAATCGAATACCTTGGGGGGTTGTCAGGATGAAAATTCTTCCATGAAAAATTGTCAGTAAAGGCTATTTTGCTCTTTTGGGGATGAGGTCCAGGTGATTGGTTAGGCTGCCAAGCTCTAAATAGGAGTCGAGCAAGTGAATTAAAACTCTTTTAATAGAGCAGTTTTTGTTCAACTATTAAGGGGTAGTATTTTTGATAATTTATGGTCCTACGGGTTAAATAAAATTGCAATTGAGAAATTTCACCCTTTTTCCAATTGGCCCTCTCTCTATATCAACCCGAACAGATAGTCTTATTAATTTCACCAATTACCACTATCAGGCTCTTCCTCTTTTCATCCCCCGTTACGGCGTTTACACTCGATCTGTCTATAAATTGGGCAATCCAATACTTTTCGAGGTAGATGTAGCTGTAAGTTCATAATACAAACTAAGAGGGGCAGGGCGGTGATAATAGCCATACCGAGAGAGACCGCGGAGGGGGAGGCACGTGTTGCGGGAACTCCCGATAGTGTAAAACGTTTACGCGATTTGGGGTTTTCCGTAGCGGTGGAGAGGGGGGCTGGTGAAAAGGCCCGCTTTACCGATGAAGCTTATGCTGAAGCCGGTGCAGAAATTCATGAGGATATACAAAAGTGCCTGGCTGACGCGGGGGTAGTGCTGAAAGTACAAGCCCCCACTGACCCAGAGTTGGCACTTATTCCTGAAGGAACCACGCTGATTGCCTTTCTGAAACCGGCACAAAATGCCGAGCTTCTGCAAAAACTTGCTGAACGGAAAATCAATGCGTTAGCGGTTGAATCCGTACCCAGAATCTCTCGCGCACAAAAGATGGATGCACTCAGCTCCATGGCCAATATCGCCGGTTATCGCGCGGTAATAGAAGCCGCGCATAACTTTGGCCGTTTCTTTACTGGGCAGATTACCGCTGCCGGAAAAATCCCACCCGCAAAAGTACTTGTAATTGGTGCTGGTGTGGCTGGCCTCTCTGCAATTGGTACCGCTAAAAGTATGGGTGCAATTGTGCGGGCCTTTGATACTCGTGCGGAAGTACGCGAGCAGGTGGAATCCATGGGAGCGGAATTTCTCACCGTGGAAATAGAGGAAGAGGGTTCCGGCTCCGGTGGATACGCCAAAGAAATGTCCAAGGAGTTTATCGAGGCGGAAATGGCGTTGTTTCGCGCTCAAGCCAAAGAAGTGGATATTGTTATTACCACAGCTCTGATTCCTGGTAAGCCAGCCCCTAAACTGTGGCTTTCCGATATGGTTGACAGTATGCCGAAAGGAGCGGTAGTGGTGGACCTGGCAGCGGAAATGGGTGGGAACTGTGATTATACGGTACCGAATGAAAAGGTTGAGCATAGTGGTGTCACTATTATTGGTTATACCAATCTACCGAGCCGTGCAGCCACTCAGTCCTCAAGGTTGTATTCCACCAATTTAGCCCATTTGCTCGGAGAGTTGACCCCGAAAAAAGATGGAGAGGTGGACCTGAACTTTGATGATGAAGTGATTCGCGGTGCAACAGTGGTTAAATCCGGGGAAGTCACCTGGCCGCCACCTGCACCTAAAATTTCTGTGCAGCCAAAAACTGATAGTAAGGTTGCTGAGCAAGCCAAAGTTATTGTTGAGAAGAAGGCTGAAAAGCGGAAGTCTCCCCTGTCAATTTTTGTTTTTTGGGCCATCGCTGCGGTTTTGCTTCTCTGGTTGGGACGGGTTGCGCCGCCAGATTTCGTTTCTCATTTTACGGTATTTGTGTTGGCAGTTTTTATCGGCTGGCAGGTGATCTGGAATGTCACCCATGCGCTGCACACACCATTGATGAGTGTGACCAATGCTATATCCGGGATTGTAATTGTGGGTGCACTGGTGCAGCTGGGGGTAACCGGTTCCGGGTTGGTGACCCTGCTCGCTTTTGTCGGGGTGCTGGTAGCCAGTATTAATGTATTCGGTGGTTTCTTTGTAACCTACCGCATGCTGAAAATGTTTCGCCGCTAAAGGAGAAGTGTGTGATGAACGGTATGATTGCAATGGCCTATCTCTTCTCTGCGGTGATGTTTATTTTGAGCCTCGGTGGCCTGTCAAGCCATGAGACTGCACGCAGGGGAAATATCTACGGCATGGTGGGTATGGCTGTTGCCATAGTCGCTACAATCGCGGGTGTGGCTGCCGGAGCCTATTGGATGGTGGCTATAGCCATGGTTGTTGGTGCAGTGATCGGGTTGTCACTGGCCAAACGTGTCGCCATGACCCAGATGCCACAAATGGTGGCGCTGCTGCACAGCTTTGTCGGTCTCGCAGCGGTTTTGATCGGTTGGGGCGGTTTCCTCGATCCACGTATCACGCTGCATGGTGCAGCTCATGTTGTGCACAGTACTGAGATTTATCTCGGGGTTTTTATTGGGGCAATTACTCTCACCGGTTCCCTGGTTGCCTTTTGTAAATTGCAGGGACTTGTTTCGGGTAAACCTCTAATGTTGCCCGCGCGTCACTGGTTGAACCTGATTGCTATTCTGGCCTGTATTGTATTGGGCGTATTATTCGTACCCGCAGATGTGCACGCTGGTACGGTTATCAATCTGCTACTGATGACGGCGATTGCGCTGCTATTAGGTATTCACCTTGTAGCCGCTATTGGCGGTGCTGATATGCCAGTGGTCATTTCAATGCTCAACAGCTATTCCGGTTGGGCTGCTGCGGCAACCGGATTTATGCTGGGCAATGATCTGTTGATAGTTGTTGGTGCCCTAGTGGGCTCTTCCGGTGCCATCCTTAGTTATATTATGTGCCGCGGTATGAATCGATCTTTTATCAGTGTGATTCTCGGTGGTTTCGGTTCCGATGGTGGTGAGGTCTCTGATGAGGAAGTTGATGGCGAGGTTATCGCCATAGATCAACAGGAACTTGCGGATGATCTCAATGCGGCCGATAGCATTATCATCGTACCGGGATTTGGTATGGCCGTTGCCCATGCTCAGCAAGCCGTTAGTGACCTGACTGATCGTCTGCGAAAGATGGGTAAAACGGTACGTTTTGGTATCCACCCGGTAGCGGGGCGCCTCCCCGGACATATGAACGTTTTACTCGCAGAGGCTAATGTGCCCTATGACATAGTAATGGAGATGGATGAAATCAATCCGGATTTCCCCAATACAGATCTGGTTCTGGTTATAGGTGCGAACGATACAGTAAACCCTGATGCTGTAGAAAAGCCTAACTCGCCCATTGCCGGCATGCCTGTTCTTGAAGTTTGGAAAGCCCGCAAGGTAGTGGTACTTAAGCGTTCCATGGCCTCTGGCTATGCGGGTGTTGCCAATCCTCTGTTTTATAAGGAAAACGCACGTATGCTGTTTGGAGATGCCAAGGATAGCCTTCAGGGAGTGCTTGGGAAGGTTGGCGAGTAATTAATTGTGCTTGATGACCAATCTTTTGGTAGCTTCACAATACGGGCCTGGGGCGTTTATACCAAATTGGTATCAGGCGTTACAGGCCCGATTGTTGTGTGTTGGAAGTAGGACTTTTCAAGCTTCTTTGACTATCGCAAGCATTTTTCAATAGTGGTAACCTCCACACCTTTACAGTATTTAACAAAAAATAAAGGAGATGGGGGATGGGGACCCGTTTTGACAAACTTATGCTACAGGGGCTGATTACCATTGGCGTAATTGCTCTTGCAGCTTGTGGTTCCGGTGGCGGTAGTGATGATGCTTCTGTAGATGATACTCAGGGTTCATGGGTAAAGGATAATTTTTTGCCGTCTTCGACCTTTATGGGCAGATGTGTTTCACCAAGAAGTGGTATTGATCCAGACACCGGTGAATTATTTATTGATCGGCTGGGAACGCGGGAAGATGAAAATAACTGGCTGCGTTCAATGAGTAATGAACTCTATCTTTGGTATGACGAAATTGAAGATAGGGACCCCTCTGGCTTTACAGATTCTATCGCTTACTTTGAGCTATTGAAAACAAATGCTACAACCCCTTCAGGCAGCGCCAAAGATCGTTTTCATTTTTCCGAATCTACTGAAATGTTACGATCAGAAAAAGAGATCGGATACGGAATCCAGTGGGGGTTGCTGTCTGCACCAGATGAATTGCCACGTGAAGCTGTTGTCGCTTATCTAGATATTGAAGATGATGAAAATTTGCCGAATACAATTACTCGTGGTGCAAAGGTTATCAGCGTGGATGGTATCGACTTGGCTTATGGTGAGGATGTCGACACGTTAAATAATGGTATGTGGCCGTCCGAGCCTGATGAGGTTCATACATTCGAAATTTTGCCTCTAGGTGCTACTGAAACTGTAGAGGTCACCTTAGCCTCAAAATTGGTTGAGTCAGATCCTGTACAGCACGTTAAGGTTGAGACTACAAATTCTGGTCGCAAAGTAGGCTATATCCTGTTTAATGACCATCTCGGCAGAGCGGAAGGTCAGTTGATCACTGAAGTTAGAGATCTTGTGCCTCAAAATATTGATGAGCTTGTTTTGGATCTTCGTTACAACCGGGGTGGTTATTTGGATCTTGCTGCAGAGCTGGCCTATATGATTGCTGGCGATGTGAGTGTCGGTCAGCCCTTTGAAAATATACGCTTTAATGATAAGCATCCGGAGATAAACCCGGTTACTGGAGAATCAGTTGCACCAACCCCCTTTCATACCACCGCGGTAGGTATTACAGATGATTCTCTAGAGGGCGAGTCGTTGCCAACTCTCAACTTGACACGTCTTTTTGTTTTGACTGGCGGAAATACCTGCTCCTCCAGTGAAGCCATTATCAATGGGTTACGTGGAATAGATATTGAGGTTATTCAGATTGGTGGAGCCACCTGTGGCAAGCCCTATGGTTTTTACGATCTTGATAATTGCGGTACTACCTATTTTACAATTCAGTTTGCCGGTTCAAATGCCAAAGGTTTTGGCGAGTATACTGATGGCTTTTTCCCTGGCGGTACGTCCCATACCGGAGCGGAATTGCCTGGCTGTGAAGTGGGTGATGACTTTAATCATTTATTGGGTGAAACCAATGAAGCACGTTTTGCCACGGCTCTAAACTATATCGAGACTGGAGAGTGTGGAAGCTTTGAGATTAAGGCTTTTTCCGACTCGGGTATAAGTGAGCAGGGTCTTGAACCAAATGTACGCATTCCGAAACCAATATATCGCAGTAGCCGGATAATGGTGAAATAAGAGTGAAGGTGCTTACAAAGATCAGCTTAATTTTTATGGCCATGATGGGGGCTGGTTGTGGAGCTCAACAGACATCTTTAGAGCTGCTACAACCCGCGCTACTCGCCGATTCGGAACCTCAGTCCCGCAGTGAAGTGCAGCGGGTTGTTTCTGAGGCAATGGGAGGGATAGAAATTCATCTCAGTCCCAATGTGTTTTTAGAAAATAGCCTGTTGGTTTTTGACAAGACGCCGCGCCAGATGAGGCTCATTGGCCGTGATATGGGGCGACCAATAAAGTTTAAGCTTTTTTGGGAGGGGGATCGCTGCTGGTTGGCGCGATTGCCAGATGGGCCGCGCTGGGCGCTGGAGGCCAAGTGTGTTCCAGCAGGCCAAGACTGAGAATTGGACTTATGGGGAGGGGATAAAACCGCTCCCCTATTTTCTCAACGCAATAAGTTTGACTTCTTGATGTCGGGCTTCTGCGCCGCACGGTAAATCAATGCAATCTTGCCAATCTCTTGCACCAGTTCCGAGGAGGATTTCTTACAGAGTTCCCCCACAATCTGGTGACGAACTTCGCGGTCGGCAATCATTAATTTGACCTTGATCAGCTCGTGGTCTTCAAGTGCTCGCTCCAGTTCTTCCATCACGCCCTCGCTCAGCCCATTGCCAGCTACGGTCACGACAGGTTTCAGATTGTGACCGAGAGAGCGAAGAGCTTTTTTGCGGTCGGCGGTTAAAGGCATACAATACTCCATTACCACTTTGTGGATATCGATGTGGGAGCGGCCACAGACCTCGATTGTCGCCAGCGGACGTTTGGGACATTCGCGGTCTGTGGCCGCTCTTATAATTAAGCTGTAGTGATTGTAGGCATTGTACCTGATGGGCCGATCTAAGAGCAGCCACCGCTGGTTGCGTGAACATTTTAATGACCAATACGTCAAACAGTCTCAAAAAGAGGGCTACCGCTCCCGTGCCAGCTACAAGCTGCAGGAGCTCCAAAATAAGGACCGCTTGTTCAAACCAGGCATGACTGTTGTCGACCTGGGGGCGGCGCCGGGTGGCTGGTCCCAGGTCGCAATGGAGCTGGTGGGGCACAAAGGCCGGGTTTTGGCGTCTGACATATTGCCTATGGACCCTTTGGCGGGAGTGGACTTTGTACAGGGCGACTTTACCGAGGAGTCAGTGCTCAATGAGCTGCTGCAACACTTAGGTGATGATCTGGCAGACCTTGTGATTTCAGATATGGCCCCCAATATGAGTGGAATACGCGATGTGGATCAGCCCGCCTCCATGTATTTGGTGGAACTGGCTGTGGATATGGCTCGCCAGGTTCTGAAACCGGGCGGGGCCTTTGTTGCCAAGGTGTTCCAGGGCGAGGGTTTTGACGAGCTGATTCGCGATTTGCGCGGTAGCTACAACAGTGTTGTGACCCGTAAACCCGGCGCTTCCAGACCCCGCTCTCGCGAGGTCTACTTGGTAGCGCGAGGCTTTAAGGGCAGTTAAGGCTAGCGGTGTATTTCTGGTCTGGGCGCCCGATATGGTATAAGCGATACCAAGATCGGGGGCAGGGCTGTTGACCCCCGCACCTATACTGGTTTGAACCAGTATAGGTGCGACCGGCGTTGCCGGATGAACGGATTTTGAGTGCGAAAGCGAGAGGGCTATCCCTTTGAATGATATGGCAAAGAACCTTGTACTGTGGTTAATCATCGCGGCGGTGCTGCTGATGGTATTTCAGAATTTCAAACCGCAGTCACGGGATGAGGCTCTCAGCTATTCCGACTTTGTTCAGGATGTGCAGTCGGGCCAGATAAAGAGTGTGGTTGTAGATGGCCTGGTGATCACCGGGGAGAAGGCGGATGGCAACCGCTTTAAGACTATCCAGCCACAAATAATTGATGATGAACTCACTAACGAACTGGTGCGCAGCAATGTGCAGTTCGTTGGTCGTGAGCCGGAGTCCCCCAGTATCTGGCAGCAACTGCTGGTGGCCAGCTTCCCAATCCTGATCATCATCGCCGTGTTTATGTTCTTTATGCGCCAGATGCAGGGCGGTGCCGGAGGGCGATCCGGGCCCATGGCATTTGGCAAGAGCAAGGCGCGCCTGCTGGGTGAAGACCAGATCAAGACCACCTTTGCCGATGTTGCAGGTGTGGATGAAGCTAAGGAAGAGGTGCAGGAACTGGTAGAGTTTCTGCGAGACCCCACCAAGTTCCAGCGTCTGGGAGGTAATATTCCCCGCGGTGTGCTGATGTGTGGACCTCCCGGCACCGGTAAGACCCTGCTGGCCAAGGCCATTGCCGGTGAAGCAAAGGTGCCCTTCTTCTCTATCTCAGGTTCTGATTTTGTAGAGATGTTTGTTGGTGTGGGTGCTTCCCGCGTGCGTGATATGTTTGAGCAAGCCAAAAAACAGGCTCCCTGCATTATCTTTATCGACGAGATTGACGCCGTTGGCCGTCACCGGGGTGCCGGTGTGGGCGGTGGTCACGATGAGCGCGAACAGACGCTGAACCAGCTACTGGTGGAAATGGACGGTTTTGAGGGCAATGAAGGGGTGATTGTAATTGCCGCCACCAACCGCCCGGATGTTCTCGACCATGCCCTTTTGCGTCCTGGTCGTTTTGACCGTCAAGTGTTTGTCGGCTTGCCGGATATTCGTGGGCGTGAGCAGATCCTTAAGGTGCACATGCGCAAGGTGCCCCTGGACGATAAAATTAACGCCCAAACTATTGCCCGTGGAACACCCGGTTTCTCCGGTGCCGATCTGGCCAACCTGGTAAATGAGGCGGCCTTATTTGCAGCACGCGCTAATCGGCGCACCGTTACCATGGAAGAGTTTGAACGTGCCCGTGACAAGATCATGATGGGTGCGGAACGTAAGTCCATGGTCATGAATGAAAAGGAAAAGGTGAATACTGCCTATCACGAAGCGGGTCACGCGATTATCGGCCGCTTGGTGCCGGAACACGATCCAGTGCATAAAGTGACCATTATTCCTCGTGGTCGCGCCCTTGGTGTTACCCAGTTCCTGCCGGAGGAAGACAAGTACAGTATTTCCAAGCGTGCGATTGAATCGCAGCTGTGCTCCCTGTTTGGTGGTCGTATTGCCGAGGAAATGACCTTGGGCATTGATGGAGTCACCACTGGAGCCTCCAACGATATTGAGCGAGCTACCGATCTGGCACGCAATATGGTGGCCAAATGGGGGCTGTCGGAGAAGTTGGGCCCGTTACATTACGGTGAGGATGAGAGTGGACAGCCCGGACAGGGTAACCCGGTGTCTGGTAAGACCACTTATGAGATCGAAGCAGAAGTGCGCCGTATCATCGATAACTGCTATGACCGTGCCAGCAAGCTGCTGGAGGAAAACAGGGATATTCTTGAGGCGATGAAAGATGCGCTGATGGAGTATGAAACCCTGGATGCCGAGCAGGTTGATGACCTGATGGCGAGACGTAAGGTTCGTCAGCCTAAAGACTGGCAGGACAATAATTTTGGCTCCGGTGGTAACAGCTCCACAGGCGAAACTGATACCGAGACAAATGAAACTTCTACCGAAGCCGACAAGAGTAACACCGTGGGCGGCCCACTGAATGAGCACTGAGCTCTAAAAAAGGATTACTAGGACATAACAAACGGAATGCCCGGTCGGTGATAAGGCTCTCGCTTATTCCGTCCTGACATTCCGTTTTTTTATTGCTGCACATGAAAATTACCTGTGGAAAACAACCTCTGGATCTGTCTCAGCCTGTTGTGATGGGGGTTTTGAACACGACACCGGACTCTTTCTCGGATGGCGGCAGTTACTATGCTGCGGGAAGCCTGGACTTATCTCTGGTTCTGCGCCGAGCTGAGCAGATGTTGGGCGAAGGTGCCGCGATACTCGATGTAGGTGGCGAATCCACCCGCCCTGGGGCGTGTCCGGTATCGGAGCAGGAGGAGCTGGACCGCGTTATCCCGGTAGTGGAAGCTATCTGCTCGAACTTTGGGGCGATTGTCTCTGTCGATACCAGCTCCCCGGCTGTAATGCATATTGCGGCAGCGGCAGGAGCTGGCCTGATTAATGATGTCCGCGCCCTGGAACGTCCAGGTGCCTTGGAGGCTGCTGAGCAAACGGGATTACCCGTTTGTCTGATGCATATGCAAGGGCAGCCAGGCAGCATGCAGAAAGCGCCCTCCTATATGAATGTGGTGGAAGAAGTGGCTGCTTACCTGGAGCAGAGAGTCGCAGCGTGCGAGGGACAGGGAATTGCGCGCGAGCGATTGATCCTCGATCCGGGCTTCGGCTTCGGCAAGACAGATGAGCATAACCTGGCGTTGTTGCGTGGTTTGTCGCAGCTGGCCTCTTTCAATATGCCTATATTGGCAGGATTATCACGCAAGTCTATGATTGGGCGACTGTTACAACGTGAAGTGGGTGAGAGATTGTCTGGGAGCCTGGCGCTGGCCATGATGGCCGCGCAACGTGGAGCAAGCATCCTGCGGGCCCATGATGTTGCAGAGACGGTTGATGTCTTGCGTTTGCGACAAATGATTGATTGCGATAACTAACTAATTCTCCTGTAGCAGTTATCCCGAGCCGCTGGGAGACTCCTGCATTTTCACAAAATGAAAATAAGCGGTGTAAAACGTTACTGGGAAGAGTTATGGAAAGAAAATTTTTTGGCACTGACGGTATTCGTGGGCGTGTAGGCGAAGGTGCTATTACTCCGGATTTTATGCTGCGACTGGGATATGCAGCAGGCAAAGTGCTGGGGAAAAAGGCTGGGGGAAATCGTCCTGGGAGGCCTCGCATCCTGATAGGTAAGGATACCCGGGTCTCTGGTTATATGTTTGAGGCCGCCCTGGAGGCAGGTTTGATTAATGCCGGCGTAGATGTAGGACTGCTTGGCCCCATGCCAACCCCTGCAATTGCCTACCTGACTCGCACCTTTCATGCGCGGGCAGGTATTGTGATCAGTGCCTCTCATAATCCCTATCACGATAACGGCATTAAATTTTTTAGTGCTGAGGGCAGCAAGCTACCCGACCAAGTTGAGTTGGAAATAGAAGCGGCGCTGAATTTGCCTATGGAGACTTCGGTGGATCTAGGCAAGGCCCACCGTATCGATGATGCGGCTGCACGCTATATCGAATTCAGCAAGGCCTCTACCCCTTGGAACTTCTCCCTGGATGGGCTCAAAGTCGTATTGGACTGTGCCAATGGGGCCACATACCATATTGCCCCCAAAGTATTCCGCGAGTTAGGGGCTGAGGTCACAGCCTTGGGAGTCAGTCCAGATGGGATGAATATCAACCTGGAGTGCGGCTCCACCAAACCGCAACAGTTGCAGCAAGCGGTTATTGAGCAGGGCGCGGACCTGGGTATTGCATTTGATGGCGATGGTGATCGAGTGCTGTTTGTGGATAGCAATGGCGAACTTGTTGATGGCGATCAGCTGCTCTTTATTATCGGTTTGCATCAGCAAGAGTTTCTCGGTGGCTGTAAAGGTGTGGTCGGCACGCTGATGAGCAATTATGGCTTCGAGCTGGCATTGAGAGAGCGCAATATCCCATTTGAGCGAGCCAAAGTTGGTGATCGCTATGTTCTGGAGAGAATGTCTGCAAATGACTGGATGCTCGGCGGAGAGTCTTCCGGCCATATTATCTGTGCTGACGCCTCCACCACTGGAGATGGTATCGTTGCTGCGCTCCAGGTGCTGAGAGCCCTGTGCGAATTTGATGAACCTTTGCATCAACTCAAGAAGCGTATGACAATGCTACCCCAGCACATGATTAATGTGCGACTTGGGCATAGGGATGGTGTGCTTGAGCACCAGGATGTGATGGCAGCTGTCAGTGAGGCCGAGAGTCAACTCGCTGACAGCGGGCGTGTTTTGTTGCGCCCATCTGGTACTGAGCCGTTAATTCGTGTGATGGTTGAAGGGCGCGACAGCGCTCTGGTCGAGCAACTGGCACAACAGATTTCCACTGTGGTTGAGCGGGTAGGCAATAGCTGACCCGGGTTCATCGGGAACTTGGTAAGCCGGACTGCATTTGACTCCAAATAAAGTCGTATATTTTTGGTTGTATGTTGGCGGCAATGTCGCTAAGATTTGCGCCCCTTGAAGGAGCACACATGCGAACACCGCTGGTAGCAGCTAACTGGAAAATGAATGGCAGCCGAGAGTTTGCCGAGCGTTTTTTCACTGACCTCGACCTGGAGGGAGTGATTTCTGGTGTGGTTGTATGTCCGCCTTTCCCCTACCTCTCCCTGGCTGCACAGGCAGCGCAGGACAAAGGTGGATTTGTGGTTGGTGGGCAAAACTTAAGCCAGGAGCCCGCAGGGGCTTTTACCGGTGAAGTTTCAGCAGGTATGCTGCTCGACTGGAATACTCACTATGTGATTGTCGGTCACTCAGAGCGTCGCAGTCTCTACTTAGAGAGTAATGAACTGGTAGCAGGAAAATTTGTTGCAGCTCAGGCGGCTGGCCTAATCCCGATCTTGTGCGTGGGTGAAACCCTCGAAGAGCGGGAACAGGGGCGTACCCTCGAAGTGGTTGCCGAGCAGATGGCAGCAGTGAGAAATCGTATAGACTCCAGCGCTTGGAAAGACGCTGTTGTGGCCTATGAGCCTGTTTGGGCAATAGGTACAGGAAAGACTGCGACTCCTGAGGAGGCGCAAAGCGTGCATGAATTTATCCGTGCTCAGCTCGGAGATATTGGTGCCGAAGTACAAATTTTATATGGCGGTAGTGTAAAATCCGCTAATGCCAGCGCACTTTTTGCGCAGGTTGATATTGACGGTGCCCTTGTTGGTGGGGCTTCGCTTGATGCGAAGGAATTCGCCGCAATTTGCCGCGCTGCTGTTTAAAGTACAGCGGGTGGGTTAGGGAATACTGAATAACGGGTTGGTTCAACCCCGGCAGAGAGTTTCCAGAAAATGGAAAAATTGGTTTTAGTTGTACACGTTCTGACCGCGCTGAGCATTATCGGCTTGATTTTGCTGCAGCAGGGTAAAGGTGCTGAAGCTGGCGCTTCCTTCGGTGCGGGCGCATCCCAGACCGTATTTGGTAGCCAGGGCAGCGGAAATTTCTTTTCCCGCTTGACAGCAATTTTTGCGACGGTATTCTTCGTCACCAGTTTGGGGCTGGCCTTTTTGGCTAGTCAGGGCGCCGGCACTAATGTCGATGCCAACTTGCCACAAGTACCTGCTGTAATAGAGCAGGGTGCCCCTGCTACAGAGTTGCCCGAGATCGAGAGTGATATCCCGCAACTTGAAGCAGACCTGGAAGCCGGTGATGTTCCCCAGGCTCCCACTGACAGCGGCTCAGATGAGCCTGCAGCTGATCAGGAAAGTGACGAACAACAGTAAGATTTAAGCCCAGGTGGTGGAATTGGTAGACACGCTATCTTGAGGGGGTAGTGAGCTATGCTCGTGCGGGTTCAAGTCCCGCCCTGGGCACCACATCAAGATCCGAAGAAGTTCGGAATCATCCAGAAAGCCCCGTAAATCGGGGCTTTTTGCTATCTGGACGTTACATAGTCCTCCGCTCTAGTTCATTGTCATCCGGTGCTATCTGGTGCTACATTTGGTGCTACCTCGGTTCAATTTAGAAACAGGTAGCACCACCAATGGCCCTTACAGATACACAAATCAAACAGGCCAAACCAAGCGACAAGGATCAGTGGCTTACAGATCAGCAGGGATTACGCCTATTGATCAAACCCAATGGTTCCAAGTATTGGCGGCTAAAGTACCGATTCAAAGGAAGGCAGAAAACGCTGGCCTTGGGAGTTTACCCCTCTGTAAGTCTCAAACAGGCGAGGCAAAAAGTAGCTGAAGCAAAACAGCTGCTAGCAGAGGACCGCGACCCTTCAGCACAGAAACGAGTTGAGAAGCACCAAGCCAGAGTCAATATTGACCTGAGTTTTGCTGCTGTTGCTGAAGAGTGGTGGAACCACCAGAAAGGAACCTGGACAGAGGACCATGCCAACCGTGTATGGACTAGGTTACGAGATAATACCTTCCCTCGAATTGGCCAAAGGCCCATTGCCGATCTTCATCCCCAAGATGTAATAGCCATTGTCCGCGATATTGAGGAGCGGGATGCTATGGATGTTGCGCAACGGGTTTTACAGGATATTCGCCGGGTTTGTCGCTATGCCGTTCAGGTTGGCAAACTTACTCACAATCCAGCGATTGAGTTAACGGGTATTTTGCGTAGCCGAAAAAGTAATCATCGGGCTTCCCTCCCACGAGAAGAGTTACCTGGTTTCCTGAAAGAGTTAGACCTCTACCAAAAGCGGGGCCGGATATTAACCAAGCTTGCTATTCAGTTACTGATACTCACCTTTGTTAGACCTGGCGAATTGCGTTGTGCACGTTGGGAAGAGTTCGACTTTGAATCTGCTCTATGGCGTATCCCTGGTGATCGTATGAAGATGGGCACGGATCATATTGTGCCGCTGTCTTCACAAGCACTTTCTGCACTTGAAGAGTTGAAGTCTTTAACTGGCCAGTACTCTCTACTTTTTCCCTCTGAGCGCGAAAGGGCCCGGCCCATGTCCGATAACACTATGCGTAAGGCAATTTTTAAAATGGGCTGGGATGGTTCCCAGGAAGGAAGAAGTAAAGCAAACCCCCATGGCTTCCGCGCTACAGCTTCCTCAATCTTAAATGAGACTGGCTTCAATCCTGATGCTATTGAGAGGCAACTCTCCCACATGGAAAGGAATGGGGTACGTGCTGCATATACCCACCACGCTCGTTATATGGATGAGCGAAAAGAGATGATGCAGTGGTGGGCAAATTACCTTGATGAGATGCGGGGAAGTGGAAAGGTAGTACCGATATTTGCACAGCAAAGTTAGAGCTTTCCTTCGAAGGCTGGATGTTAGGTTGAGGCAATTTTTAACGTAGCTCGCTCATTGTGGGTTCAGTAGGGATACAGTTATGGATGATTCACTACGAATTATTGAGACCGATAAGCTTGTAATGAGTATTGAAACAGCTCTGAAGCGGTTTGAAGGAAATACTCGGGCACCGGAAGAAAACTTGAAAGATTTCCTTGCCCAGCTTAGAGGGCAGATTTCCTCCTCTCTTCAAAGTGAGGGATTAATTGCCAATGAAGGGAAAACAAGCACTTTAGCCCCAAATTCATTTTTCGAGCTTGTTAATCAAGTCAAAAAGGATAATGCAGCGAACGAGATAGACTCGCCTCTTCGGGTGCTACATATACTTGCTACTGGGGCGTGTTTTGAAGCGGCCTTTAAGAATCGTGACTATGAAGAAGCGATACTCTATGCAATGGAGCTTGGGGCGAGCCTTACTCATAGGGCTCCTACTCACTCAAATCCAAAGTTAGGGCGGACTGATTTCGATCCTTTAGCCGGCCCATGGCCCAGATTAGAAGATATGTCCCCATCCTCAAAAGCAGGCCGGCTCGTTTCAATAATTCAGCAAGGAAGAAAAATCTGGGGGCAGACGGATAGCATCGAAGAGTGGAAAAAGATGCAGGCCCGTCAATTAAAACATTGTAGAGATGCTGTATTTCAACAGGCAGAACGCCTTGGAAATGATTGGAAACCCGCTGCTTTTGCTACTGACGAAAGCCCTATGAATCTCTTGGAGAGTCAGATAGACCCGAAGTTTGTCTTACCTTTTGCTCGAAAGATTTGTCGGCCTTTCCCAGTGTTGGATGAGCGAGTTACAGATGCTGAGATATATTCCCTCTATGCGATCATATGGGCTCATAAGGGCCTTGATTTGCTTGATGCTCTTGAATGTGACGCTCAGCCAATAATGCGAGAAGACAGGAAATGGATCGACCATTGTTTAGCTGAGGCTGAAGGTTTTATTCGCCAGGCCGTAAAATTTCAAGGTGAGCATAAAGCCGGGCAGGTACTCAGCGATGATCAGCGGAGCCGAAGAGAAAAGCGCGATCGGTGGACATCAAGTATTCGAAAGTGGCTATTTGATATTCGTGAAAAGCTTAGCCAAAGCTATGGAACTGCGAGCAAAGTTGCATATAAGTATCTTCAAGAAGCTAAGGAGAGGCGAACATCGGCTGATGGCTCTCAGTGGAAGGATGATGATGCCGCTAAGAAGTTTCTTGAGCAGGAAATCGGTAAAATCCGAAACAACAAGGAACCGTACTGCAATTGGTAATGCTGTCTAATTTATCTTTCTACCGGTAAAAAGATTCTTTGAACCGGTAGAAAGAATCTTTAACCGGTAAGCGGATATCTCGGCTTTCCTTTCATTGATTCAATCTCCTCACCGCCACAGACGTTCACTGTGGTTTGTTAAAGGAGACTGAATATGCCCCTCTCAAATACTCATCCCCAAATGCCGGATGTTTTACCTAGCCCGCCGAGCGACCCTATTTTGCGCCTGCCAGAGGTAGAGCGACAGACTGGGCTCAAGAAGACTTATATCTATGCCCTGGTGAAAAAAGGCGAATTCCCCACCCCTATCAAACTTGGTGAGCGCGCCAGCGGTTGGCTCTCTTCAGAGGTACGTCAATGGATACAGGATCGTATTGCTATTTCTCGTGCGGGAGGCAAGTAATGACTTTTCGTGCTTCCTCTCCCTACACACACCAGCAAGTAGCTGAATTTGCTCGAAGCTATCGGAAAACAGAAAGCGCTGAGTTTGAGCATAAAATACTTCTTTCGAATTCAAATCTAAGCCCTGAAGACCGGAAACTCTTCCTCAGCTCTATCATGGAGACATTTGATATGGGCTGTCCTATCCCTGGTTATGAGTTGCTTTTGTTTCTATGGCCAACGGGTGAAGCAGCGTTTCTAGCTATAAGTTCTGACTCATTTAACCCTATTGTTGATCAGCAACATGGCCGCGCCCATTGGTATCTCTCCTCCCCCAATACAATAGCACTAGGACTTCCTGATACTGAGGTGGTGAACCTTTACCGCCTTAGAGCAGGTCTCTCTCTGGGAGGTTGGTTAGTTTGGGATGGTATCCAATTGGAATACCACCCATCGGAAGAAGCTGATGCCCTAGAGCTTCGCAATGGAGGGCTTAGAAATGTCAGCTAATATACGTACCCTCGCCATGCCATATTGCCTAGATTTGCAGCCATGCGGTCGCTACGCACTACTCAATCGAAACTACAAGCCAGTTGGTTTTAGCGGCAGATCATTTGTCTACTATGAAGAGTACCCTGTACTTTTCAATATCAGAATTACACCCAAAAAAGCGGCAGTAATCTCCTTTAAAGGTGATCCTGATCCGAGGCGAATTATTCTTTATAACGATGGTTGTATCCCTACCGCTAACTCGGAAACCTGGCTTTTTTATCAGGCTAAATTAGCGATCTTGACGCGATTACATCATTACAATGATGATGAATATCACGAACAGGACAAAGCAAAACGTATCCGTTTGGCCAACTTACGCGATGCAAAACGGTTTACGGAACCTAAGGGCGTAGCGGTTTCCCTACCGCCAAATTTATCACCACGCTAAATAAGACTATTGCCTCTATTCGGGGCGATCTTACCCCCTCTTAAAAAAGGTGTTACAGGTGTGCAGGTGTTACAGCATGGCTGAAAGCCTCGTATTTATTGGCTTTCCGCTGTCACACCTTTCTGTTACCCCAAGAGTGTTACAGCAAAAAGGTGTAACAGGAATGAGGCCCGCAGTTCTGTTGGAAGCCTTATGGGGCGGGGGTTAAAGCTAAAAATATAAGGAAAACTAATGGCACGCTTTGATATTAAACGAGTGGCAGACTTCGCCCTTGATCGGGCTGATGAAGTATTGGCGCACTGGGCTCCAGATGGCTCATACCAGGGAGCTGAATATATTGCTCTTAACCCAACTCGATCTGATAGCAGCAAAGGGTCCTTCTCAGTAAATCGCAATACCGGTGCATGGGCGGATTTTGCAGCTGATGAAAAAGGTGGGGACCTCGTATCGTTGGTTGCCTATCTTGAGGGGGTAAACAATGGAGAGGCAGCACAAAGGCTTGCTGCTTTTCTGGGGCTCTCTGAAGGGGAGTCTATACCGCCTAGCTCAACCTATAAGTCGAAAACCAAAAAGCCAGCCGGTA
Source organism: Microbulbifer sp. GL-2 (assembly GCF_007183175.1). Lineage (NCBI taxonomy): Bacteria > Pseudomonadati > Pseudomonadota > Gammaproteobacteria > Cellvibrionales > Microbulbiferaceae > Microbulbifer > Microbulbifer sp. GL-2. Next base: position 2,408,542 of record NZ_AP019807.1, read on the forward strand.
ACTCCTGGGAAGCCGTATTGCCGGTACCTTTAGAAGCAGAGCATTCTTGCCCAACAACCCATCCCCATAACGGTAAACCCTCTAAAGTTTGGGAGTACCGTGGGCAGTGCGGCTCACTGCTAATGAAGGTGATGCGTTTTGACATTCAGAAAGGCGATGCAAGATCAAAAGACTATCGCCCCTTAACCTATTGCCGGGATTCAAATGGACGCAACTCTTGGAGATGGAAGCAGCCGGTAAAAAAGCGGCCACTCTATAAGCTGGATCTATTGGTAAAGCGCTCTAAAGCTCCGGTATTGCTAACCGAAGGTGAAAAGGCTGCGGATGCAGCTGCTAGCCTGCTGCCGGGTTATGTTTCCATGACCTGGCCCGGTGGCAGTAAAGCGCTGGGCAAAGCAGATTTTAAGCCCCTACATGGAAGGGAAGTACTTCTCTGGCCCGATAATGATGCAGCAGGCAAAGACTGTATGCTTAAGCTGGCCGCGATCCTACACACTATGGAGTGTAAGGTTTCTACAGTGTGTTTAGAGTCCTTAGGACCTAAGTGGCCAGCAAAAGGCGATGCGGCTGATGTGGAAGCTGTCGGTATTACAAGAGAGCAGCTTACAGCCTTAATTACAGAGGGAAAGTTTTTAACGTCCTATCAACCCGTGGCAACAGAACATCCAGCCCAAAATAAGGGAGGAAGTAATAAAGGGGCCGAGTCTGGGCAATTTGTAGTAAATGATCGTGGGGTTTTCTTCCCTGTTCAGGGGGCAGATGATGAGCCTTCACTAATGAGAATCTGTGATCGCCTGGATGTGCTTGCTTTAACTCGTGACTCCCAAGGAAGAAACTGGGGTACGTTGGTTCGCTTCCTTGACCCTGATGGCATTGTTAAAGAGTGGAATATACCCAGTGAGTACCTAGCGACCGAGGGCGGTGCAGAAGTGCTTAAGCAGCTATATAGCATGGGACTCCGCGCTGAAGCTGGGCAGCAGCCAAGGCGTAGAATTATTCAATATCTGCAAACGACAAAAAGCCCTAATCGCTATGTTTTAGTGAACAAACTGGGCTGGCATGGCAATGCATACCTACTACCGAATGAAACCCTGGGAACCCCTGTAGAGCCACTGTATTTTTACTCCACAAGCCCAGATCTCAACAAGATAAAGTTAAGTGGTGAGCTTCAGCAATGGCGTGAGCATGTAGCGAGCTATTGTAAGAACAATACCCGATTGTTATTTTCGGTTTCAGCGGCATTTGCCGGGCCCCTACTAAATCTCATTGGTATGGAAACGACCGGCTTTCACTTCTTTGGTGATAGCTCCCAAGGCAAAACGACCCTGCTAAAAGTAGCTGCTTCAGTGTATGGCGGTCCTGATTTTGTTCGTACCTGGCGCAGTACGGATAACGCACTAGAGAGTATTGCTGCCTCCCACTCTGACGGCCTTTTAATCCTTGATGAGATCAGCCAATGCGATCCCCGTATTGTGGGGGATATTGCCTATATGCTGGGAAATGGCACTGGCAAGGCAAGGGCTAATGATCGCGGAGGCGTACGCGGGAATGCATTTGAATGGAGGCTTGTCTTCCTATCTACAGGAGAGCGTACGCTTGATCAACAGATGGCTGAAGTGGGCAAGAAAGCAAAAGCTGGGCAAGAGGTTCGGCTACTGGCTATTCCCTCGGATACAGGGAGCGGAGCCGGTATCTTTGATGAACTGCATGGGTTTGCTGGTGGTGCTGCGTTATCGCGTTATATGGTTGAGAAAGCTTCCTTGTTCCATGGAGTACCCCTTTATACGTTTATCAGAGAGCTTTGCGCTAGCAACTTGGAAAAGCTGGCAAGCCAGATTCGCCGAGAGCTTGTGAACTTTGCCGCAGAGCTGTCTGATGATGTAAGTGGTCAAGTACGCAGAGCAGCAGACAAGTTTGCTCTTGTTGGCTTTGCCGGAGAGCTGGCTTCCACTGCGGGAATTACAGGCTGGACTAAAGGTATGGCTATGGAAGCGGCCAAATCCTGTTTTAGTGCTTGGGTATCGGCCCGTGGCGGTGTTGGAAACCTGGAGGACCGGCAGACCTTGTCAGCACTGAGATTATTTTTTGATCTCTACGGAGAGTCCCACTTTACCCGCTGGGATCGAGAGGACTTTACCGCTGATGATCACACTGTTCGCACCCTGAAGCGCTGCGGCTACCGGAAAACGCTACAAGACAGTAATGCCCTTGAGGGGCAGGCTTGCTCTGAAACTGTTTACTACGTTTACCCGGCCACTTTCAAAGCTGAGGTTTGCAAGGGGCTTAGTGATCGCAAGGCGAAGCAACTACTGGCCGCCTGTGGTGCTTTGGAGCGTGATGGCAACGGGAAATTCTCGATACCAACGCGTTTGCCAAACAGTGGGCGTAACCCTGAGCGGGTGTTGATCATTCGACCTCACTTGATTCCTGTTGAAGATGATGGAGAAAAGGGACTACTTACGAAAAAGGCCGCGTAGCCCATACCGTTTACAGGTGTTGTAAACGGTGTGCAGCCGTTTACACTCTCAAAATAAGTAACTGCCTATTTGGTAAACAATTAGCTTGTAGGGGATAAACCCAAAGCTTGCCGGTGGCTTTAGTTGGCCAATTTCAAAGTGCACTCTATTTGCAGCTTTGCGGACCAGACTATGTGTAATCGTGTACTATCCATCCAGATATTCAAGCTTTACACAAAGCCTGCCCCAGTAGACGATGCCTCTTCGGTATTAAATTAATTTGGCATTTAAAGGTTTTAGAATCAAACACCAACATTTTACTATTCTATCTTTTCAATTAGGATTACAAACGGTCTGTGGGGCTCAATACACCTTTGCCGCCCCGATTCACAACATGAGTGTAAATCTCCGTAGTGGATATATCCGCATGCCCTAGTAGCTCCTGAATTGTCCTAAGATCGTAGCCAACTTCTAATAGGTGAGTGGCGAAACTGTGCCGGAATGCATGTGCTCTGGGCGGCTTGTTGATGCCAGATTCCTGCACAGCACGCCGTAACTGCTTTGCAAGTGCCGAAGGATGAAGATGATGCCGTCTTATCACGCCGCTACGGGGGCAAGGGCCAACGCGCGAAGCTGGAAACAAGAATTGCCAAGCTGTGGTACGGGCAGCAGAGGGGTACTTCCGCTCTAATGCATCCGGCATATAGACATCCCCATAGCCATTTGCGATATCCCATGCATGAGTCATTTCGACCTGTTGAATTTGAGTGCGCAGGTCAGGTATCAGGCCTTGTGGAAGTATTGTGGTTCGGTCTTTATTACCTTTGCCTCCCCGTACGAACACATTGTTACTGCCAAAATCGATGTCCTTAACTCTCAATGATAAGAGTTCGGCACATCTGAGCCCTGTGCCGTACATTAGTTTAACTTGAAGGCAGTAGACACCTTTCAGCTTTGAGATAATGGCTCTAATCTCTTCCCGACTGTAAACAATTGGAAGGCGACGATGTTGCTTTGCAGGCGAAAAGCCAATGTTGGAAGTATCAACCCCCAAAAAACGTTTATAAAGATATACCAGTGCATTTAGCGCGATCCGCTGGGTGTTAACTGAACAATGCCGTTTTACCGACAGGTGGTTTAGGAACGCCTCGACCTCGGCAATACCGATTTCCCGAGGGTGTCGTAGTTTATGAAAGTGAATAAAGCGTTTTATCCAGTGAACGTAAGTCTGTTCAGTCCGATAGGCTAGACCTGCCTCACGAATATGAAGTCGAATGCTGGGGATGAATTTGGTTGAATGCCTGGGAAGCCTGTGACGAATATCATCCATGATCGTACCCTCACAACTGTATATAAACACAGTTATGGGTGCAATAATCACAGGTGTCAAGCCCCGAATTATAGAGCCATGGCTGACATCCGCAGAAAGGTTCCCCCTAACTTATTGATTTAATTGCGGGTAAAATGTGTTCAAGAGCAGGAGGTGTTACCAGGCGACTTGAGCCGATGGCTTACTATCTCTGGTTATTATTTGATCGTAAATTTATAACCTACTGTAAATAAAGGCTTTTTTACATAGCTTGAAGGGTCTACTTCAGAAATAGTGGCCAAATCGATAGTGAGCCACTGGCTCTTTAATAAACTGTTAGGCAAGAATGAGATCGAGCTATGGAAGGTAATAAAGAAATAGAAATTGGCAGGACCGAAGAATTCATATCTTACGACCTCGCTATTTTAAAAGATCAAGGTAAGTGGAAGAAATACTGTCGAGTTGTCGCTAATGCTATGTCTGCAATACCTTGGATAGGACAAGTTCTATCGACCGGAGCTTCGGTTCATGGGGAACGTGAACAAGGAAAAGTAAACGAATTACACGAAGAGTGGTTGAAAGTTCACAAGGCGAAAGTTGAGCTTCTTATGTTGGCGCTTGACGAAATGGCTAGTCGCTTAGATTCCGTTCATGAAGACTATGAAGAAAGAATACAATCTGACGAATACCTCGGCTTGGTTCGGCGTGCATTTCGATCTTGGGATGCGTCAGAAACAGAAGAAAAGAGAGCTTATGTAGTAAACCTGATTTCGAATGCTGCTGCATCACACCTTTGTCCTGATGATCAAGTTAGGCTTTTTAATGATTGGTTAGATTTGTACCATGAAATTCATTTCAAAGTTATCAGAGCAATCTATCAAAGCCCTGGAATCACCAGATTTGGAATATGGCAAACTGTTAGTCACGAAATGCCCAGAGAAGATAGTGCTGAAGCTGATCTATTTAAACTGCTTATAAGAGATCTGAGCACTGGTGGCGTTATAAGACAGTCTCGGCAAACTACACATGACGGTCAATTTCAAAAACAAAGCACTAAAGGGAAAAAGCGCACAGCGGGTAGCGGAACAATGGAATCTGCATTTGAAAATACTAAGCCTTACGAGTTGACGCAATTAGGTGAGCAATTTGTTCACTACACAATGAATCAAGTAGTAAAGAGAATAGGCAATGCCTAACAAAGCAAAGCAGCGGATTCGCTTCGCTCTCCGCTGTTTGCGGCGTTATGTGTAAAAGTAAGCGGAGAGATTATGAAAGCTGTGCTTATCGGGCTACTGAAAGTTATCGCTTTTTGCTTGGCATGGTTTCTTGTGGTCTTAATCTTGTCCACTTTGTACGTAGGCATTGGGCAGTGTGTTACAGATGAATGTGGCCCGCCACCGTCCTGGTGGGAAAACTACCTCTTTGTGGTTATCTCTATTGGGCCGCCGACTATCTATGCCTTATACGCTTTTAAGCGGCTAAGGGGGCAGTATGAAACAAACACATAACAAGCAGCGGCACAATCGCCCGCAAAAGACGCGGGCTGGACTCACTACGCTGCGCTCCGTTCGCCTGTGCGCTGGGCGTTAGAGAACCAATGAATAACGAACACAGGGCGCGGGATTGGATTAACTTTATTTTAGAGAGGTGTCAATTCCCTGATGCACAAGCGCTAAAAAATCACCTGGATAAAGCCGTATTTTCTGAGTTCTGTCAATGCGGTTGTAATAGCTTCAAGGTCCTGGTCCCGACTTTTACCAAAGCAATTGCAGTTCCAGGTAAGTATGGTGTAATTTTTGAAGCAAACTTTAATCTTGCAGAAGCCGGTAAAACGTTAGAGGTCCTAATATTCTCAGGGAAATCAGGAATGGTTGAATACATAGAGATAGACTGTTGTGGTAACAGCTTGCCTGTTCCAGAAGTAGTTGAGGTTGTTGGGGAACCGTTTCATGTCAGTGCCGGTAGTGCGCTCGTTCTCTAACAAAAGCCGGCACAAGCGCGCACTTCGTGCGCTGGACTCGCAACAAGTTGCTCGCCTGTGCGGCGGGCGTTATACCTTTAGTGCCAATAGTATAGATAGAGTGATAATGCGAGAAACTGAAGAGTTTTATTTTTTCTGGAAACATCAATTTGGTCAGTGGACCTTACGCGATATGATTGATCCGGATGGTATTGTTTACAATTGTTGTGAGCAGTACATGATGTACAAGAAGGCGCTACTATTTGGTGATAAATATACTGCAAAGAATATCATGGAAGAATCAGAGCCTTCGATTCAACAAAAGCTAGGGAGAGAAGTTAGTGGCTACAACTCAGAATTATGGAATATGCATAAATTTGGTATTGTTTGGTATGGGAATTATTTAAAGTTCACTCAGCACGCTGATTTGGGTGAAAGATTAATCGAAACAGGCCAAAAAACAATTGCTGAAGCATCTCCCTATGACCTAGTTTGGGGGGTTGGGTATGCAGCAGACACTAAAGAAATACTTAATCCTAATATGTGGCGCGGGAAAAACTTATTGGGCCAAGTCTTAATGTCTGTAAGGTCTGCTATTTCAAAAAATTGAACACAAGTATAACAAACCGTTGAAGCGGACATTTGCAAGCGTGGTTCGCTCTCGCTCACTTTACCATGCTTGCAATTGCCGCTTAACGGAGCGTTAACTGCATATGGATCTGACCTACTACAAGAGAGTCTGGGAAGAAACGAGGGGTGATGAATACAGCTCCTGGGGAACTTCGGTTTGGTACTTTGCCATTTGCAAGCGCTCTGGAATTACACGCGAGCAGATAGAGGTTTATGAAAATGGCAATGCGTGTTTCTATGATGAAGATACCAACTTACATGATCAATATGGTGGCCTATCAGAGATACCCTTTGATTTAAACGAGTGGAAGGCATACGAAATCTCACAACTTGATTATGAACACCTCAAAAGAACCACTACATTCATTAATAGCAAGCAAGGCAGTTAACAAGCCGCAGCAATCGCTCCCGCTGGTCGCTGGGACAGCCAAAACGCTGCGCTTATTTGTCCGCCGCTGTGCGGGGCGTTAAGCATCTATGAAGCTGAGTCGTCCAATCAGAATAATTCTCGGAGTTCTAATACTTCCTCCATTGCTATTGGGTATTTTGCTTGTCATAGCTTTAGTATGGCCAACTGACCCACTACCTATTGAAGAAGTATTTTTAGGTGTTTGTGGCGATGAGTTTAAATCAGAGTATGTTGTTGGAGATAGGCCTCACTCTTATTCAATAGCACCACAAGGAGCCTGGTACGACGAAACTAGTGAGATTAAAGTTTCTCCGGAGGCTGCCACGAAAATATACAATAAGCTAAGCGACAATAATGAGTTTACATATAAAGATGGCTATTTTGAAAAATTTGTCGTTGGCAAGATTCTGGCTAACTGTAAAATCAATACAGAATCTGGCCAAATACAATACACATATGTTTTGTGGTAGCGCCCATGCTTAACAAGTTGCTGAAGTACACTCCGGGCCTGTGGCCCTCCGCGGGACAGCCTACGCGTTGCTTCGGCTGCCCCTTAGCAAGGCGTTAGGCATCCATATGGAACCAGTTCAAATATTTTACGCAGCCATTTATTTTCTCCTATTGGGTGTGCCATTTGTTGTTGCTTACTGGGTAAGAAAACGAGCGGTTTCGTTGCGAAGCTTTTCCCTCGTGGTTGTCGTATCGGCCGCCATTATGAGCGGTGTTGTTATTGTTCAATGGTTAGGGTATGACATATACCTTGGCTACAGGGTTGCTTCTTTAGATCGAGATGGGGATGGTTTTTGGACTGCTGAGGAAACGGCTACTTGGTCGGCTTCCGATCAAAAATATATGGACGCTTATATCGGCGATGGTGGGCGTAACGTCTTTGCTGCAATTATATTCCCGATACTGTCTGTTATTTATTCGCTCCTTGCTTCTTTACTTTATTTCTACATCGCATGGTTTATATCTAGGCGTAAAAATGCCTAACAAACTAATCAACAAGGACCTACACTGCGTTGCTCGTTTTGTGCTTAAATAGCACAAAACAACCAACTCCGTTTCGGCCCGTTATTAGGGCGTTATATGCCTGGAGATCGAATGGATATTATCGAACCTGAGTCTATAGAAGTTCTCAGTTTATCCCCCTATGAACATATTCATTATAAGGATAGTGAAGGCCGTGATTTTTTGGTCCTTCATCAGGAGGTCGGGTTTTTTGGCTATTCTGAGGTTATAATTCTAACTAATGAAGAATCTCGAAAATTAGATCAAGAAAAATCAAAGTTCATTAAAAGGTTACTTGCCACATTTGATCTTAAAACTAAAACATTTGGATTTCACAAAAATCAACGATGTGTGCCGGACTTTAAGAGTTGGCCATGTGTTAAAGTTGCATTAGATAAATGGCATGGTAGAGCAAGCATATAACAAAGCCGGGCAAAATGCTCCGGGCCATGAGCCCTGCGCGGGACAGCTTACCTTGTGCGTGTTTTGCGCGGGTCGCTGTGCTCACATTTTCGCGCAAAATGCGCACAAGGTAAGCTGCCCCTGCCGGCGGCGTTAAATTATTTTAAGGAATGTTGGGTAATATGAAAAAATTATTTTTGTTTTTGATGGCTGTCATACTTTCTTCTTGTACTAGCGTTTATGTCCCCCCGAACATGGAAGGGAATGCAACAGTTGAGATACAACAAGAAAATTTAAAGTTGATGCAAATTTATTTGAATGGAGATGACTGTTCAAATAAGGTTTTTATGCCAGAAGAGAGTAATTTTCTTATAGGAAAAAATAAACCTCTAGTGTTGACAGCAAATAAAGAAATTGCCTTTCATGTGGAGTCTAATGATTTTTATTCATACTGCTCGCAAAAGGTATCTTTTTTGCCAAAGCCTGACCAGCAGTACATCCTTAAGTTCAAGACGGCCTCAAATAAGTGTTATGTGAATTTAGTGCGAAAAGAAATTGATGATGGTAAGGTTGTTGAAGTATCAGAGCCCACTTTTCGAAAGAGAGTCCCTCGAATTCCGGTAATGGAAAGCGGTTCTTTTTGTAAGGCCTAGAAAGAATCATGTAGAAAGAGTAAGTTGATTTAACAAGTAAAGGCACCTGACACCAAAACCTCCACTTTGCTCTGGTTTTACTGCAGGTGCTTTAAGCGTTATGTTGTTTCCGAGTTCAATGCAAAATGAAGATAATTCAAACTATATTTTTCGTAATAATCATAAGTAATCTAACGGCTTGCTCGATGAAAGCTGAAAAATTGGTTCACGCTGAAGACCCCAGTTTAACTAAAGTATGCCGTAATGCTTTTATCGATTGGCGTTCAGCATCTCACATGGTTGATTACTATAATTATAAGTGTGCACAGAGAGCAATTAAGCAAGGTTACTTGCTTAAGGATTCAAACCTTACTTCTAAGGATTTTTCAATACCTGAAGCACCTTCGGGAGCAAACTGGAATGAAGTGTTAGCGCTCGAAGAGCTAAGTGCTGGTCGAATAACCAAAGAGAAATATGGGTACATTCTGGGGCTGTTGGAAATGGAGTATCGAGCAAAAGTTTCAAAAGCAAAATCAGAGTTCGAATCGGGTAAAATAACCAAGAAAAAATTTGATAACATTAAAAAAGAAGCAGCTGAAGTATTCTATGGGGTGCCGACAACATAACAATCAGCGGCAGAGCGACAGCCAACGCTGGGCGTTATGTGATTTGAGAGAACGCAATGAAAGCCTTATCATTTTTAATAGTCCCTTTGGTGCTTTCTTCAATTAATAGCCTTGCTTCGGAAGCAAACCCAATTACGCAGATCGACAAATTTTTAAAAAGGCATGTGGACGAAATAAGAAAATCCGAAAATCTGGTCGGTCTTGGTGCGGTAGTCATTCAGGACAGCAAGATCATTGGACTTTCGGTTAGCGGCGAGCGTAAAAAAGGCGATGGTGTTCTCGTCTCACAGCAGGACCTATGGCATATTGGTTCCATTACTAAATCTTTTACGGCTACGATGATTGCTCGCCTGATTGAAAAAGGTGATTTGAAGTGGGATACATCTATCAAAGATGTCTTTCCTGACGAAAAGGACATCCATACAGAATGGAATGATGTGACTCTAGGCAACCTGCTTGCACATACATCGGGAGCAACACCCAATTTCTCGCTTTTGGTTAGCTTAAAAAATCCAAACGCTGGTAGTGAAAGAACGGCTGCAAGAGAATCAGCAGTGCGATATATACTCTCTCAGCGGCCTGAAGTAACGCCAGGTGGCACCTTTGTATATTCAAATGTCGGATATACGATTGCAGGTGTAATAGCTGAAAAGAAGGCAGGAGTTTCATGGGAAAATTTAATTAGAAAAGAGGTTTTTTCACCTCTAGGGATTGAGAGTGGCGGCTTTGGTGCCCCTAAAGACATAGAGGGGAAATTGAGTCAGCCATGGGGGCATAAAAAATTATTTGGTTTTACTAAGAGTGGAAAAGATGATAACACGCCAATAATTGGACCTGCTGGTACAATACATTTATCGCTTAATGATTTGGCGTTGTATGCTGATGAACATCTTCAAGGCATACAAGGGCGTAGTTCATTCCTCAAAAGAGAATCGTTTCAGCGTCTACATCATCCAAACCTTAATAGCTATGCTTATGGCTGGGTAATTGGTCCACCGGAAGAGTTAGGTGTTGGTAATGTTCATTGGCACAACGGCTCAAATACTATGTGGTATGCATTGCTTGTAATTTTACCAGATATCAATGCCGCGATAGCCATAACTTCTAATGACGGAAACTTTAAAGTTTCCGAGTATTCTGCTTGGGAAATAGTCAAGCGTTTAGCAAAACCGTTAGAGATTGCACATAAAGAATCTATGAGCTTGGACGCTATAAAGAGCACCGGTTATTGAGGCTTTATGTGAGCACAAGGAAAGAGCTATGGGCGTAAATCTGAAAGAGATTGATGGAGTAAAAATTCAGCCAAAACACTTAGCCTCATGTCACTGCGGCTTTGTAAAAATTGAACTGGATCTACCTGATGGTCTTATTGATCTTCGGCGTTGTGATTGCTCTTTGTGCCGCAGGAGAGGTGCAATCGCCGCATCAGTATCGCTAGATGGCATTAATGTCTTAGAAGGGCAGGAACATTTAAAGCTCTATCAATTCAATACTAATACAGCGAAACACTATTTCTGCGGTAATTGCGGTATTTACACACATCACCAAAGACGCTCTAATCCTACTCAATACGGTTTCAATGTGGCGTGCCTGGAGGGTGTAAATCCTCTCAAAATCGGTGGTGTCCCAACATACGATGGGGTAAACCATCCGGCGGACCGAGGGTAACTCACATAACAATCAGCGGCAGAGCGACAGCCAACGCTGAGCGTTAAGTTTACAGAAATACTATGGATTTAAGCTGGAACCCATTTCCTGAGTATCGAAACTTCTCTTTTAATGCGATCCATGACGACTCGGAGGGTTTTCGAATACTTTTAGAGGCCAACTGTGACAGGTTCTCTAATAAGCAAGCATTACGTATAAGGTTTCCGCTGGCTGGCCCTATGTACTACCACCGATCAGATGATAGCTTTTTATTATCGCCTGAAAGTACGATAGGTAATCCAGGCGTTACATTTCAGCGAACAAGAGCATCAGATTTAATTGAGCGATTTCACATGTTTAGCTGCAATATTTATCGAGAAGATTCTATTGTTCATTATTGTATTTATACTGATAATGAGTGTATTGAGGTTCTATCAGTAGTTGAACCCATCTGTGAAAATTTGTGGCACCAGAAAACTTAACAACTAGGCGGTGTCTGCTGGTGATTCAATTTTGATAATTGACTCATTTTCTTGTTTGATGTTTCCCATTAGCCTTCCTGTATACATCTTCCTCTTAGTATTGAGCTAGGATGATTCATTTTCCTGTAGAGAGCGTTTAAGTGGAAAGATTAGCCCTGGGAGGATGGCCTTTTCCTCCTGGGTGATAGCCTTAAGGGCTACTTCACGGGGTCCTGGTTGGGGCCACTCCATGATTAACTCTCGGGCAAGGCAGAGTGCCTCCAACTCTTGTAATTGAGATAGAAAAACTTGAGTAGGTACTGTTGAATAATCCGCTAGAAGATTTCCCATAGCTCCCCCTGAATCCATCGAAAGTAATAATTTTTGTTAACTTTCTAACAGTATTGGTTGTTTATATTATAATGTCAACAAAAATTATTAACTTGTTAACTTTTATTGTTACCATCTTGGAATCATGAGACAGGATGAATAAACAAGTGATTACGGGAATACAGGTACGGATGGCTAGAAGTGGCCTGAAATGGAGCGCCCAAGATCTAGCAGAAAAAAGTGGAGTGGGACTTTCGACAGTTAACAAGATTGATCGAGAGGATGGAATCCCTTCTGTGCGTATTCAGAATCTTGTAGCTATTGAGCGGGCTCTACTTGCTACTGGTCGTGTTCGCTTTGAAGGGGAAACTGGTGTGTTTGTTCAGCCTTTTGAAGGCTGACATCTATTGGGAGTAATAGTAATTTTCCTACCAATACGGGCTTGCCGAATACATGAAATCCCAAGATGATTCACTACCCAGCGCAAGGCCCACTGAGTCGTACGGCAAGCCTGTGGTATCGTGGAAAAAAGGATTAACAGCTTCAAGGAGTGAGGTAACACAATGTCACTACCCTCAAGGATCGAGGCAGAGCAGCGCTACGAAAAGCTGCGCGCACTCGCTTTGGAAGTTACACAGAATTCACTAACGGGTAATTTGAAACTAACTCAGATAACCCCTCGGGCCCTAGAGGCCACCCAAAGCTGGGAATCCTCAAGGCTTCGGCAGTACAACTGGGACTGGCCGCAAAACTACAGCTACTACAAGAAGAGCTACCCCAAGCGTTTTGAGATAGCACTATGGGAAAACAGCACCTTAATCGCTATCTCCATAGGCCGCCCCACCTACCACGCCACAGGGATGCGCCTGGACGTGGTGGAAGCCATGCCGCGCGACCTAGGCGAACGCTCCAATGTATTCGATACAATTATCCTAGCGTATGAAATCTATGCGCGGATGATCAATGCCAATCATATTAGGATCATGAATCCGGTTAATGAAACGGTGAGAGCCTTCTACGAGAGATACGGATATCAGTACATCGCCAAGGGCAACTACCTGACAAGTGATATATTGTGATGACTGATAAAGATAAAGTGAAACGCCTGGCTGAGGCCAGACAAAAGAAAGGCTGGACGCAAAAGGAGATCGAAGAATTTGCCAAGCGCCGCAGCCATGAACTAAAGAAAATTTCCGAGGATACTGAGGAGCCTGATCACCTCGCCTCTGGCACCCAAAAAACCATCGAAGAGATATGCAAGGATGACGACAAAGACGACTAAGCCTCTGTCTGATACGGAGAAGCAGTTCACCCCCCAAAAGGGGGAAGTATCCCCGGAAGATGCCCGTACTAAGGCTACTATCTTTGCGGCTCAGATTAAGGGCCGGATGAAAAGTAAAGGGGCTAAGTTGAAATGAAGGGGGTACCCCCTTGTTGAGTGTCAAGATTGCAGTAAAGGTATGTATTGTGGTCAACCTGCGCAGAACAAGTCATTTCATCGATTGCATATTGCTTTCAGTATTGCTGTCGGGCTGGCAATTATTGCGGTCATGCAGCTACTGGGATCATAGACTCGCTTCGCGTGGATTCTTACTCTCCTTTCTTAATTTGGCCCTGCTCAAATCTGCCTGCCTCAGTGGTTTGACCATAGTGAGGGCTGGCTTGCCTCAAGTACTCTGTTTTCTATTGATTGATTTGCTGTAAGACGCTATCGCGTGCCTAGATGTTTGGTCAAAAGATTACTAGTTGTACGTAGCCACAATTGCCGCACTTTAGAAGTATGTTGTAACACCTTTGGGCTGTGAAACATTAGGGGTAACAGAAAGGTGTGACAGTACAAAGCCCATAACCATGCGGCTTACAGCGAATCTGTAACACCTGTACACCTGTAACACCTTTATTTTAAGTGGTGGAAGTTCGCCCTCCCCTCGCCCCTTTGACTGGGCTGAGACTGCGGACCAGGGGGATATCATCAACGTGTGAGATGTGGGGGCGGTATATCTCAGCAGAATATTGAGAGGGCATTACTGAATTGTTTCATGGTCTCTATCCGTGACGGCGTGGGGAATCTATTCGACTGTGCTTACTTCTCGTTTAGAGTACGCAGATTGTGCGTACCCTGGACGGTAAAGGTGTGGGTTTAATTCACTTCCATACATGGTGGCTCAGGCTGTGAATATCTACCTGGCGTAATGGGGTAGCTCCCGTTTATGGCTGAGTCTTTGGCGGGCCAGGGCATTCGATATCTCTACTTCTGGGACAGCGTGTAGATTAACCGCCCACTAGTTGGCTTGATGGCTATGGCTGAACTCTAAGCCAAGCTTAGGGTTCAACGGGTCCTCCTGAGAGGCTAACACACGGGTAATTCGGACCCCGCTCTGTTAACAGATATCTGATTTTTCCTAGGGGGTTATACCCTCCTTAGAGCCAGTTAGGGGCAAACCCCTAGTTCGGGGTTTGGTGTTCTGACCAGCTGAACCCACGGGGGGTAGGTTGGATATCTGGCAGCCTTGTATCCGGCACTACCGTCCTAGCTTAGATTTCACAATGGCTTAATTCAGGTAGGGGGGAGTGATAATTAGGTAGTTGTTCTGGGCGTTTCAAACCGACAAAGCGTCGGTTTTGGTCTGGCAGTGAAAACCGGTGATTTGCCGGTTTTGGTTTAACTCTCAAAACCACCAGCCCTGTGGTTTTGGAGGTGATGAAACATAGGCGACCTGAATGCTGAGGTGACGTCGCGATTCGCGGCTCCATCTTATGCGCTCAAGAAGCCGTTCCTGCTCAAGCTGATCCCCTGTCGAATGCTAGCCAAACCGCCAGATTCGCGGTTTGAGGTACATGGAAACAGGCTAAGGCTAGGGTCAAATTCAGGTGGTACGGCAAGATGTGTATAGAGGCTTCAGTGGTACGTACTGCTGTTAAACCCCTCTAGTTGGGGGTAGGAATTCAAAGTGGTGCTACATATGGTGCTATTTTTCTGTTGAAGCTCCATGTGTATCCCGCAATCACTGGCTTTCAGGTTATTTTTCAAGTCCCGCCCTGGCACCACATCAAAGCCTTCAGATACCTGAAGCAATCCGAAAAGCCCCGCAAATTGCGGGGCTTTTTTTATTTCTGAAATATCAATCACGCCTGGAGCAATATATCTAGGCTCTTCTATTCCTGCTTGCTTTACGTCAATCCGTATACATTTTTAATTCTGGTTAAAGTGGTGCTCTACCTGTAAGTTGAATGGTTTTTTGACTTTAAGTTGTTGGATATAAGCCCTAAGTAGACCTTTTTTAGCATTTACGATATTGAAGCTTAGTTGAACCGTACAATTTTGTAAGAGGCTGTAACTGGAAGGCAGCTGAAGAAAGTTGATCGCTAATGTGTATGGTTGAATACTAATAAATGGCGTAAGACAAATTTTAGACCGCTGCTGGTTGGTTATAGATAGTTCTGTATTTTCTCAGATATTAAGATGTAGTTAAGTATCAATAACAGAGTTACTGGTAGTGCGTATGGGTTGTCGATGAGAGAGTCCTAGAAAAGGGAATTCAAATGGTACCGAGAAGTCCAATCTCCAAAACAATAATTCTTAATAGCTTACTGGCTGTATTTTTTACTTTGCAATCGGGAGTAGCATTTTCTGAAAGCAATCGCACCGACTTCGATTTAGATGATGATGGCCTGATAGAAATCAATGACCTCGCTGACCTCAATGAGATTCGCAATAATCTGGACGGTGCTTCCCTATATGGTGGCAGCACTGGCTGTCCCCCATCGGGCTGCTCTGGGTTTGAATTGGCCCATGATTTGGATTTTGACATAGATGGTAGTGGAGTTACTCACCAAGATGATGCCTACTGGAGTGGATTCCGTTGGCAACTGATTGGAAGTCCAGATAATCCCTTTACAGCAGTATTTAAGGGGAATAATCATTCGATATCTAATTTATATATCGAATCGGTATCAAGAGTTGAGCATAGTTATTCAGTGCTCTTTGGCGGGTTGGAAGAGGCAGAGGTTGACGGTGCCGATATCAGTGCTATTTGGATCGGCGAGAATGCAGCTGTTGTAACTGTTGGCGTTGATGGGGCTTCCGTTCTAAGCGGACGAGGTGAAACTTCACAAGGGTTGGGTGACTGTACTTCTACTGGTGTGACTTTGATTAATCCTACAGCTGCCATACAGAATTGTGTAGATACAAATTCGGGAGTCGTGGAGCACGGTGGTGTGGTGAGTGAGGGTGTTTCTGGCGTAGGTGTAACAACTGTAGATGAATCTGGTGGTGAGGTGGTTGGGGGAGAAGGTACCGATGGTGTTATAGATGTTTCTTTAAATGACCCTACGGTGATAACCGTTGAGTACCCGGAACTAGATCCCCCAATTATTGATAATGAGATACCTCCGTTAGGTCCCACAGATAATAATTACATTGCAAGCCTTTCAACATATTTTTATCAGTTGGGTGTACCCTCCGATGAAATTTTTACTGGTTCAGCCCTAGCATATAGTGATGCGGGTGAGGTCACTGTTGGATCGCTTGTAGCTCATTTCCTTATGGATGACCCTTATACCCTCAGCTATAGTTGGAGTTCTCCAACTCTGATATCAATGAATGGATATAGCGATAGTAGCTTTACTTTCGACCCTTCAGGTTTGGAAGGCACTTATAAAGTTGGTTTGGTTGTTTCCCATTCTAGTGGTGGAGAGGCTAGCTCCAGTATGTTGATTCGGATTGAGGATTCTGTTCCCCGGTTTAGGAATGATGAGGATACTGATGGAGACGGCATTAGCGATATTGTAGAGAGTGTAACGGACTTGGATAAAGACCGGATACCTGATTATTTGGATAAGAAAGGACCTGACAATCTATTGCCCACCAGTATTACAGGGGCTGATATGCAGAGTACTGGGGGCGTTTCTCTTGCTCTTGGGGATAGCGCTTATACGGCTGGGCAGAATATCAGTGGTATCACCCTTGAAGATATTGATCGATTCTACGGCGAAGGTCTAGCGACCCAAAATAATTATCAGTTCTTGCATGGTATTTTTGATTACATCGTAAATGGTATAGAACCTGCAGAAAGTACCCAGGTTACCATTCCATTGACCGCCGCCACCTTGGCGGATGCTCGTTATGTGAAGTATCGGCAGGGTGTGGGCTGGGTCAACTTTATTGAGGATGAAAAAAATAGCATTGCGTCTGCGATGGGTGTGTCGGGTAGATGTCCAAAGCCGGGAAGTGATGACTACACGCCAGGTATTAATGAGGGACACTATTGTTTACAACTGACTTTGCAAGATGGTGGTCCGAACGACGCAGATGAGATAGCTAATGGTACGGTGACGGATACTGGCGCGATTGCCACTTTAGGGGTAACCGAACCAATTATTACTATTAAGTCTGAGATGTTGGAGACAGCAATCTTTGAGGGAGAAGGAGAGAGGGTGGTACTGGCTTTAGTACTTGAGAGTGATTCCGCTGATGCGCTGCTTAAAGGCTTCGCACTGAAGGCCGAAGGGGAGTTGAATGAGGTCAAAGACATTGAGGCTGTAAGGTTATATCATGATGAAAACAGTAATGGGATACCTGAAGCTTCTGAGTTGATTGCCTCTAGTCAATTCACTTGTGATAATGGAACTCTGAATTTTGTGCTTGACCATTCTTACCAGCTACCAATTGATGAAACCTTCTGGTTCATTACCTATGAATTTTAATTAGTCGAATATCTATTTGTTATTTTGGGAAAAGCTATGTATTTTAGTTTCCAGAAATTAAAACTCATACCTACTGTATTTTTGATTTCGATCATAGTGGCCTGCAGTAAATCTTCCAATAATATTGTTCAAGCTGAAATCGATTCAATTTCTGAGAGTAAAGCTTTTTCTGTCAGGGTTGAGTCTGTTGAAATTGAGCGCCTTAGTACTGGGGCAGCCGTGGAAATTGAGACCTCCGAGGCCAATAGTGAAGATCTGAGTTATATGACGGGCCCAAACTGAGAAATTTATTCAAGAGTGGCTTGAACTTTTTCAAATGGAAGCCCCAAGCTTTGGGGCTTTTCTGTGTGTCGACCATATAAATACTTACTCATTAATAAAACTGGGTAGGATTTGATCGTAGAGGATCAAAGTGAATCTCAGCAATGATCCGTGGGCCCTAGTAATTTGACAGAATGGGGCAGGGGAAAAGTCGCTCCCTGTCAAGTTACGAAATGGTGTAACCTGATTCTTGACATTGCGACAATAAGTACAGATTTTTGTGGAGCACTGTGCCAGTTCCTGGTAGTTCTTCTGCAGACTTCCTTTGCGCCGGGGATGTGCAACCCTGAAAGGAGTATCAACGATCAACACCAGTGAAGCATCTGAAAGTTGTTCTCTCGTACTATGTAGATACGCTTGAACAAATGGCCTGGTCTGATCGGGATTTTAGAAGGTAGGGGCAACTTACCGGACCAGTTGGTGCCACTATCAAAAATACCACAAAATCTGCCACCGATCAGTCAGCGCCTGGCGATGTAAATGAACTGATAAACCCGCGCTAATAAGCGGATCAATGCTGCAGGTTTACCAAAGATGATTGACGCTGGGCGTACAGATCCGGCAGTGGTGGAAAAAGTATTGCAATTAACTACTCAGGCCCCACCGATGCCATTAAAGGCACAGTGCACAGCTAATGTAATCAATGGTGTCTCTTTCCTATTTACCGATCCAGGATTTAAGGTACCAATTGATAGGATCTACACTGGAGTATCTCAGAGGGCAGTGATTTGATGTTGCACCTGGTACATATCCATAGTTGCCAGTTCAGGTTTATTAAATTCAATGGGTAGGTACCGCCAGTTTATATGCGTGGATGAAAAGCACGGTATCTATCTCAGGCGGTGGCAGTGCAGAAATATATGTACTTTTCCCACTGGAGGCGATGCCAGATATGCCCCGCATGGTCCACTGCCATGTACTGGAGCATGAAGATTCGGGCATGATGACGTAATTCTGAGTGCAGGTACTATAATTCACTTGGCCTTCAATGTCGCTTTCCAGGCTTAGCGGGTTTAGTTTTACGGTCTTCCTTATGTTGTAGCTTCATGGCCTTTTTAATAAGCTCCTGGAAGTTGGGACATTCCAGCTGGTTTTCCTCTGGGCAGTTAGCGACATGCCGTAAACCATCGCGCATGGCCTTCAGTCTGCGAATGTTCTTATCAAGTTCATCAGCTTTTTCAAGCAGTTGCTCCCGATCGATATTGGGCTGGCTGCTATAGGTGAACATGGAGGCAATTTCATCAAGGGAAAACCCTGCATAACGTGCAAGGGAGATCAACGACAGCTGTTCCACCACGCTAACAGGGAAAATCCTGGTGATTCCACGCCTGCTGATAGACTTGATTAGCCCTTTTTCCTCATAATACCGCAATGTCGAGGAGGGCAGCCCCGTGCGTTTTGATACTTCACGAATATCGATTTCCCGATGATTACTCATTTTTATTGACCTCAAGCTGGCTTGAAGTTGTATCCTAGTTTTCACTCTAGTTTCTGGCAAGCTTTGAGTTAAGAGTAAAGGGGTAACCTTAAGGATAAGTGAGGGGTTAGGGAAGTAAAAAGAGAGGGGCACATGTAGTTCTAGCTATACCTAATTAACTTATCTACTGTGATAGACAATTGGCATGTGCTACTTGTTGCTCTTGCGCCTACCGGCGGAAGCAACCTCATCTCTTCTCACATTGTTTCCCCTTACTCAGGTGGAAGCAGGTTTTAGTAGCGCGATCTGGATCACAGTCTTATGGCAAATCATATTTGAATCTTATGCCTGCAGTAAAAAAGCTCCTCAAACCATCTGGCAAAGATATCTCTGGCAACTTATCCAGTCGGGGAATCCTAACAGCCTTGTGTCTGGCTACCCTGCTTAATGCGCTGGCGGTCAGCAGTGTAAATATTGCATTACCAGAGCTGGTCACAGGTCTTGGGACTACTTACGCGCGTGGGCAGTGGATCATTATTGCTTTCATGATTTTCCTCACCGCCGCCTTGGCTGTTGCCGGACGCGCAAGTGATAAGGTGGGGCGAAAAAAAATTTTTATCCAGGGTGTACTGCTCTTTTGCGTATCAACCTTACTCTGTGGATTGTCGCCAAATATCTGGGTATTGGTTTTCTTTCGTGCACTGCAGGGTATTGGTGCGGCAATGTTTACCGCTGTTTCCATGGCAATTGCCAGTGATGCCTTTTCCAAGGCTCGAGTAGGTATGGCAGTGGGGCTGTTGGGTAGTGTCTCGGCTGTAGGCACTGGTACCGGGCCTGTATTGGGCGGACTACTGTTGGAAATATCCACTTGGCAGGCGGTATTCCTCATTAAAGTACCGTTGGGTGTGGCTGTTTATTGGTTGGCACAGCGATATTTACCGGAAGATGCCAAGGTTACGCCTGATGAGCATGATGATCGCCCGCGTAATTTTCTTGCAGCACTTTGTATATTTTCAGCGATTCTTTTTTATACCCTATCGATAAAACCACTGAATGATAACTATGGGTTCATCAACATAGTTACACTGGTTTTCTCGGCACTATGCATTTGGGGCCTTTTCTTGAGTAGGCGTGGTGAAACTGTGCCCCGGCTTGGCAGCTATGCACTGTACACCAACCTTGCTACCAACCTGCTTGTCGCCGCCTCGGTAATGAGTTCTCTGGTTGTTGGGCCTTTTTACCTGACACTGGCCCTGGGGTTGAACTTCTCCCAGACCGGCTTGGTAATGTCCGTCGGGTCTTTTGTCGTTGCCATTTGTTCCAATATTGCCGGGCGCTTGGTAGACAGATTCAAGTCACGTAGTATGGTGATTATCGGCCTGACCTTTCTGGCACTGGGAGCTATGGGTATGGCTAATTTACAGGTGGAGCATGGTGTAGCTGGTTATTTGGTTTGTTCCATAGCAATGGCTATTGGGTATGGAACTTACTTGTCCTCCAATAACACTTTTACCATGAACAGTGCCAGCAGTGATGTTAAAGGTAATATTTCAGGTCTCCTGAACCTGTCCAGAAATCTTGGATTGCTCACTGGGGCATCGTTGATGAGTGTGGTTTTTGCTGGGGTTTCACACTTGTCATATATGCGTAGTGCTGATCCAACCCTGGTCCAGACGGGACTGAATCAGGTATACCTACTGGCTCTTTTATTTCTTGTTATTGCACTGATAGCTCAGTCTCTATCAATCCTGGCCAGTCGTCACCGCTTGGCTGTTGGCTAATCCACACTTTCCTGAAAGTCCGGTAGGTACAAGTTCGCCTGCCGGGTTCTATCTCTGGCGATTTATGCCAATTAGGTATTCCCTTTAAAAATCACAGCCTGAAATCGATATGCTTTACGGCTTGACCTAAAGGGAGCTTTAAGTTGTACCTTGTCTTTGTACTTGGGCTAGGCCTGATATGCAAAAAGTGATTTTTGGTTTTTACACGGGGGTTACTTTCTCGACAGGTTTCGCTAGCTTAACCACTCGTAGAACAGGAGATAAGTTATGGCTATCAATGCACTGGAACAATGTATTGCAGAACTGTGTGAATACTGGAGCGGCTTGAATTCAGACACGATTATTCGTTGTCGGACGGCGCTTGCCGGATTGGCAAATACCTCAGGTTCTGAGGGATGGCTTGTAGAGCTGCATAAAAAGAGAGAAGCCACATCCGAATTGTATAGAGACCCGGAAAGGGGTTTTATATTACTGGCTCATGTGGAACCTCAAGGCCTGTATCGTAATCCGCATAACCATGGCAAAGGGTGGGTTTTTTATGCCCTTCAGCATGGGCAGGTGGAAATGTCTACCTATGGCCAAGTTCGGGTAGAGGGAGGAGGGGAGCAGCTTGTTAGCCGGGGTTCTTATACTATGCACCCAGGTGATTGCAGTGCTTTTCTTCCAGGTGATATTCACGACACTCGTTGTATATCTGATTACTCCTTAATGTTCCGCCTAACCAGTTGTGATTTCTCTGAGGAAAAGCGGCAGGGTCGGCTACAGCAGTTTGAAAGCTGTTGAGGAATATCCCAGGTTACAGGAAATTACATCGGGAGAGCTGTAGTAAGCTCTTCCAGGGTGTTTTTACTTTGAAATAAAAAATATGAAACCTGTTTCAGAATTCTCGGTGAAAGATGGTTTTTCCTTTAGTTTTTATTTGTAAGCATTTAGAAAGAATGGTGTGTGCAAAAATTCATGGCTTGTTGATTTTTCTATTGATGACAGGTCAAAAGTTTGAGGTAATTGTGTAAGCTTTGAATTTATCTTTTTTTGCTTTTGGTGCATATTTTTCCTTGCGTTAATCTTTTACCTCTGGGTTTTCCAGGCTTCTCCCCTGGTTGGCAGGCCTGGTATTTTAATGGGGCTTGGTTTTTTAATTTTGTTTCATTTTTTGATTCTTTATCGTTTTTTTTAACACAAATAGAGTATCTTGAGTTAATTAGGTTGCCTTATATGGAATAAAAATTCCAGCCCTGTCTTTGGCTTCAGTAAATCAATACAGCTAACAGGGAACCAATCTTATTCTGCCATATCGAATCAGCAGTGTCCGTATGGGATGTTGTCAGTAGAGCGTATCAAAATATTAAATTTTTTAGTGTGTGTAACAAAGCTCTGCTTGCAAGAATAAAGACGGAGTTGGGTGTCTCGTTTCCAATACTACTTAGGTCTGATTCTAGATTTTATTCTATTGATCGTGCCCAAAAATGATTGGCCGGGTTACCTTTCTAGTTTTTGATATGTCAATGCTCCCTCGAATTATTCACGTAAGTCCTTAAAAACTACTTGCTGCAATACCACTTGCCCACTATTTAGTGGCCCCTTCGTGCACGATGGTGTTTGTAATAAAACCCTAAAAAGATAACTGGAGACTCCATGAACCATCTTTTTATTCGCACGGCTACTGCTTCGGCACTGATGATCGGCACCCAGGGTGTGGCGGCCTCTCCGCCCGCTGAAGACTATGTTGCCGGCGAGCAGTACCGTGGCGGTAGCCAGGTTTGCTATGCCGATGATCTCTTCAAAGCCCAGTGGTGGGCCACACCGGATCAGCAGCCTGCCGATGCGCTAACAGCTGAAAATACCTGGGATTCCCCCTGGGTTTTGCTGGAAGCTGGAGCTTGTGATGGTTCTGGTGACAACAGCGGTGATTCCAGTAGCGATGATTCTGGCCCTGGCGGTGATGATCCCAGTTCTCTAGCTGCCTACCAGCCGGGTCAGAGCTACCTAAAAGGAAGTGAGGTCTGCTATGCCGACGATATCTTTGTTGCACAATGGTGGGCAAATGGTGATCAAGCTCCTGCCGAAGCCCTGACCGTGCAAAATACCTGGGGTTCTCCCTGGATTCTTAAAGAGTCAAATGGTTGTGAAGCTAATGGTAACAGCGGTGATGGTAATGACGGCGATTCGGCTTCCACACCTATCCCCCTGAGCATCTCTGCTTCCCAAACCCAGGTGACAGGTGGTGGTACCCTACTACTCGACGCGAATGCCTCTGGTGGTGACAGCACCTTCAACTACAGCTGGGCTCAGCTTTCCCCTACTATTCCTGAAGCAGAAATTGCCTCTGCAACCAGCGCCTCGACTTCAGTGATACTACCTGCCGTTGCATACGATGTTACCTATATCTTCAGTCTGATTGTTAGTGATGGGGATGCCACCGAAGAGGCCCAGGTTACAGTG
This sequence comes from Microbulbifer sp. GL-2, assembly GCF_007183175.1. Taxonomy (NCBI): domain Bacteria; kingdom Pseudomonadati; phylum Pseudomonadota; class Gammaproteobacteria; order Cellvibrionales; family Microbulbiferaceae; genus Microbulbifer; species Microbulbifer sp. GL-2. Next base: position 2,432,082 of record NZ_AP019807.1, read on the forward strand.
CAGAACTTTGCGATGGATGTTGGGCCCGATGCTAACAGTGACTCCGACAACCTTGTTACAGCAGTCATTTCGGCTTCCGCAAACAGCGTGGGTTGTAGCGGTAGTGTTACTCTGGATGGCTCTCGGTCCAGTGGTGGCAGTGATATGTCATTTATCTGGAGCCAAACTAGTGGCCCTTCGGTCAAGCTATCGAACTACGTGGGCAATACCACCCAGGCAGTATTGCCTGAGGTATATAGCAATGTAACTTACACTTTCCAGTTGACGGCTACCGACTCAACCGCCGCCAGTAATGTGGATGAGGTTAGCATTAGCCAGACTGGCTGCGCTTCTGTTGATGGCCACGTGATGGATATGAGCGAGCTTGAAGCAGCTGAAAATGCTTTATCGACTGATTCACTTCTGCAGGAGGTGAAAGACACCGTAGAGACCCGCGGTAATGTCATCGTTGAAGCAGTTCAGCCCGGCCGTAATGCCAATCCAGAAAACGTCCAGCGTGTCGAGAGCATCATTTCCTCAGATACTTGGGATTACCTTTTCCCACTGCGCGCTGAAGATTATACCTATACCAACTTCCTGCGTGCCGTGGCCAAGTTCCCCGCTTTCTGTGGTGAGTATACCGATGGCCGCGACTCCGATGCGATCTGCCGAAAAGCACTGGCAGTCATGTTTGCCCATTTCGGTCAGGAAACAGGTGCTCATGCGACGGCCTGGGATGAACCTGAGTGGCGGCAGGGTTTGTACTGGATTCGCGAGATCGGTTGGACCGAGGAAGCATCTGGTGGTTACGGTGCCTGTGATCCCGGTAGCAGCTGGGCGGCTGAGGTATGGCCCTGTGCGATCAATGCCGACGGTGGCTATAAGAGCTACTTTGGTCGAGGCTCAAAGCAGCTGAGCTGGAATTACAACTACGGTCCATTCTCCCAGGCTATGTACGGTGATATTTACACCCTACTGGAGAATCCGGAGCTGGTTGCAGATACTTGGTTGAACCTCGCCAGTGCCATTTTCTTTTTCGTGTACCCACAGCCCCCCAAGCCGAGCATGTTACATGTGGTGGATGGTACCTGGGTGCCGAACAGAGTCGATCTGGCCAATAACCTGACGTCTGGATTCGGTGTCACTACCAATATCATCAATGGTGCTATCGAGTGTAGTAAAGGTTCCGAGGATTATCGTTCGCAGTATCGTATGGACTACTACCAGAACTTTGCTGAGTTTCTGGGTGTAGATATACCTGCAGATGAAGAGTTGGGCTGTGCCAACATGGGCCAATTCCAGACCGGTGGTTCCGCATCCCTGGATATTTACTGGGATAAAGACTGGAGCTGGTCTGCCGGTAACCCCAATAATAAAAGCTTCGCCTGTCAGCTGGTGAACTATCAAACGGCCTACTCTGCACTGAACGAAGGCGATTATGCCAGATGTGTGAAAGCTAACTTCGATATGACCATCGACTACCAAAACTGAGAGATCATTAATTAGAGAATAGGGGTCGTAAAATTTCGGTTTCAAATTGCTCAACGGGCCCAGTAATAATATTTATTGCCGGGCCTGTTAATGGGAATATACATCCCCAGTGGACTCTAGCCAATCGAGGAAACCGTTTGATAATGAGAAAATCTTCCGATTATAAATTTTCATCCAAAATTTGTTGAACCAAAGCAGAATCAACATAGGCCGTGCCTTCAGTAATAAGGCCATTTTCAAATTTAACAATCCAGCAGTAGGTATTATTGTAGCGTCTGCCATTCAACGCGGTACAAATGCTCTCCATTTCTGCCACTGCGTAATCACCGTCGACCAATATTCGCTTGATCTTCATCATTACCTTACCCTCCTGAAGTACCCGGCCAATTCCCGCGAAGGCACGCTCAACCAGATCCTTCTTTGAGTTATACTCCCCGGCCATTTTATGAGTTCCTTTAACGGTCCAGTGCACATTATTTGAGACTCGTTCTAGGAATGGTTGAGGGTCGGTACATAGAAAATTAAACACCTCTTCTACGAATTTTCGATTAAGCATATTTAACTCTCACTGTTTAGTTAAAAGTTGATGGGAATTGCATAAAAATTACAGGGTTAACAGCATTGCCTATTACCTGTTGTTTACAGGACGGAATCAAGATAGATCTATAAATCCCTGTCGCAGGTTGAGTTTTCTACTACATATCCAGTATTACGTGGAATTTTTCAAACTATCAGAAGGTGTCTTATATCCATCCCCCTGGTTATTTATGTGTCAAGCATATACCTAATAGGTTTGGCTGCTGCTTTATTTAAGGTTAGGGGTTAATGGATACAATTCAATGTATTTGGTAGGGAGAGGTTCCTATTCGGTTATTGAGTTGAGTTCTATCTGATGGGTACTGCCCCAGACGGTTAAATCTGGATAGGGGCAGTGATGATTGGGGGATTTGGTGACGATTAGCCGGGTCCTGTCTTTTGGGCCAGACTCATAAGGATATTTCACACGGTAGCGAATGGAGTTAACGGTCTGGATCACCTATGCCCGGCTCTAAAACCCCTCTCTCCAGAAAGAAAATCATTGGTCTTGCAGCCTTAACCATTGCCATATTCCTTATTGCCAATGACTTTACAGCCTTCTCTGTGGCAATACCTGCTATGGAGAAGCAGTTTAATTCGGACCTTTCTACTGTGCAGCGGGTTATTAATGGATATGCTTTGGTCTTTGGTCTTTGGTCTTTGGTCTTTAGTCTTTGGTCTTTGGTCTTTGGTCTTTGGTCTTTTGTGTGCTGATTGTTACAGGCGGCTGTTTAGCGTATATGTTTGGCCGTCGCAAGCTTTTCTTTATTGGTACCAGTATTTTTATATTTTTTCTGTGCACGGTGGGCTGGCGATTGATGATTGGATGCTGCTGGGTAGTCGGGCCCTGATGGGGGTGGGTGGTGCGTTGATGTGGCCACTAATTGGCAGTCCTTTACCGTGGGAATTACCACGCTGCTACTCTCTGTAACCTTTGTCTCCATGCTACTGTACATTCCCCAGTTTCTTATCAAGGAACTAAATTTTTCCGCTGTGTGGTCTGGGGCCGGCTTGTTAGCGGTGATGCTGGCTTACGGGATTGTTTCCTATATCGCGGACAGGCTGTATGAAATTATGGGTGCCAAGGTGATATTGTCAGCCGCTGCTATATTTTTGGGCTTCGGTATGTTCCTGTTATCCAGTTTACTTGAACACAGTCATTATCTGCACCTGGTGCCAGGCATTATCTCCCTGGGAGTGGGGCTCGGTCTGTTTTTTCTCACAATTACTACGGTTGCGGTAACCGCTTTGGGATCCAATCGAGCAAATTTGGCCGCAGCGTTGGTATTTATGTTTCAGATTATTGGGGGGTTATTGGAATGGCGATGAATACCACCATCGTGGCTTTGGCACCCAGTCTCTCTGAGGGTATTACCGGGTCTTTAGTGTTAATACCTCTGGCTGCGCTGATTGTGTGTCTTCTATTCGTGCATGGAAGGCCGCATAACCAGAATTTGGATAGCCCCGCCTAAGCAGCTCTGATGTTTTGCAGCTTTCCCGGAAAGCTACAGGGTAATTAAGGGTTGCTTTTTGAGATATGTTAAGTATGCCTGTTTCGAATGCCCGCACTTTTACCTGTAAGGATCAGTTTTTATTCTTTATCAGGTTTGTAGATGGTAAGTTCAAATTTATTTAATAACGGTGCTAAAAAGTTAAAGTGCAACTTTAACTTTAGTGTGTCTGTATTTTTCATTTTTCCTCTATTTTTTCTATGGTTTGGGTGAGGTGGCTTCAAAGGTGACTGATTGGTTTATAGAATAACCCGTTTTCATATAGGGTTATAAATTTAAAAACTATGGCATTTACCTATTAACTATTGTTGTTGATTGAGTGAAAATAAATAGCTCAATCAATTTTTGGGATGGAACCTCAAGCGTTATCTCGCATTGCGATTATCTGCCGAGTCGACCATAAGGTCGAATAATTGAGCGGAATCGGGATGTGTCGCCACTGGCCATCGCTAGCTTGTGCTGCCTGTCGTAGCACAACTCTCAGCTGGTGAAGAGCTTACGGTTTGGGAAAACCCTTTCGATCGCTGGGTTGATTGTCTCGGGAGAAATAATCTCCCTTTATGTAAGGAGAACAGATTGTGATACCCATCGTTGACCGCGCCAGCGCGGAATCCATTGCCCCATTTTGGCGGATGCCATTCCGTCCCTTTTTTTGGGGTGGGGCACTCTGGAGCATGATTGCCCTGCTGATCTGGCAATTACAGCTTTCCGGTTGGCAGCTTCCCGCCTTACGAGTAGGTGTCGCCTGGCATTCCCATGAAATGTTGTTTGGATTTGCCGCCGCAGTAGTTGTGGGCTTCCTTGGTACTGCCATGCAAACCTGGACTGGAATCCCCTCTCCTAAAGGGCTGCAATTAATGAGTCTGGTTGGGCTCTGGCTGTTGGCGCGCCTGGGGTATCTTATTGCGGCTGTGCCGCTGTGGATGCCGGTTTGTGCGGAAGTGGCCTTTTTCTTATTGGCAGCATTTCTGCTTGGCGCACGGGTATTGCGCACAAGGCAGTGGCGCAACCTGTTTGTATTACCTGCCATGCTCGCCTTTGCTGGACTGTCTGCCAGCCACTGGCTACTACCCGGCGCGCAGAGCAGGATTGCCCTGGTGGCGCTGTTGTTGGTTACAGCGATTATTCTGGTGATCGGCGGGCGGGTGATTCCTTTCTTTACAGCGCGGCGCTTCCAGCTAAGCCAGCGCGATAAGCTGCCGATTGTCGAGTGGGGCACTCATATCGCTGCCGTCCTGTTGTTACTGAGTGTGGCCATTGATCTGCCCCGTATGGTTTGGGCAGTGCTGGCTCTGGCACTAGGTATTTTTCAGCTAACTCGAGTACTGCGCTGGCATCCGACTAAGATTTGGGGCGAGCCCATGGTTTGGTCGCTGCACTTGAGTTATTGGTTGGTAGTGTTGGGATGTTTCCTTGCCGCACTGGCCTGGAGTGGGCTTGCACCGGGTTGGCATAGCCCTGCATTGCATGCGTTTGCGGTAGGTGGTATCGGCGGTTTAATCCTTGCTATGACCAGTCGAGTCAGTCTCGGCCACACTGGGCGCATGTTGCAGGCGCCACGCCTGATGCCTCTGGCATTTGCCGCTCTGGCTCTGTCCGCACTGGCTAGAATTTTCTGGGCGCCGGCGCCCAGCGGTTTTCTTGCGGCGATTATCGCCTGGATGGTGGGCTACTCACTGTTCCTGATGTATTACACTCCAGTACTGTTTCAGCCTCGAATGGATGGGCACCCAGGCTAACAATTCTAGTGCCCTCTGGAGCGGTGCAAGGTGATCAACGGCAGTTGCCGCTCCCGGGGGCGTTTCAGAAGTTTGGTTCCAGTACCACTAATTGTTCTCGGTATTATCCATCTGGGGAAAGGCGTCGAATTGGAGTGCTTTGTCCAGGTTCTGCTCCCAGTCTGCTTTACTGGCCATAAAAATATGGGCGGTGGGTTTGATTGGGACCCTGCAGTCCAGGCTGCCAGCTGGCACGGCCAGGTAGCCACCGTCCTTATCCTCAAACGGCAGGGCTGAGCCACAATTACTGCAAAAGCTTTTTACATGGCGGGTGGCGGGCAACTTGAAGACTTTGGCCTGCTGTTTCCCTGATATCCAATTTAACTTGGCTGATGTTGAGAACAGGCTGGCGGCATGGGCAGAGCCGGTGTCCTTACGACAGTGACTGCAGTGGCACAGGAAAAAGCTTTCAAAATCGCCTTCTACCTCGAAGTGAATATCTCCGCAAAGGCACGATCCTGTCTTATTCATAGTTACTCCTTGATTTTTTTGTAATGTGTTATAGAAATAGCCTGACGATTCAGGTGCAGTGGTATTTTTTAAATTAATGTGGCGAAATTGCTCAATGACCCAGTTTTCCCTGGTTCGAAATCAATTTGTTAAATTTCAATAGTCCCTTTTAGGTATTGGACAGCTTTGCCAGAGATAACGACCCTGTTTCCCTTGAGTTGGCAATGGAGTAACCCGCCACGCTTGGAGGCCTGGAAGGCAGTGAGTCGCGACTTATCCAGTTGTGCAGCCCAGTAGGGGGCCAGCCCTGTGTGGATAGATCCAGTTACCGGATCTTCAACTCCCCCATTAGATGGCCAGAAATACCTGGAAACGAAGTCATATTTTTTTGAGCGGGCTGTAACGACGACATCATAAGGTGCGAGTCTTTTAAGTTTCCCTGCATTCTGTTGCAGTTGGTAAACATCCTCTTCTGTATCGTAAATGGCAAAGTAGGCCTGTTGGTTGCGCAGAACCTCAGAGGGTATTTTGGATAACCCATCAATCAAGTCTCTGGGTACTTGTTCTATAGGTCGCGGAGCCCTGTTGGGAAAGTCCATGGCGATTTCGCCGTCTTCGCTGTGAGTTATTTGCATTTCACCCACAGCTTCCGCAGAAAAGTACAGGGTTTCCAGTTTCGGATTTTTTGAAAAAATCACATATGCGGAAGCTAGTGTTGCATGGCCGCAAAAATCAACTTCATTCATCGGGGAGAACCAGCGAATCTGGAATTCTTTTTCGGAATGTTTGAGCAGGAAGGCAGTCTCGGACAAGTTGTTTTCGGTAGCGATGGCCTGCATTTGGCTGTTGCTTAACCATTGCTCGGTAATGATGACTGCGGCTGAGTTACCACCAAACCGGGTGTCGGTAAAAGCATCAATTATATTTATTTCAAGTTCCACGCAAGAGTCCTCCTACATAAGTGTTGAGCTCAATTGAAGGTTTAACTGTACGAAGGGGCGGTTAGAGCGCCTGGCGCTGTAAATAATATTGCTCTACAGCTGGAAATTAGCCTCTATTTCCTGATCTGCATCAGTATTGCCAGGGTGTTCCCATTTTAAAGTCTGCATCAATCTGGCCGGTGCAGTGCGTTTTGCCAGGGGTAAAACCGGTACTTCTTTTTATTGTTGACCGGGTATCAACTGTTATGAGAATGGGCTTGCTCTAGGGGGTTGGAATGTTGCAAACAGATGTTGCTATTGTCGGGGCTGGCCCCGCAGGGCTGGCCCTGGCGGTAATGTTGGCCCGGCGCGACAGTAGAGTAACGCTTTTGGAGTGCCAGAGCGAGGATAGCCTGGCAAATCCCGAGGATGATGGGCGCGAGATTGCCCTGACTCATAAATCGGTCAGAATTCTGGAAAGCCTTGGGGTCTGGCAAAAGTTGCATACTGATGAGGTCAGTGTTCTACAGTCGGCGCAAGTGGTTGATGGTAATTCGCCCTCAAGCTTGAATTTCGATAACCGTGGGCGCGGGCCTCTGGGATTTATTGTGCCCAATGCTGCGATACGCCGTGCGCTTTATGAAGTGGCTTGTGGGGAAAGCAACATTCAATTGCGCTGTGACAGTGCGGTGACCGGCACAGGCTTGGGCGACAACAGACGTTTGTTGGAGATCAATGGTGAGAATCATCTCGCTGCGGCACTCGTGGCGGCGGCAGACAGCCGCTTTTCCGAGGTGCGCCGTATGGTGGGAATAGGTGCGGATATGCGCGATTTTGGTCGTGTGGCAGTTGTTGGCCGGGTGCGCACAGAGTGCGCGCACGGCGGGATTGCGCGTGAGTGTTTTCGCTATGGTTCCACTCTGGCGTTGCTGCCCCTGGCCGAACCGAATATTTCCTCGGCGGTGGTAACCATTTCGGCAAGCCGTGGGGAGGAAGTAATGCAGTACTGCGACACAGAGTTTGCCGCCCATGTGCAGCGTGAGAGCGCTGCGGCGCTGGGGCCGGTGGAGTCCTGTGGCAAGCGTCATAAATATCCGCTGGTCGCAGTTTACGCACACCGGTTTTATGCTGAACGCTTTGTCTTGGTCGGGGATGCCGCTGTGGGGATGCACCCGGTAACCGCACACGGTTTCAACTTGGGGCTTGCGGGTGCGGACACCTTAACCCGACAGCTGGACGGTGTTACCCGTCTTTACCAGCCAGCACGGCTGGCACGCGCTTTGTCTCGCTACCAGGTTCAGCACCGCCTGGAGTCTCAGCCTATTTATTCGGGCACAAACCGGGTGGTCGATCTGTTTACCAATGATCGCCTGCCGGCAAAATTATTGCGCAAGGCGGTATTACGATTCAGTGAACATTTTCCACCGGTGCGGCAGGCTATTGTGCATCAGCTCACCCGCTGAGTAATGCATAGAGTAGCAAGTTGCCAGCGGTGCATGATTAGCTGCTTAAAAAGTAACAGGCTGAGCCCGATAGACCCCTGTTTATTTTGGGCCTCAACTGTGAGCTTATGGATTTTTATTGTTTGACTGTTGGCGCTGTGACGGGGCTGCCCACGCTATGCAATTAGGTAGCGGAATCCGCAATTAAAAGGAGGCCATCTGCTGGCCGGGCTTTGTGTTTTTGCAAGCAGGCGCAAATCAGTAATTGTTGAAGAAACGCTCTTGCGGGATTTTCTTCCTTTTCTATACTGATCTGCGAGGTATTTAGGGAGTGGTTCTACACGCAAAGTAAAAACAAATGCCAATTACGGCTTGACTCACCGGGGTTGTGACCATAGAATGCGCAGCCTCTTGAGTGGTTGGGTTAGCCCACCGCAGGGAAACAAAGGTCAACCAGGCTTTGTTTCTTGGAGTTGTTGCGGGGTGGAGCAGCCTGGTAGCTCGTCGGGCTCATAACCCGAAGGTCGTAGGTTCAAATCCTGCCCCCGCTACCAATTTACCTCCGGGTAAATATTTGATTGCGCATTTGTTGTTGCGGGGTGGAGCAGCCTGGTAGCTCGTCGGGCTCATAACCCGAAGGTCGTAGGTTCAAATCCTGCCCCCGCTACCAATTTTGTCTTTTTATAAGGCTTTGATTGCGCTTTCGTTGTTGCGGGGTGGAGCAGCCTGGTAGCTCGTCGGGCTCATAACCCGAAGGTCGTAGGTTCAAATCCTGCCCCCGCTACCAAATTTTGCATTTGCGCATACTGGCTGCGTGAATGTGCGGTCAAAGCCCCGTCAGGGGCTTTTTCGTATCTGCAAGAAAAGTTGCAGGTATTTTTCGAAGTGGGCCGCAGGCCCATTTTTTGTATGTGGTGACGTAAATGGCGAGCAAACGCGAATTGCTGGAAGAGCTTCTGGCGCCGGTGGTGGCATCGCTGGGATGCGAACTGTGGGGTATTGAATACCAGACCCATGGTCGCAACGCGCTGCTGCGCATCTATATCGATTCTGAGAACGGCATTTCCGTTGAAGATTGTGAGAAGGTGAGCCGTCAGTCCAGCGCCGTGCTGGATGTGGAAGACCCGATCAGTGGTAAGTACACACTTGAAGTTTCTTCCCCTGGGCTCGATCGCCCTCTCTATAAGCTGGAGCAGTTCGAACGCTTTTCCGGTGCCCAGATCGAAGTTCGCCTGCGTATGCCGTTGGATGGACAGCGTAAATGGCGCGGTCTACTGGCTGGTGTAGAGGGTGATGAAGTAGTTTTGCGCGTGGATAGCGAAAATGAATACCTGTTGCCGATCGACAGTATCGAGAAGGCAAATATTATTCCCCAATTTACCAAGTAACCTGTAGGAGCCTGAGCTCAGGCGATTTTGAGGCACAGTTGCATGAACAAAGAGATCTTGCTGGTAGCCGAGGCGGTATCCAACGAGAAGGGCGTTGACCAGGAAATTATTTTCCAGGCCATCGAAGCGGCATTGGCAACGGCCACGAAGAAGCGCTACGACGAGGATTCAACCATTGAGGTAATCATCGATCGCCGCAACGGTGACTATGAGACTTACCGCAGCTGGGAAGTCGTCGATGATGAAACCCTCGCGGAACTGGGTACCCAGTTCACCCTGGAAGAGGCTCACGAAAAAGATACCGAGCTAAAAGCGGGCGATGTTTACCGCGAGCAGGTGGAAAATGTAGAGTTTGGCCGTATCGCCGCACAGACTGCCAAGCAAGTCATTGTGCAGAAAGTGCGTGAAGCTGAGCGTGCCAAGGTTGTGGATGAGTACCGCGATCGGGTTGGCGAAATGGTCAGTGGCACCGTTAAGAAGGTGACCCGCGACTTTATCGCTGTTGACCTGGGCAATAACGCAGAAGCACGCTTGCCCCGCGATCAGCTGGTTGGCCGCGAGATCTTTCGCCTGGGTGACCGCGTGCGCGCAATCCTGTTGGAGATTCAACCGGAAGCCCGTGGCCCGCAGTTGATGCTGAGTCGCTCCTGCCCGGAGATGATTATTGAACTGTTCCGCATCGAGGTGCCGGAGATCTCCGAACAGGTTATCGAAATTAAAGGGGCCGCCCGTGATCCTGGCCTGCGCGCCAAGATTGCCGTGAATACTAACGACGGTCGAATTGACCCGGTCGGCGCCTGTGTGGGGATGCGCGGTGCGCGTGTTCAGGCAGTTTCCAACGAGCTGTCAGGCGAGCGCGTAGACATCGTGCTGTGGGATGACAACCCGGCCCAGTTCGTAATCAATGCTATGGCACCGGCGGAAATCGAATCCATTGTTGTAGACGAGGATGCCGGTTCCATGGATGTAGCGGTAGCGGACGAAAACCTCGCTATGGCTATCGGTCGCAGTGGCCAGAACGTGCGTTTGGCCTCCGAGCTGACCCAATGGCAGATCAATGTCATGAGTACAGACGAGTGGCAGAACAAACAGGAAGCCGAATCCAGCTCGATTATGCAGGTGTTTATCGATCGCCTGGATATCGATGAAGATGTCGCCGGCATACTGGTTGATGAAGGCTTTACCTCCCTGGAGGAAGTGGCCTATGTCCCTATTGAGGAAATGATCGGGATCGAGGGCTTCGACGAAGATATCGCCGAGGAACTGCGAGCCCGCGCCAAGGACTCTCTGTTGACCCAGGCGCTTGCCTCCGAGGAAAAACTGGATGCCTCCGAGCCCCAGGAAGACCTGCTCAATATGGAGGGCATGGAGCGCAACTTGGCATTCCAGCTGGCCAGCCGTGGTATTGCCACCATGGAAGACCTGGCGGAACAGGCGGTGGATGACCTGCTCGATATCGATGGTCTCGATCAGGAACGCGCTGCAGCGCTGATTATGAAAGCGCGTGAGCCCTGGTTTGCCGATGACAACGGCGAACAGGCTTAAACACAAAGACATAAGATACACGTATAAGTAACCCCCTCCGACCAAGTGACTTTTAGGAGAGAGAATGGCCGAAGTAACAGTTAGCGAACTCGCCAAATCGGTTGGTGCCACCGAAGACCGTCTGCTCAAGCAGATGAAAGAAGCGGGTTTGCCTCACACCTCTGCGGATGCGGTGGTGTCAGATGAGGAGAAGCAGGTCCTGCTCAGTTTCCTGAAAAGCAGTCACGGGGAGCAGGGTGCGAGCCCACGCAAGATCACCTTGAAGCGCAAGACCACGACTACGCTAAAAACCGGCTCTGGCACCGGCCGCAAGACTGTGAACGTGGAAGTTCGCAAGAAGCGTACTTATGTGAAGCGCCCACAGGCTGAGCTTGAAGCGGAAGCAAATGCTGTAGATGGCATATCTGAAGCCGATGAGGCACAGCTGCAAACTGAGGCGGAAGCTATAGCGGCCGCCGAAGCGGAAGCGAAGGCTGCCGCAGAAGCAGAGGCTGCCCGTCGGGCCGCTGAGGAAGAAGAAGCGCGCTTAAAAGCCGAAGCGGAAGCCAAGGCCGCCGCAGAGGCAGAAGCGAAGGTCGCAGCCGCAGAGATGGCTGCAAAAGAGGCAGAAGTGACCCAGAAAGCCGAGAGCAAGCCCGCCAAAAAGGCGGAGCCCGCAGCTCCAATCCGTTCAAGTTATGTAGACGATATCGAGGCGATGCGTATCGCTGCGATGGAACGTCGTAAGCAGCAGGCGGAGCAGGAAAAACGCGAACTCGAAGAGAAAAAAGCAAAAATCGAGGCCGATAAACGCGCTGCGCAGGAGAAGAAGGAAAAAGCTACACAGGCAGCCAAGGCAAAGCCTGCTGTACCTGCTAAAGCGGCTACCAAGACCGAAGATATTAAACCCTCTCTGCGCCGCAAGCTTGAGACAGCCCCGACCGAAGGAGCGCGCACCACCGAGGATGAACCTCGCAAACGCCGTGGTCGTCGCTCCAAGTCCGGTCCGAAGAAGTCCAGCAAAACTGCACTATATGAGCAGGCGTTGGAAGTATTTGAAGAAGATGAAGCAGGTAAGCGCAGTACACGCTCCCTGTCTCGCCCGAACGTGAAGGTAAAACCGACGCACGTCTTTAAACGGCCCACGGAGAAGCAATTGTACGAAGTACAGTTGGGTGAAACCATTACTGTCGGTGAGCTGGCCAGGCAGATGAATGTCAAGGCCGGTGAGCTGATTAAGCGCCTGATGAAAATGGGTGAGATGGCCACGATCAACCAGAGCCTGGATCGCGAAACCGCCCAGGTGCTCGTTGAGGACATGGGCCACAAAGTGGTACTGCGTTCTGAGACTGAGCTCGAGGATAGCCTAGTAGCGGAATCCCAGTCTCAGGAAGGTACCGAGGTGACAAGAGCTCCGGTGGTTACCGTAATGGGCCATGTGGACCACGGTAAGACCTCCCTGCTGGATTACATCCGCAAGACCAAGGTTGCTTCCGGTGAAGCCGGTGGCATCACCCAGCATATTGGTGCTTATCGGGTGAAAACCAGTCAGGGCGAAGTTGCGTTCCTGGATACCCCTGGACACGCCGCTTTTACCGCCATGCGGGCCCGCGGTGCCCAGGCCACCGACGTGGTTATTCTTGTGGTTGCCGCCGATGATGGCGTAATGCCTCAAACCGAGGAAGCAGTGAATCACGCCCGCGCTGCTGGCGTACCGCTGGTGGTAGCAGTAAACAAGTGTGATAAAGAAGCTGCTGACCCCGATCGGGTTAAGAATGAACTGGCTGCGAAAGACGTAATCCCGGAAGATTGGGGCGGCGATACCCAGTTCATTAATGTATCCGCGCATACTGGCGAAGGTATTGACGAGTTGCTGGAAGCCGTTTCCCTGCAGGCGGAAATGCTTGAACTGAAAGCCAAGGTGAATGTACCGGCTACCGGTGTTGTGATTGAATCCCGCCTGGAAAAAGGCCGCGGTGTGGTTGCCACCCTTCTGGTGCAGAATGGTGAGCTGAAGCGCGGTGATATTGTTCTCGCCGGCCAGAGCTACGGTCGTGTACGGGCCATGACCAATGAACACGGCAAGCAGGTGAAAGAAGCCGGCCCTTCCACTCCGGTGGAGCTGCTGGGTCTGGACTCAACGCCCAATGCCGGTGACGAGTTCATGGTGGTTGCCAACGAACGCAAGGCTCGTGAAGTAGCGGAGCAGCGAGGGGACAGTGAACGCCGCGAGCGTATGCAGCGCCAGCAAGCCGCTAAGCTGGAAAACATGTTTGCGGATATGGAAGCCGGTGAGCGCAAAGTGCTGCCGGTTGTGATCAAGGCTGACGTTCGCGGCTCTCTGGAAGCAATCCTGAGTGCGCTGGCAGATATCGGCAACGAGGAAGTTTCCGTTAATGTGGTATCCAGTGGTGTAGGTGGTATCGCCGAAAATGATATCAACCTGGCCCTGACTTCCGGTGCTATCGTACTGGGCTTCAATACCCGTGCTGACGTAGCAGCGCGCAAGACCGCCGAGACCGAAAGCGTTGAGATTCGCTACTACAGCGTAATCTACAACCTGCTCGATGAAGTGAAGCAGGCCTTGTCTGGCATGTTGGATCCAGAGATCCGTGAAGAGATCGTTGGCATCGCAGAAGTGCGTGATGTTTTCCGCTCTCCGAAGTTTGGCGCAATTGCTGGTTGTATGGTTACCGAGGGTACTGTTCACCGCAACAAGCCAATCCGCGTATTGCGTGACAACGTTGTAATCTACCAGGGCGAGCTGGAATCCCTGCGCCGCTTCAAAGACGATGTGCAGGAAGTGCGCAACGGCATGGAGTGTGGTATCGGGGTTAAGGACTACAACGATGTGAAGCCTGGCGATCAGATCGAAGTCTACGATATCGTCAAGGTTGCCCGCGAACTGTAAAGAGTTCCGGACCGGATGAAGGACAAACCCGTGCGGCTGCTGTCGTGCGGGTTTTCCTGTCTTTAAATCGCCATTCACTATAGGTAAACAATGGCAAGAGAATTCCACCGCGCTGACCGCGTCGCAGATGCCATGCGCCGTGAGCTGGCCCAGCTGATTCAGCACGAAGTGCGCGACCCGCGTTTGGGTATGGTCAATGTCAACGATGTTGAAGTTAACCGCGACTTGGCCACCGCTAAAGTGTTTGTCACCTTTGTAGGTGAGGATGACCGCAACAAGATCGACATTTCTATCGAGGTGTTGAACAAGGCCGCGGGATTCCTGCGCAGCCAACTGGCGCGCACTATCCAGATGCGCAGTATCCCGCGTTTGTACTTCCGCTACGACGAGACGTCAGTGCGTGGCCAGGCACTTTCCGCACTGATCGAGAAGGCGGTTAATGAAGACCGCAAGCACCAAGACGACGATAGCGACTCCAAGGAAGATTAATCCATGGGCCGCAGACCAAAATGGGGCCGGCCGGTCCACGGCGTGCTTTTATTGAACAAGCCCGCCGGTATCACTGCCAACGACGCCCTGCAAAAAGCCAAGCGACTCTTTTTTGCCAACCGCGCCGGACACACCGGTGCGCTGGATCCCCTAGCCACGGGTGTGCTGCCGATTTGCTTCGGTGAGGCGACCAAGTTTTCCCAGTATCTGCTCGATGCGGACAAGCGTTATCGCAGTACTTTTGTTTTCGGTATGACCACTGCCAGTGGTGACGCCGATGGCGATGTGTTGGAAAGCAAAGATGCTTCAGGCCTTACTGAGCAAGACGTGCTCAAGGCCATGGAGGACTTTCGCGGTCTTATCAAGCAGATTCCCTCCATGTATTCCGCACTTAAACACAAGGGCCAGCCGCTGTACAAGCTGGCTCGTCAGGGGCTGGAGGTGGAGCGCGAGGCGCGCGAAGTAAAGATTTTTGAATTCGAGCTGCTGAACTTTACCCCCGGTAGCGAGCCTCGTGCAGAGGTGGAAGTACACTGCTCCAAAGGCACTTACATTCGCAGCATCGCTGAGGATCTGGGGCAGGCCTTGGGAGTTGGTGCTTATGTGGAAAAACTACATCGCAGTGCCGCCGGTCCTTATGATGAGGCTGAGGCGGTTACCCTGGATGAGTTGACTGATGAGCGCGGAGAGGGCATGGCGGAAGAGCTTGATCACCACTTATTACCGGTGGACTCTCCTGCCTCTTCACTACCCAAACTCATACTGCCAGACGACTCTGGTTACTATGTGCGTCAGGGGCAGCCGGTAATGGATTTGCAGGTCTACCGTATCGGTTCAGAAGGTGATATGGTGCGCCTCTTCCTGGAAAATGGCGATTTTCTGGGCGTGGGAGAAATTACTGACGACGGGTGCGTAGCGCCGCGGCGTCTGGTAAGTGGCACTTGAGCACAAACCGCTATATTGGTGTAAGTCGGTATACGATGGAAGTGAGAGTGTCGGGCGGTTGCGCCCACAATAACGATTAGCTGGTCTGTAAATATGCATGGGCCAGCCGAATCTTTTAAAGCATATTACGACGAGGTAATTCGTTATGGCACTGACTGCAGTTGAAAAAGCAGCCATCCTGAAAGAGCACGGCCAATCTGAAGGCGATACCGGTTCCCCGGAAGTTCAGGTAGCCCTGCTCACCGCCAACATCAACAAACTGCAGGGTCACTTCTCTGCGCACAAGCAGGATCACCACTCCCGTCGTGGCCTGATCCGCATGGTAAACCAGCGTCGTAAGCTGCTGGACTACCTCAAGCGCAAGGATCTGAGTCGCTACGCCCAGCTGATTGCTAAGCTCGGCCTGCGTCGCTAAGACCCTGGAATGCCCGCCTCTGGCGGGCATTCTTCTTTAATGCTTACTGAAAAGTGGCGCGATTGTCATTTTTCGGAAGTTGCACCGCAGATGCCGACAGGGAAAAGTTCTCTGATTGGAACTGCGATGTATGCACCGGCTACCCTGGCCGGTGGCGATACATCCCCGTATCGCCCAGGGTTTTGGGGTTTGTAGTCCCGGCCCCGGCAAATATGTAGGGGTTACTGGAATGGGCCAGTAACCGTAAGGAAATAGGAAAAGAAACTAGTGAATCCAGTAAGCAAAACTTTCCAGTACGGACAACACCAAGTCACTATCGAAACTGGCCGCATTGCACGCCAGGCGACGGGTGCAGCCTTGGTCACTATGGGTGAAACCGTTGTTCTGTGTACCGTTGTAGGTGCCAAAGAAGCCAAGCCTGA
Source organism: Microbulbifer sp. GL-2 (assembly GCF_007183175.1). Classification (NCBI taxonomy): domain Bacteria; kingdom Pseudomonadati; phylum Pseudomonadota; class Gammaproteobacteria; order Cellvibrionales; family Microbulbiferaceae; genus Microbulbifer; species Microbulbifer sp. GL-2. Next base: position 2,448,323 of record NZ_AP019807.1, read on the forward strand.
TCAGGGCTTTTTCCCTCTGTCCGTGCATTACCAGGAAAAAGCCTACGCGGCTGGCAAAATTCCCGGCGGCTTCTTCAAGCGTGAAGGTCGCCCATCTGAAAAAGAAACTTTGACTTCGCGCCTGATCGATCGCCCGATCCGTCCCCTGTTCCCCAAGGGCTTCATGAATGAAGTGCAGGTGATGATCACTGTCCTGTCTGCAGAGAAGGACGTGGATCCAGATATTGCCGGCATGATCGGCACCTCCGCAGCTCTGTCCGTTTCCGGTATTCCTTTTGCGGGCCCAATTGGCGCTGCGCGCGTAGGCTATACCCAAAAAGATGGCTACCTGCTGAACCCGGGTTACGAAGCTCTGAAAACCTCTGAGCTGGATATGGTGGTTGCGGGCACTAAAGATGCTGTGTTGATGGTTGAATCGGAAGCGAAAGAGCTGCCGGAAGATATCATGCTGGGTGCAGTACTCTATGCGCACCAGGAAATGCAGGCGGTAGTAAAAGTCTGTGAAGAGTTGAAAGCTGAAGCTGGCAAGCCCCAGTGGAACTGGCAACCGGAAGCAGAAAACACCGAGCTGAAAGCGGCCCTGGAAAGCCAGTTTGGTACCAAGGTAGCCGAAGCTTACCGTATCACTGACAAGCAGCAGCGCACCGCTCGCTTGAACGAGTTGCGCAATGAAGCGGCTGATGCCCTGGCGAGCGAAGAAGTTGATGCCGGTGATGTAAAAAGCTACTTCGGCAAGCTCGAAAAGAAAACGGTTCGTGGTGCAGTAGTGCGTGGCGAACCGCGTATTGATGGTCGCGATACCAAGACTGTACGCCCGATTAATGTAGAAGTTGGCGTATTGCCGAAGGGCCATGGCTCCTCCCTGTTCACCCGTGGTGAAACTCAGGCACTGGTTGTTGCCACTCTCGGTGCTACCCGCGATGCGCAGATTATCGATGCCCTGGAAGGCGAGCGTAAAGATTACTTTATGCTGCATTACAACTTCCCTCCCTACTCCGTAGGCGAAGCGGGTCGTGTGGGTGCTACCGGTCGCCGTGAAATCGGCCATGGTCGTCTGGCCCGTCGCGGTATCGCTGCCGTTCTGCCTGATCCGGAGAGCTTCCCTTACACTCTACGGGTGGTTTCTGAAATCACCGAGTCCAACGGTTCCAGCTCCATGGCTTCCGTGTGTGGCTCCAGTCTTGCGCTGATGGATGCAGGTGTACCCTTGAAGGCACCGGTTGCCGGTATCGCCATGGGCCTGGTGAAGGAAGAGGAAGGCTATGCAGTCCTGACCGATATCCTCGGTGATGAAGATCACCTGGGTGATATGGACTTTAAGGTTGCCGGTACCGCTTCTGGTGTGACTGCCCTGCAGATGGATATCAAGATCGAGGGTATCACTGAAGAGATCATGGAAACTGCGCTGGAGCAGGCTCTGCACGCGCGTTTGCATATCCTCGTGGAAATGAACAAGCTGATCGGCGAGTCCCGTTCCAGTGTGAACGAGAATGCTCCGCGTTTCGCAACCCTGAAGATCCACCCGGACAAGATTCGCGACGTTATCGGTAAGGGCGGCGCAACTATCCGCTCTATCACCGAAGAAACTGGCGCGTCCATCGATATTGAAGATGACGGCAGCATTAAGGTCTTCGGCGAAGACGGTGAGAGCCTCGAAGCTGCGGTTACCCGTATCGAGGAAATCACTGCGGAAGCCGAGATCGGCGCAATCTACGAGGGCACCGTGGTACGCATCGTGGACTTCGGCGCGTTCGTCAACTTCCTGCCGGGCAAAGATGGCCTGGTGCATATCTCCCAGATCGCTGAAGAGCGTGTCAACGCGGTAACTGACTACCTGAGCGAAGGCCAGAAGGTGTTCGTGAAGGTGCTCGACGTGGACCAGCGCGGACGTATCAAGCTCTCCATCAAGGAAGCCAAGGCCGACCAGGCTGCTTCCGCAGAGGAGAAACAGGGTTCCGAAGAGGCGTAAGTCTTTAGAAACCTGAAAAACCCGGCCTTGAGCCGGGTTTTTTTATGTCTTTTAATAAGGAGAATCGGGCCCTTATAGCATTTGCCACAGGGATTTTTCGGTTAGAATTTAAAGAAAAAAGGGGAAAACCTTGGTTAATTTCTGGCTTCTCGATCTTCTACTGGGGCTGGCCTGTCTGTTAATTGCCAATCAATACTGGTACCTCACTCGTGCACGCTTCCAATCTGCAGCCTTGATTATTGTCGCTGCACTTTTGTGCATGGCCCTCGCAGCGTTAGTTGGTGCTTACCGCTACGGTATGGATCCCGGAACTACTGAATTGCACCGGGCGCTCACAAGGCTGTCCGGCTTTGCCTCTTTCCTGCTAATCGGCATAGGTCTACTGTGGTCCCGACTGGGATTGACATGGGGAGCAGATAATCGAACGCCGGCCTATGTGGTGATGGTGCTGGTCCTGGCCAGCGCAATAGCCTTGAGCGAGAGCGGTATGCTGGTGTCACGGGCGGTGGTTGACCTCTATTCGGCCCTCGGTTTGCTGCTCTGGTTATTGGTGGCTGTGCTGGAGTTAATAATGCCGGGCCGGCTCACACGCAAACAGGCGCTGTTGCTCGGTGGTGGTGCACTACTAGTGGTAGTAAATGGGCTATTAATTGGCACAGGCTCTTCGCGATTGTTAGGCATGGCGCGTACCAATTGGTTCCACCTTCTATTGGCTGTCTCAGTATTCTCCCTGTTATACGCACGTCCATTGTTTACCTTGGAAAAGTCTACTGATGGATAAAATAACCACCAAACTGCGCGGAGGTTGTCACTGTGGCGCTGTACGTTTTAATGCACTGTACAATAGAAGCAGTGATGAGCCTCTGGTAGCTCATGCCTGTAATTGCTCCATGTGTGAAAAGCTTGGTTACCTGCACCTGATTGTGCCTGCAGAAAATTTTGAACTTGTGGCCGGGAAAGAGGCATTGAGCTGTTACACCTTTAATACCGGTGTAGCCGAGCATTATTTTTGTCGTCATTGCGGTGTGAAATCCTTTTATATTCCGCGTTCAAACCCAGATGGTTATAGCCTCAATGCACGCTGTCTGGATAAGCGCCCGCAGGGGCTAGAGGTAAAGTCCTTTGATGGGCAAAACTGGGAACAGTATGCTGCGGAGCTGGCGCATCTAAGCCATTCGGGATAAGCCGGCGCGCCCCAGCTTTTTATAGTACCGCAATGGGGCGCGCCTAATTTAAGGTTGTTTGGAACCTCCTTCGGATCGGGGAGGCACTGCTAATGGAAACCAATATCCATGGAAACCGGGCACCTTCTTGCAACCTTGCTTGACAGGAATGGCTCAGGCCGGGAAATGACTTGGTCTGAAGTGGAGTCCTGGCATCCCCGCCAGGGGTTGATGTGGCTTCACTTCGATGGTGTAGATGAAGAATCCTCGCGCTGGATACGCGATAGTGGATTGCCACCTGTGGCCGCCGAGGCGTTACTGGCAAAAGAAATCAGGCCTCGCACCCTGCCTGTGGGGGATGGATTATTCCTGGCAATGTGTGGAATGGATCCGAAGCATAAATCACGGTCGGAACATCGGGTCTCTATTCGTGTATGGGTTGAAGAAAACCGGGTGATCAGCACCGGCAAGAGGCGCTTGCTGGCGGAGGAGGATTTAATTTCTCGCTTGCACAGTGGCTGTGGACCACGGGGGGCTGCAGCGCTGGTGGTATCTCTTGCGGACCTGTTGGTGTTGCGTATGAGTGACCGGGTTGAGGATTTTGAAGAAAAAGTAGATGACCTGGAGGACCAGTTATTGGACAGGTCGGCGAAAGGACTGGGAACGACTCTGGTACAGTTTCGTAAGAAAACCATCGCACTGCGTCGTTATCTGTGTCTGCAGAGAGAGGTTTTATCGCGTATGCAACAGGAGTCAGCGCCCTGGTTCGATGAGAGTAGCCACTCCCTGCTAGCGGATATCAATGAGCGCTTACAGCGGCACATTGACGATATCGATGCAGTGCGTGAGCGCGCGGCTATCGCCCAGGAGGAGTTGCTAAATCGTAACTCGGACCAGCTCAACAGTCGCATGTATCTATTATCAATGGTTGCAGCTGTTTTTCTGCCCCTGAGTTTTTTAACCGGACTATTTGGAATTAACGTCGGCGGAATTCCATGGGCTCAGGCTCGGGAGGGCTTTCTTGCTTTCTGTATTCTTTCGGTGATTGCACTTACTGTTCAGATTGCATTTTTTTACTGGAAAAAATGGCTGTAAAGCTTCTTCCGCACCCCGGGGGAAGAAGCTTTTATTATGTCTAGTTTTTAACCCAGGAAAAATTTGCAAATACTGGATCGTGATCGCTCAGCCCCGAGTACTCAGGGGAGCCGATATAGTAGTTGGTGACTTCCAGTGTGTAGCTGGGGTTATTGTTGATAACCACCACGTGATCGGTATCGTTTTGGAGTTCGTCGGCACAGGATTCCAGACTGGTATCGGCGCCCGCAAGCATATATTGACAGGCGTGTTTGCCACCGGTTTTCTCGAAAAAGTCCTTCCAGGCCAGGTAATTGACTCCTCGCCAGCCATCATCGTCCTCATCGAATGCCATATTGAAATCGCCCGCTAAAATGACGGTGGCATTATTTGAATGTGCAACGATCATATCGGCGATTTGGTCGAGTTGCTCAGCTTTGGCACTCAAGTCTTCATCTTGATGGCCGGCATCCATGTGGGTGTTATATATATGCACATGATAATTTTCAGTTATCTCGACTTTTGCCACAGTAAATCCTTTCTCGGTATCACAATCGTTGCCCGCGCACCTATTAAAGTTTTCCTCCTCATAAGTGGTAAAGGAATAGTCGTTGTCATTACGGTTGTCCCTGTCAAAAGGAAATTTTGAAAAGGTTAGCAAACCGTTGCCAAAGGTAGTGCCAGTACCTTTCCAGTGTTTGGAACGATAGGGGACTGTGTCATTACTGAGCTTATCGTCGTCATCCAGATAGTTGGCCTTAGTTTTATTCCACACCTCCTGCATCAGCCAAAGATCTGTTGGATTACTATCGAAAGAGCTAATAATCTGCTTAAAATCAGATTTACTGTTGCCCCCGATACATTTCAGGAATCCATCCATGTTGTACACCATCATGTCGAAATTTCCTGAGTTGGTATCGGCAAAGCTGGTATCGCCGTATTCGTAACCATCCAGGTCTTTTGTGCCAGTGTCATCGACATCGCCAATAAATTCGAACCAATTGCATGAGGTGATGGCATCCCAAACATCTTCAAAGTCTGCTGCGTAAACCGGGTGGCTGATTAGCAGGATCAGGGACATAAATATTCTGTTTATCATTATTTTTCTCCAAATTCGGTATCTTTGCTTGTAGGGGGGGGGGAGTACAAAAGTTTGGTTTGATGCTTTGTAGCCCCGGCGATGATGGATAGCGTAGATTACAAATTGGAGTAAAAAAGATTTTCTTTATTTTATTTTTTGTATTGAATGTCGTTCAAATACGTTTTTTAAAAAGATAATGAAAATGGCGAAAGACTTGATGTTTATGTACTGAGCATCTGTGGTGGGGGGAGTCAGCGAGCGCCATCCGTGGAGCACTGTAGTCAACTATTTTGATTAGCCGAATATGGTAACCATTTGCCGGGATAGGGAAACAAGCTTGCCGTCGGTGTCCCATAGACGGGCCTGGATCACTGCATAACCGTCCTCCGCCTGCTCGACTTCTGCAAGGTACTGCCACCAATCATCGGCCCTCTGTTTGGGCAGTGGTTCCATAAACTCTACTGTCCAGGTTAGTGAGCTGGCAGGTGCTGGTGTTTTTAGCATCGGTAGAGTGGCAGGTGGCCAGGCATCGATTAGCGCCAGTAGATGGCCTATGCCAGCGATGCCATCGCTGCCGTCCTTAAAGCGCACCCAGCCGCCCAATTGCTTTTCTTCTGTGCCGCTGAAAGGCAATTGACCACGGGCGATGCGGTATTCAAATTTCTGTGTAAACTCGGGAACTATACCCTCGATATAGGGCAGGGCTGTGCATTCCTCCGGCGGGGCATATTCCGGTGCTATGGGTCCATTGACCAGTATGCTGGATTCCCTTCCTCGGCCGAAGCTGGCGAGGCCCGCCAGGGTGATTACGTCACCCTGGCGCAGGTGTCCTTGTACCTGGGTGACGGAGCGCCCGGCACGCAAAATCTCTGCAGAGCTTTGCACAACATCGGTATCTACCGGGGCCACAAATGACAGGGTCAAAGAACGCAGACTGCTATCCTGTGCAACTTCTGCTGACATATTTTCGTGCAGCATAGCCGCTACAAGGCCGCCAAAGGTGGCGCGCCCCTGAGTCCAACCTGCAGGTACAGTATCGGCGCCTTGGTTTGTACGCCACTCAAGTAGAAGTTGGTCGAAATTCATAATGTTACCGCTGGGAGGGCTGCATTCATTGGGACCGACAGGGAGATTGCCGGGCACCGTTTAGCGCCCGGTTAAATGGAATATTAACTGAAAGAGTGTGAGTCGTCGGGGAATATGCCGAGTTTAACGTCTTCGGCGTATTTGCGCAGTGCACCGGGAATATCTTCAGCTTCCACCAGAAAATTCTTGGAAAACTTGGGCGGTTGTTCGGTAAGGCCCAGGATGTCATTGATCACCAGTACCTGTGCATCGGTGTCGCGCCCGGCGCCGATGCCGATGGTGGGCATGGAAACTGTCTCGGTAATACGGTTTGCCAGTGCGGAGGGGACACACTCGAGCACCAGAAGATCGGCACCGGCCTGATCCAGAAGGATGGCGTCTTCCAGCATCTGTTCAGCGTGTTGCTCATCGCGCCCCTGGACCCGGTAGCCACCGAGCTTGTGCACCGACTGAGGGGTGAGACCCAGGTGGGAACAAACCGGTATGCCACGATCGGTGAGCATTTTCACAGTTTCGGCGAGCCAGGCACCACCTTCAATTTTTACCATGTGGGCACCGGCCTGCATGATACGGGTGGCATTGGCGAGTGCTTGCTCCGGGGTGGCATAGGTCATAAACGGCATATCCCCCATGATCAGGGACTTCTTGTTGCCGCGTGCAACCGCCTCCACATGGTAAATCATCTGCTCCATGGTGACCGGCACTGTGCTGTCATAGCCGAGTACGGTCATACCCAGGGAGTCGCCTACCAGTACTGTCTCCACTCCAGTCTTCTGAGCCATGGCAGCCATGGGTGCATCGTAAAGGGCAACGGTAATAAATTTCTCGCCGTTGGCTTTCATCTTGCGCAAGGTCTGAACGTTAACGAGCTTTTCTAATTCAGAAGGTGCATACATAACGATTAACTTCCCGGGTTGTAGTAGTGCCGGCCTTTGGTAACTGTGAGCATGTACTCGACCAGCTGACGGTAATCCTTAGGGCTATCGACAATATCGATTTCCTCACTGTTGACAATCAGCAGTGGCGAACTGTCGTAGAAGTGGAAAAACTGGGTGTAGGCGTCATTGAGTGTCTCAAGGTATTCATTGCTGATGGCACGCTCTGCGGGAATTCCGCGGTTGCGGATACGTGCCTGTAATACCTCCATCGGCGCTTGCAGGTAGATCACCAGATCCGGTTTGGGAGCCTCCAGGGTGAGGTGCTGGAAGACTTGTTGGTAAAGTGCCAGTTCATCTTTATCCAGGGTTACCTGGGCAAAGAGCTGATCTTTTTCAATCAGGAAATCTGCCACCCGCACCGGCTCGAACAGGTCATCCTGGCGCAGGGCCTGGATTTGCTGGGAGCGCTGCAACAGGAAGTGCAGCTGGGTTGGCAGTGCAGCATTGTGTGGGTCGCGGTAAAAACGCTCAAGGAAGGGGTTTTCCTCGGGCTGTTCCAGCAGGGTGTCGTAATTGAAGGTAGTGGCCAGTTTCTTGGCCAGTGTGGTTTTACCTACGCCGATATTGCCTTCCACGGCAATAAACTTCGGCAGCGTCCTGTCCGACAGGCCGAATTCACACGGATTGGTTTCGCTGTTGTCGATAACCACGTGTTCGACTCCTCTTGTTGGGGCGTCTTCCCTGATGGGCTGCAGGCGCCAAAGTACTATTAAGCAGGGCGTCCAGTCGAGTACTTTTATTGTGCTATTTGGAGTCTGATCAGATTTTATCCAGGCGATTATGGGGGCAGTTTTGCAGTAGTTGGTGCAATGACTCGCCTGAAGGCAGTAGCAACTGGGGCTCCAGCTCTGCCAATGGTAACAGCACGAAGTTGCGCTCCGCCATGCGTGGGTGGGGTACTTGCAGGCGGACTTCTTCTATTTGCCTCTCATCGAACAGTAGTATGTCCAGGTCGAGGGTTCGCGCTCCCCAGCGCACCGAACGTTCTCGACCATGGGTAGCCTCAATGGACTGTAAGCGGTCGAGTAAATCAATGGGTGACAGTGCGGTTTCCAGTTCGGCCACTGCATTGACATAGTCCGGCTGTTCGCCAGGGCCTATTGGGGCGCTGCGATAAAAGCTGGAGCAGCGCAGCAGGCAGCTGTCGGGAATTTTGCCCATGGCCTCCAGGGCACTGCGCAGCTGCTTTTGCGGCTCAGCCAGGTTGCTGCCGAGCCCGATAAAAACCCTTGCCATTATTCGGCGGCCTTGGGCCTGCGCCGACGCCCGCCACGAGAGTTTCGGCCGCGGCGACTGCCTCCGCCACTGCGTTGCAGCTTGCTCACCATTTGTTGGCGCTGCTCTTCATCGGCCTGTTGAAAGTCCGTCCACCATTTACCCAGGCCTGCTTCAATCTCACCACTTTCTTCACGCAGTAATAAAAAGTCGTAGGCCGCGCGGAATCTAGGGTGTTCCATCTGCCGTTGGGCGCGACTGCCGCCACGCTGAGGCAAGCGGTGTTGCAGATCCCAGATTTCGCGCATGGGAATAGAGAAACGCTTGGGAATGGCAGTATGGGCCAGCTGGTTGCTGGTAATTTTTTGGGAGGCCTGGGCCAGGGCTGGCGCTGCCGGAGTGCCCTTGTCTTCCAGCTTCTTCTGTTCTTCATTTACCGCTGGCCACATCAGGGCTGCATAGAGGAAAGCCGGTGTAACGCGCATATCTGCCTGGATACGCCGGTCGGTATTGCGCAGTGCGCGGCGGGTCAGTTCCAGGGCTTCGGGGCTCTTGTCTATTTGGATAGCATTGTCTGGAAACAGGTGCTGCCACAAGTGATAGCGGTGCAGCAGCTCAAAAGTGCGTTCACCATGGCCACCCATCAGTAGCTTGAGTATCTCGTCGAATAAACGAGCTGGGGCGATATTGCGCAGCAGGGGAGCCAGTTCTTGGAGTGGCACCTCAGTTTTGCTTTCAATGGAGAAGTCCAGTTTGGCGGCAAAACGTACTGCACGCAGCATGCGTACCGGATCTTCTTTATAGCGAATGCTGGGTTCGCCAATCATGCGGATCAGGCGCTTTTCGATATCCTCGACACCACCGGTGTAGTCGTGGATGGCAAAACCGCTGGTGGTGTAGTAGAGCGCGTTGACAGTAAAGTCACGGCGCATGGCATCGCTCTCGAGGTCGCCATAGACATTGTCACGCAGCAGCATGCCGTGCTCGGACTGCCTTGCTTCATGCTCTTCCCCGTCGCTGTGATGCCCCCGGAATGTGGTTACCTCGATAACCTCGCGACCGATGCGCGCATGCAGAATACGGAAGCGCCGCCCCACAATACGCGCGCCGCGAAATAATTCCTTGGCCTGTTCGGGAGTGGCGTCGGTGGCGACATCAAAGTCCTTGGGGTGGCCACCCAGCATCAGGTCACGCACTCCGCCGCCGACAATATAGGCTTGATGTCCGGCTTCTTGCAGACGCTTCATTACGGTCAGGGCCGCGCGGCTGATCTCTCGGCGGGAGATATTGTGATCGTTGCGGGCGATAACCCTGGGACCTTTGTTGGCCGGCTTGCGCCAGCGTTTAATACTACTAATCAAATTGTTGAGCATACGGCTGTCTGTTTTGACTGCTGCCATTCGTAAATGACCGGAAAAGCCCTGCTGGTGCTCAGGCCACACTTCCGGTGGCGGCAGGCTCGGTACCCGCGCGTTTCTGCCCCTGCTGACCAGGGGGTTCTCTGCGGCACTGCTGGGGCCTCATATACCTGGGCGGGCCCAGGGCGCGAAGTCCGTAACCAGGGGTGCCATTGGCATCTGTTGTCGGTGAACCGGATTCGCGGGCGCGATTCTAACACACGCAAAGGAATGCGCCCGCAATCTGCGGGTGCCGGGAAGTTTGGGGAAAAGATTATGGGAATTATTATTACCAGTATGAAGGCAGCGGCTTCCTTGCGCTATCAATTTGCTATCAAGCAAACACCCTCTCCCAGGTACAATTCAGTCAGTTTGCAACGCGCTTGTTGTTATTTTTATTCTTTCTTTGGGTTTATTGTTATTGTTTATTGTTGTTCTTGCGGTTTTGGCCTCTCATTGCTTTTCTTGTCGGCCTCCCCATTATTTTTATTATGTTTCGCCCACTTATTTTGAGTAGTTATAGGGCTTTTAACGGTCATTTATTTTTATTGTTGGCCGTTTTCAATTTTTGTACTAGAGATAAAGCATTTAGTATGCCAACTTTTAAAAATCCTTATAAAACAATGGTTTATAATCTTTACGAAATTTGACGGAACTTTTTCCAGGCCTATTACGTTACGTAAGGTGCGGCATTTGTTACTTGCAGGACGTTATGGGTAACACTTCTCTTGTTACCCCGCTTGTTACCTTGTGGCGACAAGGGAAAACAGGGGTGTGGGGGTGCACTGGTAGGGCAAAGTTGTTCCAGAGATGCGCGGCGCTGGTTGGGGATGTTGCGGGTGGGAAGGGGCGAAAGCCCCCATTGTTACAGATCAGGCTTCGGCAACCGCACTGCGGCGGGCCTTCTTGCGCGGGATGCCTAACTTCTGGCGCCGCTCCCACAGGCACTTGCGGCTGACCCCCAGCTTTTTGGCCAGCTCAGTTTCACTCATGGTGTCCTGGTGTTCGATCACAAAACGGGCGAAGTAGTCCTCCAGGGACAAGTCCTCACGGGGGTCTGTATGCAGGCTCCTGGGGCGTGGTAGATCGTTAGTCTCTTCCACCGGAACCAGGTCTAAATCAATATCCAAAGTCTTGTGGTCAATTTCCCGGCTGTCCCGGTCGGTGAGGATTACTGCGCGCTGGATGGCGTTTTCCAGCTCGCGCACGTTACCAGGCCAAGTGTAAGTGGTAACGGCCTGGACCGCCTCTGGGGAGAGGCGCAGTAACGGGCGCTCAATTTTGGTGCAGAATCGTTCCAGCAGGTGTTCAGCTAGTGCAAGCACGTCGCGGCCGCGTTCGCGCAGCGGAGCCAGTGTCATTTGCACCACATTAATGCGGTAGTAGAGGTCTTCACGGAACTTGCGCTCCGCCGCCAGCTGGCGCAGATTGCGGTGGGTGGCTGTTACCAGGCGCACATTCACCTTGCGCGATTCAATCGAGCCGATCGGACGCACTTCCCCTTCCTGGATTACACGCAGCAGACGCGCCTGGGCTTCAAGAGGCAGCTCGCCGATTTCATCGAGGAACAGGGTGCCGCCATCGGCAGCCGCCACCAAGCCCTCGCGTGCGCTCTGCGCACCGGTAAAGGCGCCTTTCTCGTAGCCGAATAGTTCCGATTCGATCAGGGTTTCGGGGATTGCGGCACAGTTGACCGATATCAGTGGCTTGCCAGCTCTGCGGCTCTCCTCGTGGATGGCGCGCGCCACCAGCTCTTTACCGGTACCTGTCTCGCCGTGTACCAGCACCGTGGCATCGGTAGGTGCCACTTTGTGGATGCGCCCATAAAGCTCCCGCATCACCTGGCTGCTACCGATCATACCGGCGATGGTACCAGTGTTACCTTTTTCCTTGGGGGCCTGGGCGCGGCTCTGTTCGGCCTTGCCGATAACCCTGCGCACAGTGGCAATCATTTCATCGTGATCAAAGGGTTTGGCGATATAGTCCGCCGCGCCCATGCGCATGGAGTCGACCGCAGACCTGAGGCTGGCGTAGCTGGTCATGATCAGCACCGGCACTTCGCCGGCGTGCTTGAGCAGGTCCGTGCCGGGAGCACCGGGCAGGCGCAAGTCGGAGATCACCAGATCCACTTCACTGACACGGTATTTACTCAGGGCTTCGCGTACTGAGCCCGCCTCACTGACCTTGTAGCGGTGCCGCTCCAGCAGTTTGCGCAGCGCCGTTCGAATAATGGCTTCATCTTCGACGATCAGGATGTGGCTCATGTGTTACGCCTGGTTACAAAATGCTCAATAAGCGCCTAGTTTTACCTGCGCGCCGTTTCTATGCAACTCAAAAACCGTGAATTGGTCAATTTTTGAGTGAAAATTGATCGATTTGATCGCTCGTATCTCAACTCGCCAGTGGTAGCTGGACAATAAACTTGGCGCCACGCCCGGTCTCCCGATTAGCAGGGCTTACCAGTTCCAGCTGTCCTCCATGTTCTTCAACAATGCTGTACACCATTGCCAGGCCCAGACCGGTGCCTTCACCGGGCTCCTTGGTAGTGAAGAAGGGCTCGAGTATACGATCTCGGTGCTTGGCCGAGATTCCGGGGCCGTCGTCGGTGACAGAGACGCATGCGCTGCCGTTGACGACATAGCCCTCGATTAGAATCTGGCCTCCATCGGGACTGGCATCGCGGGCATTGCTGAGTAGGTTGATAAAAACCTGGATCAGGCGCTGGTTGTCCCCTGGGGCGATCAGGTTTTCGGGCACTGTATTATCGAAGCGTACTTCGGTCTTATCCCGCTGCAGGGACAGCAGGTGCACTGCCTCCTGCACACAGGCATAGAGGTCCACCGGCGCCCGTTCACTTTCCTGGCTGCCGCTGTGTGAGAAGTTAACCAGCGAATGTACGATGCGACTGATACGTTGCGTCTGGCTGAGAATCTGGTCAGCGGTTTCCAGTACCTCCGGGTTTTCACAGTCAAACTGGAGGTTTTGCGCCAGACAGGCGATGCCTGTCACCGGGTTTCCGACTTCGTGGGCGACTCCAGCTGCGAGGCGCCCCACCGAGGCCAAGCGCTCACTGTGAATCAGTTCCTGCTCCAGCACCTGGGTCTCGGTAATGTCTTCGAGTAGCAACATATGGCCGTCGCCGCGCTCATCCTGGACATGATCGCTGCGGCTGCGCTTCTGGCGGGTCTTATGCAGGTTGAGCCAGTGGCTGTTGCCGTCCAGGCTCACCTGCTGCTTGAAGCGACTGGCATCGGTGGATTCGGCAAACTCTGCCAGCAGGCCGCGCCAGGGCTCGGCCAGGTACTCCAGTTTGGAACCGATTACTTCGCTGGCAGCGATGCCGGTAAGGTCCTGCATAGCGTAGTTCCACAGCAGTATCTCGCCGTCGCGGCCCAAGGAGCAGGCGGCCATGGGCAGTTCCTCCAGCATCTGGCGATGATAGAGGCGCAGATTGTTCAGTTCCCCAGCGAGGCCCGTGAGCTGGTGCTTGTAGCGCCCCAGGCGTGTTTCGATCAGATGAATATCCTTGTTGGCCGGTTGATCGCTGTTCTGGAAAGGAAAGTGACGGTCGATAATCTGGCCGGCAAGGACCCTTCCGAGTAATCCGGAAAGGTTGGCCTCCAGCTTGTTGCGCAGTTGGCGAAGGGCGTAAGGGCGGCGCTCGTCATCCGGTAGGTTGAGCTGGTTGAGAGCGCGCCTGACTTCTTTGTTTGCTGTGGCAGCACCGAGGCTCTCAGCCAGGCGCAAGCGGAAGTCCGCGGCTGATTCCACATCAAGACCGAGTCGCAAGGCCTGGGCAATAGTGTCGTCACTGCACAGGTCGGCGGCGTACTGCTCAAGGCCGCTGGTGCGAGTAAACAGGGACAGGGCCACAAACAGCAGTATGTTGATGCCAAGGGATAGGGTGGTGACCTGGGTCCAGATCGGCATCCCCAGGGGAATTTGTATGGAGGTTCCGGGCAGGGTGATACCGGTCAGGTCAAAAATTGACGGCAGCATCAAGCCGCAGCCCCAGATCAGCATGCCGCCCAGCAGTCCACCGATAAAGCCGCGCCGGTTGCCGCGCGGCCAGTGGATCACTGCAAAGATACCCGGCAGGAATTGCAGTGAGCCAATAAATGCCAACAAGGCCAGGTCCGACAGGGACAGCCGGTTGTTCAATAACAGGTAGAAAGCAAAGCCGGCGATAAACAGTGCCGCGATCAAGGCGCGACGCAACCACACCAGCTGGCGATACATATTGTCTTCGGAGTGCCAGCGGGTGCCTGGTAGCAGCCAGTGGTTCATCACCATGGTGGATAGCGCGAGGGTGATCATGATCAGTGCACCGGTGGCTGCAGAGAGGCCTCCGATAAAGGCGAGGGTGGTAAGCAGGGCTGAACCACTGGCGCGTGGTACCGCCAGGGAGAAGTACTGTACCGGCTCAGCCACATCCAGGGCAAAGCCCGCCCACATAATCGGAAAGATCGGCAGCGCCATCAGTAACAGGAACAGCGGGAAGCCCCAGCTGGCTGTACGCAATGCCTGGCCAGTGGGACGCTCGGCGATACTCAGGTAAAAAATATGCGGCATGGCCACGGCGGTGGCGATAAACACCAGCAGCAAGGTGTGTGAGGAGCCCTGTTCAATGGGGGTGTAGAGCAGCTGCTGCATATCGTTGTTTTCCAGCAGCCACTGGTCGAGGCCGGAGAAACCCCCGAATACGCCGTAAACGGCATAGCCACCTACAGCAGTGAGTGCGACAAGCTTCACCAGGGACTCCAGTGCCATGGCACTAGCCAGGCCCTCGCCGCGCTCGCGGGTTGCACCGTACATGCTGGTAAAGACGGCCAGTAGTACGCAGTAGAAAAAGGCGATCAGGTTTTTGCTGGAGACACCACTGTCCGGCAGGCCGAGCGCGGCGACGCTATCCCTCGACAATAGTGCGAGGGTTTCGGATACCGCCTGAATTTGCAGGGCTACTAGTGGTAATAGTGCCAGTAACATGAACAGAGTGGCGAGAGTTCCTACCAGGCGGCTGTGGTAACGGAACACCAACAGGTCTGCAGGTGAGTACAGCTGATAGCGTTGGGCCAGCCGTGCCAGGGGTTCAAGTGCCACCGGGGCAAACAGGAACATGGCGCCGGTGCCCAGGTAGTAGGCCAATACGCCGTAGCCGTATTGCCAGGCCAGGTCGACGATGCCGTAGAAGGTCCAGGCGGACAGGGAGACTCCCAGGGACAGTACATATACCAGTGGGTGGCGAACCCAGCGAGAGGGCAGCCAGCCCTTGGAGGTGGCGAAAGCAACAAAGAACAGGGTAGCAATATAGGCGACGCCGATCAGGGCGATATGGGCTATGTCAAAGCTCATTTGACTTGCGCCTCCACTGGATAAAAATCGCCAGTAAGATCAAGACAAACCAGAGAATAAAAGGCCGATACCAGGCGCCAACGGGGTTGATCATCCAGGTGAAAATGGTGGGGGAAAATACATAACCCACCAGTACGAGCAGAATTAACAGGGTACGGTTGCTCATAGATCGTCTTGAAAACCCGCTTGGGGAAAAGGTGTTATTGAATTGCCAGACTCACCAGGGATTCAGTGACACGTCCACTGCTGAGCCTCTGCCGTGATAGGGGCGCACTGCCCGGGGGCGGGCGCCGCTGGCGGAAAAATGTTAATTGTCCCCGAAGCTCAGTGCAATTGCCGGTCGTGATTATCGATCTGGTGGCGCTGCCAGCGGGCCGTTGCCCAATTGAGGATATGTTCTGTGCTCCCCTGCTCCAGTGCCTGTGATACATGGAAGCCGAGAAAACCCAGTGCAGTGCACAGGTTAACTGCCGCCTTGTTGTCATCGATAGCCGGTGCGTGGTTTTGTTTGCTGAGCTTCTGACGTCCCCCCGGTCCCATCACGAGAGGCAGATGCCCGAAAGTTGGTAACTTGGCACCAAGTATGTGAAACAGACGAATTTGTGCGCCAGTAGTGTCGAGAAGGTCTGCACCGCGTACTACCTGGGTAATCCCCTGGGCAATATCATCCACGACAACTGCCAGTTGATAGGCGTGGAGGCCGTCGCGGCGCTTGAGAATAGTGTCTTCACGTATCGGCTGGCACTGTTTCCCTCGCCATATATCTATGAATGCTTCTTCGCCACCTGCGCATTGCAGGCGCAGGGCGCAGGCGCCACTGTCAGCGATTTTTACCCGGCATTTCAAATTGTCATGCCCACCATTTTCGCGGATCTGGCTGCGGGAACAGTAACAAGGGTACAGGAGCTCCTTTTTACGCAGTTGCTCCAGGGTCTCTTCATAGAGTGCATGGCGCTTACTCTGCCAGACAACAGGGCCGTGCCAGTGCAAGCCATGGGCTTCCAGGGAATTCAGGATACGGGTGGCCGCACCCGGTTCCTCGCGTGGCGGATCGAGATCCTCCATACGCAGCAGCCATTGGCCACCGTGGGATTGGGCGTCGAGATAGCTGCCGAGTGCACACACCAGCGAGCCGAAATGCAGGGGACCGCTCGGGGAGGGAGCGAATCGACCGATATAGGGATTACTACTTTTCAAAATGACAGGGGGCGGTCCCGTCGACCGCCCCATCTCTCCGGGTGATCACGCAGGACCACCTGGTTGCTATTGGTAAGGGATTAACCGGAAATCTGCCTTTCCTTGATCTCAGCCAGGGTCTTGCAGTCCACACACAGGGTTGCGGTGGGACGTGCTTCCAGGCGTCGGATACCAATATTAACCCCGCAAGCTTCACAGAAACCGTAGTCATCCTGGTCAATCAGCTCCAGGGTGGCATCGATTTTCTTGATCAGTTTGCGCTCGCGATCGCGGGTGCGAAGCTCAAGGCTGAACTCCTCTTCCTGGCTGGCGCGATCCGCGGGGTCGGGAAAGTTTGCGGCCTCGTCTTTCATATGGGAAACGGTGCGGTCCACTTCCGCCATCAGTTCGGCCTTCCAGGCTAACAGCAAGTTGCGGAAATGCTCCTGCTGCTTCTCATTCATGTACTCTTCGCCCTTAGTCTCCTTGTAGGGCTCAAAGCCGTGCAGAGAATCGGTGCTCGCAGCAGTTTTGGGCATAGTCGTTGCCTCTCTTTCTTTACGGACCCCCGATAATGGGGGCGATACCACCAAATTCAATCTAGCCTAGACCGGAATCTTTTTGCTTGATGCTTTTTTCACCTGTCAAAAAGCTTTCGGTGGCAGGCTAATCCTTATTACGGTTGCCGATACCCCAGGCGACCGAGAGCGAGGAAGCTATCAAATCTGCGCGATTCGCGCCACAAATAGTTGTCTGCTATTTTGTGGCGCCAAAACGTACAAGAGTGCCAGCCTGTGAAGTTTACCCCCCATTTTCAAAAGGCAACCCTGTTGCGTCGTTACAAGCGTTTTCTCGCCGATGTGGAGTCAGCAGAGGGTGAAGTTTTTACCATTCACTGCCCCAATACCGGCTCCATGAAAAACTGCTGGGTTGAAGGTGGCGCCTGTTGGTATTCGGATTCCGGCAACCCCAAGCGCAAGTATCGTCATACCCTGGAGATCACCACCACACCGGATGGCGCTCTCGCCGGGGTAAATACCGGCCGTGCCAATGCTCTGGTGGAAGAGGCAATTCGCACGGGGGTGGTCAGTGAACTCCAGGGATACGACTCCCTGCGCAGGGAAGTGCGCTACGGCGATGAAAACAGTCGCATAGATTTACTCTTGTCCGGTGAGCAGGGTGACTGTTATGTCGAGGTCAAGAACGTCACTCTGGCAGATGCAGAGCGGGGTTATTTTCCCGATGCGGTAAGTGCCCGTGGCGCCAAACATTTACGGGAGTTACAGAAATTGGCTGAGGGCGGTGTGCGCGCGGTTCTCCTTTACTGTGTCCAGCACACCGGCATTGAAAGTGTGCAAGTGGCGCGAGAGATAGACCCTGTTTATGCCGAAGCTCTCGACAAAGCTGTGTCTGCAGGTGTGGAGGTGCTCGCTTACAAGGCGCGCCTGGGCGCTGCAGAAATTGTCCTTGTGCAGTCATTGTCGTTTCAGTGAAAGTATTGGGGACATACGCGCCGGGTGAGATTGCCCGACGGGTAAAACCTTATCCCGGCAACAGGGCGTAGAGGCCGTCCTGAGCGTATTCCACGGGTACAGGCGTCAACGCATCTCCGGTGCAGGGGCCGGCAATACACTCGCCGGATTCAATCAGGAACAGGGCACCGTGGGAAGCGCACTGGATCAGCGCGCCGTCGGGATCGAGAAACTGGTCTTCCTGCCAGTCGAGATTGATGCCGCGATGGGGACAGGTATTCTTGTAGGCGTAGACTTCACCGCCTTTCATCACGGCAAATACATTATCGGTTCCGGCGGCTGTGTCGCCGAGGGAAAAGCCCTTCGATTGCCCTTCGGTTAACTCATCGTAACGGCACAGGAAGTATTTCTGCATAAAGTCGGCTCTGGAATCTTTTATTGGTCTATTGCGGCGCCGCGAGTGTAATCGAGGTGTAGCGTATTGTCCCGTCGCGCAGGATACCCAGAGTAATTTCGTCTCCGACCTGATGTTTTTCCAGGGCGTTAAGCAGATCGTCGTAGCTGCGAATGGGTTGCTGCTCCACTTCGACAATCACATCTCCCAATTGCCAGCCCCCCTGGCGTGTGCGGTAGATCCCTTGCAGCCCAGCTTTTTCTGCGGGTAGGCCCGGCGCTGTACGCAATACCGCCACACCTTCAAAGCCGTAGCGGCTGCCCCACTGGTCCGGAGCGGATTCAATGCCGAGTATTGGGCGCACCAGGCGGCCATGGGCAATTAGCTCTGGCACTATTTTCTTGACGGTATCTACGGGAATGGCGAAGCCAATGCCCACACTGGCGCCACTTGGGCTGTAAATTGCGGTGTTGACACCGATCAGACGGCCGAGGGAATCCAGCAGCGGGCCACCTGAATTGCCCGGATTAATAGCGGCATCTGTCTGGATCACATTGCGGATAGTACGGTTGTTGGCCGTTTCAATTTCACGCCCCAAGGCGCTCACCACACCGGTAGTTAGGGTGGTATCCAGGCCGAAGGGGTTACCGATAGCGAGCACTTTGCGGCCCACGGCGAGTTTGCTGGAGGTGCCCACTACCAGGGGTTTCAATCGCTCTTTGGACGCTTCTATTTTCAGTACAGCTAAATCCTTTTCCGGCGCCGAGCCCACCAGTTTGGCTGGCCACTCACTGCGATCCTGTAACGTGATGGTAACTTTGCGTGCGCCTTCGACCACGTGGAAGTTGGTTACCACATGGCCCTGTTCATCCCAGATAAAACCGCTACCGGCACCTTTGGGCACTGCGTGCAGCTGCAGGGTCCTGCGATCGCGGACCAGGGTTTCATTGGTGACGTAGACCACAGACGGGCTGGCGAAATTAAACACCTGCATGGTGTTGCGCTCGTCGTCGGTCGCGAAGTCCTGTACCTGTGCAAATAGGGGGGAGGAAAAGCAGAGGAGCAATAAGGAGAAAATGATCGGCAGAGTCTTTTTCGCTGTCATGGATAACAATCTTTGCATTGTCACTTTGCCGGCAAGTTTACCTCGCCCGCAGCAGTGGCGAAAAGGTAGCGGCGTTATTACAAACCTGTATCTGCAATTGGTATTTTATTCACAGCCTTTTTTCACCAGGCTCTTTTTCCGTCCTGTGGATAATTGTACAGGCGGTGATGTTACCTCGTGGCTGGGGCGCTACCTGCGGAAACTCTGTAGTACCTGGATGCGATCATCCAGCGGTGGGTGAGTGGCCAGCAGCGCGCCCATATTGCCGAAGATTCCAAAGGCTTTCATGTTACCGGGCAGCGGCTCTTCATGGCCCCGCTCTGACTCCACCTTGAGCCTCTGCAGGGCGGCGATCATGGAGTTGGGGCCGGCCAGCGTCGCGCCGGCGTGATCTGCCCGGTACTCCCTGCGGCGGCTGAACCAGGCGACGATAATCATGGCAAAGAACCCGAATACGATGTCCATTACGATAGAAGTGATGAAGTAACCGATCCCCAGCCCCTGCTCGTTGCGCAGTATCACCCGGTCAACAAAGAAACCTACCAGGCGCGCGAAGAACATCACAAAGGTGTTCACCACTCCCTGGATCAGAGCCAGGGTCACCATGTCTCCATTGGCCACATGACCTATCTCGTGTCCGATGACCGCGCGCGCCTCCTCACGACTGAAGCGCTGCAAAAGCCCGGCACTGACGGAGACCAGGGCGTTGTTTCGATTCCAACCGGTGGCAAAAGCGTTGGCCTGGGGCATGGGAAAGATACCCACATCCGGCATACCGATCTTGGCTTTGCGTGAAAGCTCCCGCACCGTCTCCACCAGCCACTGTTCATCAGCGCTGCGGGGCTCGGTGATAATCTGGGTACGGGTACTAATCCGCGCGATCGTCTTGGAGAGCAGCAGAGAGATAAACGAGCCGCCGAAGCCGAATAGGGCGCAGAGCAATAGCAGGGCGCCCAGGTTCAGGTCTACACCGTTGGCCTGGAGGATGCCTCCTATACCGAACAGGTTGAAAATAATGCCAACCAGAACCAGAACCGCTAAGTTGGTCAGCAGGAATAGCCCAATGCGCAACATCGGCTCTCTCCATCTAATAGCCCTTTGTTAAGTCTAGTTAGGGTGGGGCATTTTGTGTGACAGCTGTGCGGTGAGCAGCACCAGGCCGTACCCTCGGTTTACTTTGTGGTAAACCCGGGGCTGCAAAATTGAGGGTAATAGGGGGTACTTGGTCTAGTCGGAACTCTGGGTGGCCAGCAGGCGATCAGCCTCACTGGCCAGCCGTTGCTTGAGATCCGGGTCCAGATCGTTCCAATGTACGTCCAGCAGCGCACCTTGCAGGGCGTAGAGCATGACTCTGGAGGCGTTGATACCGCGGTTGCGGATGCTGATAAATGCCTCCACCGGGCCTATGCGGCGTAGATCTTCATGGGAGCGGATACCGATAGAGTGCAGGATATTGACGGAGGCCAGGCCCAGGTTTTTCAGCTTCAGTAATTCTGATTGACTCGGGTGCATTCAGTTTTCCCTACAAAGTTTAACGTCCAGTTAATACGATCACTCCTTCGATCGCGGGGCTGAACTTAGCATAAATTAACTGTTGGCCAGTAATCATTACCACCGGTGCCAAGGAGACAGCGTCTTTTGCTTTATCCAGTAATTCCTGTCCGACCTGCTTATTCCGTATCGCTCTTTGATAGAGTAGGTACCTTGGGTTTGTTCACTTTAGCCCGCATTACAAAAATCGCCTGCTTATGGGAGTCAAATGTTATCTGTACCGCTTCAACGTATGCTTTTTGGGCTCACCGATGAGCATGTCATCCTCGACCCCACCTCGGGCCAATTGCTGCACCCAGAGGCGCTGGTGGCTTTTCAGCGCCTTAGGCGCGATGCGTGCGATGCCGGCTTTGACCCCAGGATAGTTTCAGGCTTCCGTAGCTTTGAGCGCCAACGTACTATCTGGAATGGTAAGGCGCAGGGACTCAGACCAGTGCTCGACAGCGAGGGCACAGCATTGGAAGTCTCTCAACTGCCTCCAAAGGATCTGGTTATGGCCATACTGCGCTGGTCGGCACTGCCGGGCGCTTCCCGTCATCACTGGGGCACCGACTTTGATATGGTCGATGCGGCAGCCATGCCTGAGAACTACGAGGTGCAACTGACCCCCCAGGAAGTAGCGGATAACGGTATCTTTGGTCCATTCCACCTTTGGCTGGATGAACGTATCGCCGCCGGCCACAGCTACGGGCTGTTCCGCCCCTTCGCCACCGATCAGGGCGGTGTGGCCCCGGAGCGCTGGCATTTAAGTTATGCACCGCGTGCGCGTGAGTTACAGGGTCTGTTGACTGTTGAGCGACTGCAGGAACAGCTGCGCCGCGGCGATCTGGCCCTGTGCGACACTGTGTGTGAGCGGTTAGATGAAATCTATACGCGCTTTGTGTGGGTCCCGGATCACTGCTATCCAGAAATTATGCCGCTTTAAAGAGAAGCTGGTGCCTCCTTGTGACCCTTTACCTTACCCTCTGGGCGGCGCTTGAAAGGTCCTGCTATTACTGCCAAGCTTCGCGGGCTTCCGGCCCTTGGCATATACAATTGGAAGTTAGGAAAAGTGGAAAAGAGAGGCGAGGAAATCATTATCGACAGCCAGATCGAGCCCCGTGATGTCTGGAAATCCATGCGTGCTGAAGCCGCCACAGCAGCCAGTGGCGAGCCGATCCTGGCGAGCTACTTCCATAATACTATCCTGCGGCATAAATCACTGGAGCACGCTGTTGCTGACCAGCTGGCTGCAGTGCTTGATCACAACGCCTTGACGGCTACCTCTCTACAGGAAGTGATCGCCTCAGCCCTGAAGAGTGATCCGTCTATTTCCCGCAGTATGCATGCCGATATTTGCGCCTGGTATGATCGGGACCCGGCCTGTGACAAATACCTGACCCCATTCCTCTACTTCAAAGGCTTTCACGCCCTGCAGTCGCACCGTATAGCGCACTGGCTATGGAATCAGGGGCGCTTTACCCTGGCCCTGTACTTCCAGAGCCGAGTTTCGGAGCAGTTCTGCGTGGATATTCATCCGGCGGCTAAGTTTGGCGGCGGCATTATGATTGATCACGCTACTGGTCTGGTGGTGGGGGAGACCTGTGTAGTGGGGGATAATGTATCTATCCTGCACTCCGTTACCTTGGGGGGCAGTGGTCGCGGTTCCGGTGATCGCCACCCAAAAATTGGCCATGGGGTAATGATTGGTGCCGGTGCCAAAGTATTGGGGCCTGTGCGGGTAGGGGATGACGTTAAGATTGCCGCTGGAAGCCTGGTCCTGCAAGATGTACCCGATCACACGACTGTCGCCGGTGTGCCAGCACGCCAGGTCGGTGGACGCATTGAGGGAGCCCCCGCCTTTACCATGGATCAGACCCTGGACCCGGACGAATAACAAAGGGATTGAGTGATGTCAGAACCCACCTACAGCCTGATTTTCCGTGGTGACCTGATTGCAGGGTTTACCGCTGGCGATGTGAAGGCCAACCTGGCGCGCCTGTTTAAAAGCAGTCCACAAGCCGTTGAAAAACTGTTTAGTGGACGACCATTGATTTTGCGTAAAGGACTCGGTCGCGCTCAGGCGGAGCAGTTTCAGGCCACTTTGGCCAAGATCGGTGCCCAGGCGACAGTGAAGGATGAGAGTGGTGCTGTGGTCGCAAAGTCCAAGCCTGCCCCAAAATCACAAGCGTCAGAGCCGCAGGAAAAGGCCCAGCCCGAGGCTCCCGATTGGACCTTAGCTCCGATGGAAGGCCACTTGCTAAAGGATTATGAACGCAAGCAGGCATCTGCGGTACAGGTGTCTACCGACCATATCAGCCTGCGCGCGGCGGAGGGCCTTTTACTCGATAAAAATGAGCGGGTTGAACCGGAGGCTGCGGTGGTCAATATTCCTCAGTGGGATGTGGATTAAATTGATCAATATCCTCTGAGAATAATTCAGGCACAAAAAAACCGGCATAAAGCCGGTTTTTTTGTGCCTGACGGTCCGACAATCCAATGGATTGTCGAGCCAAAAGAAAGGGGCTTAGCCCTCTTCTTTCAGGTAGCGCTCGCGGGAGGACAGCACTTCTTTGCGCGCTTCTTCAGCGTCGGCCCAGCCTTCCACTTTCACCCACTTGCCAGCTTCGAGCGCTTTGTAGTTTTCGAAGTAATGTTCAATCTGCTTGAGCAGCAGCTCGGGCAGGTCGCTGATTTCCTGAACGTGATCGTACAGCTTGGTCAGCTTGGTGTGGGGTACCGCCAGCAGCTTGGCGTCAACACCGGATTCGTCGGTCATTTTCAGCACGCCGATTACGCGGGAGCGAATTACAGCGCCCACCATTACCGGGTAGGGTGCAACAACCAGTACGTCCAGGGGGTCACCGTCTTCAGACAGTGTCTGGGGTACATAGCCATAGTTAGCCGGGTAGAACATCGGAGTGGCAACGAAGCGATCCACAAATACGGAGTCAGAGTCCTTGTCCACCTCGTACTTAATGGGATCGGAGTTGGCAGGGATCTCGATGATTACGTTGATATCGCTTGGCAGGTCTTTACCTGCGGGGATCTTGTCGAAGCTCATTGCTGGTCCTGAACTGGGTGAAACGAAAAATTTGGAGCGCGGATTATATATGCTGTTTGGCACGGCTGAAAGTCGCTCTCTTAGGGGCGTTATCGGACGTCAGGGATTGGCTGGCGAGTCTATCCTGTAACTCATTGATAACAACAACGAGGCAGGGACGGTCATGATCAAAGCTCGGGAGGTGAGAACCGTTCAGGAGGCCCGTGCGATTGTCGAAGGGCGTGGCCTCAGTCATGTAAAAGTGGGCCTATTCGATATCGATGGGGTTATGCGCGGCAAGTACATGAGCCGCGAAAAATTTTTCTCCTCCCTGGAAAAGGGCTTTTCCTTTTGTGATGTCGTGCTGGGCTGGGACGTTAAAGACCAGCTCTATGACAATGTACGCTTTACTGGTTGGCATACCGGTTACCCGGATGCTCCGGTGCGAATCCTTCCAGACAGCTGCCGGGATATCCCCTTTGAAGACAATATGCTGCTGTTCATGGCCGAGTTTGATGATCGAGCTCAGTCGGTTTGTCCCCGCGCAGTCCTGCGCAGGGTGGTGGAGCGCTGCAGAGCTATGGAGTTTGAACCCTTTGCCGCCCTTGAATATGAGTACTTCCTTTTTGATGAAACCCCCAATTCCGTGCGCGAAAAGGGTTTCCGCAACCTGAAACCCTTCACCCCGGACTGGTTTGGTTATTCGATGCTGCGTAACTCGGTGCACTCTGAACTGTACCGGGAGATCCTGGGTATGGGCGAGTGTATGGATTTCCCTCTGGAGGGCCTGCACACAGAAACTGGTCCTGGAGTCCTCGAAGCGGCAATTGCGGTGGATGGTGCCGAGGCCGCAGGAGATAAGGCTGCATTGTTTAAGACATTTATGAAAGTACTGGCGCAGCGGATGGGATTGATGGCGACTTTTATGTCGCGCTGGTCCAGTGATTATCCGGGGCAGAGCGGCCATATCCACCTGTCATTACGCAATGTAAATAATGGCGAGGCGGCATTTTTTGAAGGAAACCAGCCCCAGGGAATCAGTGAAACCATGCGTCAGTTTATTGCGGGGCAGCAGCGTCTGATGCCGGAATTCCTGGCGATGTTAGCGCCCACTATAAACAGTTACCGACGCCTGGTTCCCGGTTTCTGGGCGCCTACTGGTGCCAACTGGGGGGTGGAGAACCGTACCACCGCATTGAGGGCTATTCCTGGCAGCAGTAAATCCCAGCGGGTGGAGTACCGCCTGGGTGCTGCGGATGCCAATCCCTATCTGGCCCTGGCTGCGGCATTGGGTTCCGGACTTTACGGCGTGATGCAGCAGTGGCAGCCCAGTGAGCCAATTGAGGGTAATGCCTATGCCTTGGCACCGGAACCCCAGCTGACTCTGCCCGCCACCCTGTGGGATTCAGCTCAATGCCTGAGAGCTTCTGCGGCTGCCAAAGAGTTGTTTGGAAGTGAATTTGTCGAGCACTTTGCCGCCAGCCGCGAGTGGGAGGAACGAGAATACCGGCGTCATGTAAGTGATTGGGAGCTGGACAGATACTTCGAGATTATCTGAACCAGGAGGTGCACTTCGGTTTTATTCTGTAATTGACGATGCTCACGCCCAATTAATTGCCGACGAGAAGGGCGGTACAGGAGTTTTTTTCATTGGCTGGAGGCTAATGTGGAGCGGCTAAAAGGGAATTATTAAATATGCACCACTTGCGATGTATTTCCCCTATAGATAACAGTATTTACCTGGAGCGGCCCCTGGCCGGAGAAGCGGAAATTCGTGTGGCTCTAGACAGGGCCAGCGCCACTCAGCGAGCCTGGCGATTAACCCCGCTTTCTGAGCGTATTGAAATTGTGCGCAGAGCAGTTGAATTTTTTATGGATCGCAAGAATCGTCTTGCAGAGGAGATCTGCTGGATGATGGGGCGTCCCATTCGCTATGCACCGGGGGAAATTGATGGCTTCGCCGAGCGTGCCTCAATGATGGCAAATATTGCTGAACAGGCCCTTGCAGATATCCAGCTGTCTTCCAAACCAGGGTTCTCTCGTTTTATTCGTCGTGAACCTCTGGGGATTTCCCTGGTGATTGCCCCCTGGAACTACCCCTATTTAACGGCTGTAAATGCCGTGGTGCCGTCATTATTAGCGGGCAATGCGGTGATTTTAAAGCACTCTGCGCAGACCCCTCTCTGTGCAGAACGTATGGTTGAAGCATTCAGGGAGGCGGGATTGCCCTATGGGGTATTCCAATATCTGCATCTGAACCATGCCTATACCCAGAGACTGGCATGCGCCGAAGAGATTCAGCATATCGCCTTTACTGGATCAGTGGATGCCGGGGCAAAACTGGAGCGTACCGTGGCGGGGCGCTTTATTCAGGTGGGTCTGGAACTGGGTGGCAAGGACCCGGCCTATGTGCGCGAAGATGCAGACTTACAGCAAGCAGTGGAGGCAGTAGTCGATGGCGCATTTTTCAATTCTGGGCAGTCCTGCTGTGCCATTGAGCGAGTTTATGTTCAAGAAAAAATATTCGATGAATTTGTAGAGCGCGCGGTTGCCTTGCTTGGCAAATACCAGCTTGGACGCCCGGATAACCCAGACACCACACTGGGGCCGCTGGTGCGTGCCGAATCTGCTGATCGGGTACGCGCCCAAATTGATGAAGCCGTTGCCGAGGGTGCCAAAGCCCACTTGAGCGCCCGTGATTTTCCCCTGGATAACCGCGGCACCCAATATATGGCGCCGCAATTACTTACTGGTGTGCGCCACAAAATGCGTCTGATGCGGGAGGAATCTTTTGGTCCGGTATTGGGGGTGCAAAAAGTGCATGATGATGGTGAAGCCCTAGAATTTATGAATAACAGTCACTTTGGTCTAACCGCGGCAATTTTTTCACAAGATGAAGAGGCCGCAATGGCCATTGGCGATCATTTGCAGGCCGGCACAATATTCCTTAATCGATGTGATTACCTGGACCCGGAATTGGCTTGGACTGGTGTAAAACAATCCGGTAGGGGTTGTACTTTATCCAGGGTTGGATTTGAGCAATTAACTAGGCCCAAGTCCTTCCACTTGAAAATTGGGGGCTAGAGGGTCAGAAAAGAGGACGTTGTTGTGCGGCTGATTATGTGTTTTGTTGCTGGATTGCTTTTAATCACCCCCCCGATATCAATGGCGGAATCTTATCTTTATAAAAATATTATTTTGGAGATGCCCGATGGTTGGTCAATATATCAAGACACATACAGTGATGTCGGAATCCAATTTCGACAGAAAGATACGGATAACCTGATAGCCTTTATTCTTAGAGCGGAATTGCTTATAGATGGAACTGATCCCGGTGCATTGTTAAAAAACCATCCAGTAGAACACCCGGTTTCTTCAGTACAGATAGGCAACTACTCTGGCTACTTTGTCACTTTTATGTCCAAAGGAAAGTGCATGGCAAACTGGTTTCTGGGGGATGGACGGGATCTGCTGGTTGCACATTTTAAAGGAGACTGTAGCTCAGTAGATTACACTGCGGTGATCAGTGTCATTGAATCTATTGAAAATAGAGCTCATGCAATTAATTAGTGGCCCACAAGTCGTATAGGGAGAGTTTATAAAATGAAGGCGCTAATATTACTTTCTGACTTGTTGCTGTCGAGATATTCTCAGCTTACTCCATACTACCTCCTGAAGCTAAGAAGTGTGATGAAGTTTGGTTTTTGGAGAGTTTCGGAGAAGCCTTTCATATTTGATAAACAGTTAGTTGTGAGGTTAAGGACCTTGAGTCTGTTTTCAATTTGATTTATTCAGTCAAGGAAGTGCAGAAGTGAGAAACTGGTCCAGCGAACGCGAGTTAATAGTAAGAGGAGAGGGGCTATTGTGGACAAATACCAGGTAAACTGGAATTTCCCTACCAATATTTGGGTCGGACCTGGCCGGACAGCAGATCTTGCCAAAGCCTGTTGCGAACTGAATATTCAACGCCCACTATTGGTGACTGATCCAGGCCTTGCCGGCATGTCGCTTATTGATCGCGCTTATGCTCCCTGTAGAGAAAATGGTTTAGAGCTGGAAGTTTTCTCCTCAATCAAGGGGAATCCCAATGGTGAGAATATTAACCAAGGCGTCCAGCTGTTACGGGATAAAAATTGCGATGGAGTCATTGCCTTTGGTGGTGGTTCTGCTATTGATGCAGGCAAAGCTATTGCATTGATGGCAGGGCAGAGTCGGCCCATTTGGGACTTTGAAGATATTGGCGATAATTATAAGCGTGTTGACCCCAATGGCATGGTTCCGGTGATTGCAGTACCCACCACGGCTGGAACCGGTTCAGAAGTCGGGCGGGTGGCAGTGATCACTGATGAAAATGCAAAAATCAAGCGATTGATTTTTCATCCCAATATCTTGCCGGATATTGTGATTCTGGATGCCGAGCTGACAATCGGATTGCCACCAGCAGTAACTGCAGCGACAGGGATGGACGCGCTTTCCCATAACCTGGAATCCTATTATTCACTGATGTACCACCCCATGGCAGAGGGGATCGCCCTGCAAGGCATGCGGCTGATCAAGACGTATCTTCCGCGGGCTTACATGATTGGTACCGAGTTGAAGGCGCGTCAGCAGATGCTGGTTGCTTCTTGTATGGGTGCAACTGCCTTCCAACGTGGCCTGGGAGCCATTCATGCTCTCGCCCACCCTCTTGGTGGCCTTTACGATAAACATCACGGCTTACTCAATGCCATACTGATGCCCTATGTCCTTGTAGCGAACAGGCCAGCCATAGAGGTTCCCATGGGACAATTGGCGCTCTCTTTGCAATTGACCGGGAAAGACATGTTTGAGAGTGGCTTTGATGCAGTGCTTAACTGGGTTATTGGCCTGCGTAAGCAGCTGGGCATTCCTCATACTTTGCAAGAAATTGGTATTGGTAGCGATGATGCCGATAAGATTGGTCGTATGGCTGCAGAAGATCCGTCTGCAGCCAGTAACCCAATGTCTTTTAACGCAGTGGAATATCGCGATATTTTCCTGCGTGCCTGCCAGGGCACTGTCACACTGTAAGAGTTTCACCCTATAAGCCGACAGAAGATTACCTATCAAGAGAATTGTCCACAGGAATTAGCTATGCGCGGCGTCTTTACTCTGTTTATCCTCCTGGCTGCCACCCTCGGATATGCCCAGGATTCCCCGAATATTCGTACCGCTATTTTTGCCGGTGGTTGTTTCTGGTGTATGGAACCACCCTATGACAAAGTGAATGGCGTGCTGGAAACCACCTCAGGTTACAGCGGAGGTCATGTGAAAAATCCCACTTATGATCAGGTCTCTGCTGGTGGTACAGGTCATGCTGAGGTGGTACAAGTTAAATATGATGCAAACAAAGTGAGTTATTCGGAACTACTCAATATTTTTTGGCACAATGTAGACCCTTTCGATGCGGGTGGACAGTTCTGTGACCGGGGTGACCAATATCGCGCAGAGATTTTTTACGGTAGTGAAGAAGAGAAGAAGTTAGCCGAAGAGAGTAAGAAGAAAGTAGAGGCTGAGCTGGGTAAGAAAGTTGTTACCCAAATAAACCCTGCTGCAAAATTTTACCCGGCAGAAGCTTATCATCAGGATTACTACCAGCGTAATCCTCTCCGCTATAAATACTACCGTTACCGTTGTGGGCGGGATCAACGGCTTGAAGAGGTATGGGGTAAAACTTCGAGCTAGTAAGACTTGTGATGTACTTTATCATCTTCGGTAGTGATGTCTTAAATATCTTATCTGAGCCTGATTTTCAGCACTCAATTTAGGTAACGGTATGGGGTATCCTCAATCTGGAGTATTACAAGAAGGGGAAGTCTTGGGCTCTGCAGCTGGCTTTCCTGTTCTTTACCGCTATATTGCTGCGGAAAAATCCAAACCTTTAATGGTATTCATACCGGGTAACTCTCATCTGGCACGTATCTTCTATGGCTGCCCTGAGGCCCGGGAAGAGGATTTTATCAGTTACTGGGTTCATCGCTCAGGCCACCCCTTTCTGGCTGTTTCTTTCCCAATTGCCAATAAGGTTTTTGATGGCTTCTATCCCAGCTTTACTATTGCCGATTGGGGAAAGCAAGTCGCTGAAGTGATTGACGAGGTAGTTTCTAAGAATAACTTACAACGTGAGGTAATCGTTTGCGGCTGGAGTATGGGATGTAAGATTGCCGGAGCTCTTGGGAAGGAGGCGATTGCAAAGCAAATTTCAATTACTATGTTTGTCGCAATGTCTGGTGATCCTGCAGTTCCCGGTTTTTTGCCAAAAGCAAATGCTGAAAATATCGCTATGACACCAGAAGGACTGGCAAACAGGGAGAGCTTATACCCCTGGTTTTTTCAGGCGCTGGAAGATCAAAGTACCTATAATGGCCATACTATTCTCCCAAAAGATATTTATCGGCAGAGGATCCTGGGGGCCACCCCTGTGGGATTGATTGGCGCGGGCCTGATGTATAAGAATGGCCAATTTGTGGAAGACTTAGAATGGAGTCTTAAGTCCGCGAACACTTTCAATTACGACGATTATCCTTTTCCTGTAATTATTCATGGTAATTCGATATCTGATGCGGAAAACGTATTACTGAATACTTCTAACTGGGCGTTTATTAGAAATAGAGTGCTTATTAAGAGGGTGCTTGGGGATAATGCATTGAAGGACCTCTCTCCTGCTCAGTGGGAGCGTCTTCAAGAACTGGTTGAATGCTCTGGTAGCCACTTTTCGCAATCCCTTCCCGGGGGGCACTTCTTTTTTTGGGGGGAAATTGGGGCAAAGTTAATTTTGGAAAAAATAATACTTCTTACAAAAAATGTCAGGAGCATTCCTGATTTGATAAACTTATAATTGAAATTAAATCTTAAGATGTCTCATTTTTTAATTAAGTATCTTACTAGATAAGATATGAATTCTTCACGTTGTGACGTTGTTGTATTAGCGCAACCTAAAATTAGTCCACTTCTTTTTGTTTTTCCAAAGTAGCAAGTTGATAGTGGGGTGCTACCAAAGCCATGGTTAGCTAAATCTTTTGACAGTTTTATATCTTCGTGCCCAGGGGTTGCAATTACAAGATTCATTGGTGTACCTGGAGAAATTAGTTGTGCCTGTGATTTTAATCGACTCTGAATAAGTGTGCAAAAATGAACCCATTTTTCCTGATAAATATTACGCATTCTTCTTATATGGCGTACAAAATGTCCTTCGCCAATAAAATCGGCCAATATCGCTTGGTAAAGCAATGTAGATGGCCCAGAAATTTGGCCTTTTGCTTCTATAAAAGCTGGTGCTACAGGCTCAGGCACTACGAGATAACCTAAATTTAGGCTCGGCATAAGAGTTTTGCTGAAACTTCCACAATAGAGGACTGGAGCATCCTTCCTTAACCCCTGTAAGGCAGCGACCGGCTTTTTTTGAGAATAAAATTCACTCTCATAATCGTCTTCAAAAATCCAACACTTAGATTTTGCAGCCCAGTTCAGCAATTTTACTCGATCCTTAAGCTCCATAATACCACCCAAGGGATATTGATGAGTTGGTGAACAAAAAAGAAGTTTAGCTGCAAAATTTTTTTTAATTAAATTGTCTACATTAAGAATGCCGTTTTCTACTTGTATTTCTTGTAAGTTCACGTCCATAGACTTAAATAAGAAGCTGGCTCGCTTATAGCCAGGATTTTCAATCAATACTAAATCACCTTTATTCAATATGACTCTGATGCAAATATCTAGAGCTTCCAATTCACCATTCGTGATAATGATATGTTCCTCGGAACAATGAACGCCACGAGATATTCTTAGATATTCTGAAAGTCTTTTTCTAAGCGGTAAATATCCTCGTGAGTCTCCATATCCACTTATAGTGATTCTATCTAAATTTTGACGGTATAATTTGCACCATTTATTATGGGGGAAGGCCTCAAGATCAGGCAGACCAGGTGAAAATGGAAGCGGTTTAGGCCATCGAGACAAAGAATATGATGATGATCTTATAGACTCACCATAGTTTGATAAGTCAGGTAAAGAGTGAGTGCTTTCTGAGAAAAAAAACTTCTCCTTATTCGAACAACTGAATGATCTATCAGATATATTGTTTGGCATTTTTGAAGATATAAATATCCCTTTACCTGCCTGGGCAACTAAAAAACCTTCACTTTTTAATTGTTCAATAACTTGAATAATAGTATTGCGACTTACACCTAAAGACTCGGACATTATCCTAGATGATGGCAGTTTTGACCCGCTCGTAAATACTTGACATTCAATCTTATTCAGCAGAGCTTTATATAGCTGCTTTTGAAGAGGTTGATTTCGATCAATAAATATATCTGTAAGATCTAAAGTTTTCACCATAGAACCTAAAAATTTTCTGGATTATATTTTGTACATTGATAAATGTTAGTAATGCCATTTATAGTGACAATATTTTTCTTGTAAGAAATTGGGATCAATAAGTGAAAAGGAAGTTAAGTTAGTAGATCTTTAAGGGTGCTAATAAATCTTATACGGTCACATGAACTTGTATTGGCGCATCCTAAAACTAGACCATTTTCTTTTGAGTTATCACAATAATAATAAGGAGAAATTGGAGTGCTACCAAAGCCTTTTTTAAATAACCTTTCAGAAATCTTTACATCATTATGTCCAGGAATATTTAATGTAAAATTTAAAGCAGAACGTTTGGAAATAATATTTATACTGGAAGATAGGTCACATCTCATTAGGCCAAAAAAATGATCCAACTTTTCTTGATAACTCTTCCTCATTTGACGTGCATGTTGAGTGAAGTAACCTTCGCGTATAAAATCTGCCAATATAACTTGATGTGTGAGAGGGCAAGGGCCTGAGAGCTGCATTTTTGCATTCTTGAAAGCAGGTACTAGAGGCTTAGGAGATATTAAATAACCCAAGCGCAGATTTGGTAATAAAACTCTACTGAACCCTCCTATATAAATTACAGGAGTGCTGCTATGTAAGCCTTGAATTGAATCAACGGGTATACCTTCGTTGAAAAGTTCATTGTCAGAATCTCCCTCTAATATCCAACACTTATTTTTTTCAGCCCAATTGAGTATTTCTAATCTTTCTTGAAAAGGAATAATTCCACCTAACGGGGACTGTTGGTTTGGTGTTAAGCAAAGAAGTTTTCCATTTAGTTCATTTTTCATTAAATAATCTACATTTAAAACCCCCTGTTTAACCTCAAGAGGTTTCAAATTTACATGCATTGTGTTAAATAAAAATCTGGCTCTAGTACATCCTGGATTTTCCATCAGTACTGTATCTCCCGCATCTAAAGTTAACCTTGCACACAAATCCAAAGACTCTAGGCGTCCGCTTGTTATAATAATTTGATCAGGGGTACAAAAGGTTCCTCTAGTGGAATTTAAATAGTCAGATAACAATTCTCTTAATGGTTGGTATCCATTAATATCACCATACCCATTGAATTTTATATTTTCTTGATGTCTATGAAAAAGCTTTCCCCATTTTTTATATGGAAAAGATTTTACATCTGGCATACCTGGTGAAAACGGGTGAGAATCTGGCCAGTAAGTGTTTTCTATCGCGCTTAATTTATCTTGGTTCGACAGGCTAGGAAGTGATAATTCAGTTTTGCTGGCGTTCTTACTGATATTAGTTATTTTATCGATACAAGCTGAAAAGATTGGAGATACGAATACCCCTTTAGATGCTTTACTAACCAGAAAGCCATCCTTTTTTAGCTGCTCTATAACATGAATTATAGTATTACGACTAACACCTATAGATTTAGACATTGCACGTGAAGAGGGTAGCTGTGAACCAGCTGGATATCTTCCGCTTTTTATTCGTTCAACAAGAGCTGTATATAACTGCTCTTGAAGTGGCTTATTGCGAGATATATTTAAATCAATAAAATCTGGAGCACTCACTACTAGCACCAACTTCTTTTAATATCATTAGTCTTATATATATTTGGAACCTTGAATAGATTCATTTATATTGCTATTTATGAATTGTGATATTTACCATTATAGATTTCATGCATAACCTTATATAGCGTTTTTGTTTATTCATAATATATATTGCTGTTATAAGTATTTATGGAGCTCTCCAATCAAATGCTAATTTCTAGCAGCAATTAAAAAATTGCACTACCATTAATTAATAAACTTTAGATATCTCTAATCTAGCCAATAAATAATCGGAGGATTTAGAATCCTCTTTAGCCAATAACTATAAGAGTATTTCTCTACTTTTTATAAAACTCATAGAGCTTTTTAATTGAGATGATTTTCTCATTGTGGATAAATATTTGGGTAATAGATGATTCATTATCACTTTACAGTCCTTATGGTAGATCGAATTTCATACAGTTTGATTATGGTTAACCCACTATATGCCAATTGGCTTTTAGTGTTATAAGAATTCTACATTTGAAAGTATGAATTTCTATAACTGGCACCATGGTTTTTTTGCAACTGGTATCATGATTAATTTAACTGGCCCTAAACTTGTTTTAAACTGGTATTATTTTCTTGGTTAGAATTTATTTGAAAGAAAATATATTTTGTATATAAAGTTAAGTAAGATTAAATGGATTAAAACGTTATAGATAATTCTTACGTATTCAGTAATAAGTCATAGTTTTAAATTAAGAATATTGATAAGGGTAATGTTGCATAAACTACAACCGGAAGTAGTTTATGCAATATATCCCTAGCTCAAATTGAATTCCGCGAGCATCATCAAAGAATGAGAAGTTTAAATCGTTTTTAAGAAGGTTTACTTATTCGGTAAAAATTAAAAGTTCATATAAAAATTCTTCAATAGTTAAAGTCTTTAGAGTTGATTATTTTTTCTAGGCGCCCTATAAAGGCTACACGCTGTAATTTTGTTGTGTTTGCACAACCAATTATTAAACCAGACTTTTCTATTTTTCCAAAGTAACATAATGAAAGTGCTGTACTGCCAAATCCATACTTTGAAAGTTCCTCTACTATTTTTATATCATTCATACCCGGTGTGAGCAAAACAATATACATTACTGAATCTTTTGAAATTATTTTAACCTGAGGAGTAAGATGTTCGTGAATGAGGCAACATAAATGGTTTAACTTATCAGTATACAGAGAGCGCATTTTACGTATGTAACGTATAAAATGCCCTTCACTCATGAAATCGGCTAAGATTGCTTGATATAATAATGGGCAAGGTCCCTGGAGAATATTTTTTATGTTTATAAAAGCTGGTACTACATGCTCGGGAACTACCAGATAAGCTAATCGTATACTGGGTATTAAAATTCTATCAAAACTACCCATATAAAGTGTTGGGGAATTTTCAATCAATCCTTGTAGGGGGGTTACTAAATTATTTCTTTTTGAAAATTCAATGTTATAATCATCCTCTAAAATCCAGCAGTTGTTCTTAGTAGCCCATTGAAGTAACTTAACCCTATTCTCATATTCCATTATACTTCCTGTAGGATATTGGCGAGTAGGAGAAAGGTATAGAATTTTTCCTGATAATTTGTAATTTTTTATATCATCAGTATTTGTACATCCATTTTTTAGTTCGACCAAATTTATATTGGCGCCAAGCGCACTGAATACTTGATATGCACGAGGATATCCAGGATTTTCAATAAGCACCGAATCTCCATGATTCAATATGACCTTTGAACACAGATTTACAGCTTCCATACACCCGTTTGTGATTATTACTTGATCCTTTGTGCAGTGAACACCACGAGAAACACGCAAGTATTCTGCAATTTTCTCTCTGAGAGGAGCATAACCTCTTGGGTCACCAAATCCACTTACGGAGATCCTGCCTTGATGCATCTGATATAATTTCTGCCATTTATCGTAAGGAAAAGTATTTTGATCGGACAAACCTGGTGAAAAAGGAAGCGTACTACTCCAATGTGATTTAACCAAAGGCAATCTCTTCATTGACTCACCAAAACTTGATAAACCGGGAAGAGATTTAACATTACAATTAGTTACATTGACTTTTTGAATGCCTTCCTTTGATTTCTTATAGATTGTGATATTTGAATTTATAAAAATTCCTTTTTGAGCTTCGCTTACTAAAAACCCTTCCTTTATCAATTTCTCTAC
Source organism: Microbulbifer sp. GL-2 (assembly GCF_007183175.1). Taxonomy (NCBI): domain Bacteria; kingdom Pseudomonadati; phylum Pseudomonadota; class Gammaproteobacteria; order Cellvibrionales; family Microbulbiferaceae; genus Microbulbifer; species Microbulbifer sp. GL-2. The sequence continues at coordinate 2,484,431 of NZ_AP019807.1, forward strand.
TACTTGAATAATAGTATTTCGACTAACGTCCAGATAATTGGCCAAGACTCTTGAGGAAGGTAACCTGTTTCCTGGCAGCAGTTCACCATCTTCTATAAGCTTTATAATGAAATTATAAATTTGTTTTTGCAAAGGGTATTTTTGAGACAATATAAGATTAGTAAATTTTTTTAATTTCATTAAGGTTCAACCCAATTAAACATTTAATGCAGCATCACAAGTGAATTTAAAGTGTGTTTGTATCAAAGAATGTAGCATAGAGAAATGAACAGTGAATAAGAGCTAATAATCAGGCACATCTGTTTGAGAAATACATTTTTGCCAAGTGATTTTGAGTAAAAATTAATTTTTTAAAATTTTCTTCATACAAAATATAAAGCACTCCCTCTCGGATTTTGTCGAGTTAGCGCAATTGATTATTAAGCCTGATTTTTTATATCCTGCATAATAATATGGGGAAATAGGGGTGCTTCCAAATCCATATTTAAATAGTTTTTTTGAGATTTCCACATCATCATGGTGTTTAAGTTGAATTACAATGTCCATTGGTGAGTTGCTGGAAATAATATTTACCGAGGTTATTAGTTCTCTACTAATAAGGCTGCAAAAGTGATTACATTTTTCAAAGTAAGAATTGCGCATCTCTCGTAAATGTTTTATATAGTGCCCTTCTTTTATAAAATCAGATAATACTGCTTGATATATGGAAGGAGACGGACCAGATATGTGTGCTTTTGCGTTTACAAAGGTTGATGCTACCTCCTTGGGGACAACAATATAATTTAAGCGTAAGGCAGGCATTAGAGTCCTACTAAATCCACCAGCATAGATTATGGGGATATTTTTTTTTAAGCCTTGCAGGGTATCCCTACTCTTTCTATTGAACAAAAATTCAGACTGATAATCATTTTCTATTACCCAGCAATTAGACTTTGTTATCCAATTTAATAAAGTATATCTTTCTTTAATGGGGATAATTCCTCCTAATGGATATTGATGATTCGGGGAAATGTAGAGGAGCTTTACACTCATATTTTTCTTTGATAGATCTTCTATACATATATACCTTTTCTTTAGTGCTACTAACTCTATGTTTGCATTCATTGCAGCAAATAAATGTCTTGCTCTTTTATAGCCTGGATTTTCCATTAGTACAGTATCACCAGGATCTAATAAGACCCTGCTGCACAAATTCAATGACTCAAGAGCACCACTGGTAATGATGACTTGATTTGGTGTGCAATTTAAATCTCGATAACTACATAAATATTTAGATATTTGCTCCCTTAATGGTAAGTAGCCACTTGAGCAACTGAAATGATCAATTGAGATTTTTCCTATATTCTTTCGGTATAACTCATTCCATGCCCGGTTTGGGAATGCTTTTAGATCTGGCAACCCTGGAGAAAAAGGCAATGTTTCTGGCCAAGGCGAATTATTTATTGCTAATACATTTTGTGACTCACCATAGTTTGACAGACTTGGCAAATAGTTGGTGTTTTTTTTAAATTTTTCAGCTCGAAATTTATATGGAATATCAAAAGTATAAGTAGGCAGCTTATCGGTAATAAACACTCCGCTACATGGTTTGCTTGTTAAAAAACCTTCTTTTTTTAATAGATCAATTACTCGAATGACAGTGCTGCGGCTGATACATAAATATTCAGATATTTTTCTTGAAGATGGTAGTTTTGAACCTGTCTCCAGGCGACCATTAACAATTCGCTCGAGGAAAGCATAATAAAGTTGTTCTTTGATCGGTTTTCTCTTGTCTATTAATAAATCATTAAAATCAGGTATGCTCATCATTGATAAATTTCAAAGAATAAAATTAATTTTATAGGATATCATTTATCCTCAAGTAGATTGTTAATCTGTCATGTTTGTCACTTAAAGGCTTGAGTGAGTGCTTACCATCTTTTTCCTGCCAAAAAGTATCATCTGTAACTAATTTATTAACAGTAATCTTGATAGATTTTTATTTGATACTGGACCTATATTTTTTTCAATACTGGAACTTACGTTTCTAAAAATATCAGATTATCTTGATGACTCCTTTAGAAAAATATAGGGTCAACGAGTTATGAAACCTTTAAAGGGAGCCGGGCTGATTGCGGCTGTAGCCTTAGCAATTTCAAACCAGTCGGTAAATGCGACCGAATTATCTGGCGCATGTTATGATTATGCCACCAGAGAGGCTACATCAACTGTGGGATACGATGGGGCGGGTGTAGGGCTCGTTATGGCAGGTATGTTAATGGAGGAAGTTTTGGATGCTTCTCCTTTATCAGCATTATCTGCGGTATTTCCTTTTGCTTTTAAGGCTGCAGAAGGGCGGACATTTCAAGAAAGACCTGGAGCTGATCCGGAAATTGTGGGCTGTTTAGAACAGTTAAATTCACGTCTCCAATCATTAGAACTTAATGTTACCACTGCCGCACAACAAACATTAAAATCTATTTTCGATGATGCAAAAACTGAAATAGCAATTTTCAAAAGATACGAAAAGCATGTAGAGTTAGCTGAACAATTAGAAGACCTTTCAATTACTTGGTCTGGATATCTGGAGAACGAGCTTAATAATGTGGACATCGGTGCCACAACTCCTGAATCCTATGGTAAACTGATTAATGAGCTCGTCCCTACATATGTTTCTCTTATCCAGTTAGAATTGCTTCATAGGCAAGAATACAATCGTTATTGTTACAATCGAGAAGAGTATCCAACCTGGAATAATATTGAACCGACGGAGATGATCTCTCAGGATATATTGTACTCGATTGAGATGCTGGGAGAAGATGTAGCAGATTATTTAAACATACCAGACGGTGACGAGAGTGACTGTAGAGCAGGATTTGATACGTATCAAGTATATGATAAAATTATCACGGCTAATGAAAGTACTGATCACAATGCATTATTGAGTGAGGTCGGTATTAAAATTTCTGAAGGTGCTGTACCTGGCATGGCATCAGCTACTCTTGATTTTACAAATACGAAATTGAATGACTATAGACGGTCTCTTGTAACCGCATGTAGCAATGGTTTATTTAGAGATGAATGGTTAAAGGATTTCCATAATTATTCAAATGATTCTATATGTAATGAGAGTCGTGATATTTATCTAGATAGTCTTAATAACATCAGTTTATTTTCCAGCGAAGCTGAGCGCAACATGATTTTCAGAGATCTTGTGCATGTTGCAGATCAATGGGATCGTTACAATTTCGATATGCCGGAGGCAAAATTCCAAATTTCCGAGGATTCATTTGAATTTTTCAATGCGTTTGCAGTAAAGAGTTTCGCTGGCGTAAGACTTAGACATATGCCAACTGATACATGTGTTAATTTAGATGGAAAAGTTGACAAATATTGTGATATAGAGGCTAATCATTTTATTATATTGCCTTATGGTGATGGATTTAAAATAACCAGGCTCAGTGATAATCGCAATTTTAAAGATAAAGGCGAGGATGCAGAAGGATTTGTTATACGCAGTGGTTTGGGAGCAGATTCAGTATGGGAACTTTTTTCAGAGCCTCAAACCTGGTTTAATCCATACTTTGAATTTAAAAATGCGAATACGGGAAGGTGCCTGATTGTAAATGAAGCTGGATCTCTTGCTGCAGGCAATTGCGAAGATGGCTCCATCTGGGAGGTTGACGGTGTAAATATTCCCGATGAAGAGGCCTTCGTTCGTATCCGACATGCAGAAGCAGATGTATGCTTTGGAACATCAGGTGTAGTAGGTTGTGATGATAATGCATTTCTCTATGAACTGGCAAAATACAACGACGGGTACCGGATAACACGTAATGGTAGAAATTTAAAGGATAAAGAAGATGGAATAAGATTTGTAAGCGGGCTTGGTGATGTAGCCACATGGTATATGATGGATTTGGATACCAATGGTATTTTCCGTTTGCAAAATAAATATACTGGAAAGTGTCTTGACTATAATAGCGATAGTTCTAGCTTAGTTGCTGTTAACTGCGGAATGGTTCCATCTGAGACAGAGTTCTTCGCTTTAGAGACTGTCGATTTACCTAGCAAAGCCGATGGTGAGCTTATAGGCATTCATCCTTCAGGAATAACGGGAGGAGAGAATTTATGCTTATCTCGTTATAGAGATGATCTAAGTGGTGAGTTTGATGCATTTAGAGTGGGTAGTTGCGCTTATGGATCCATAGCTGTAACGAAACATGAGGGTGGATACTTAATTTGGGATCGCATTGCGGATTCTTATATACAAGATTTGAATCTAGGCTTTGGGCATAACAGTTTGGGTCTAAGTAATAATATAGAGAGCTCCACTACCTGGGATTTCATTGGCCCATATACCTTGTCTGATGGTGGTAGCTATTTTCAGATAAAAAATAGATCGACAGGGACTTGCTTGATTCCACAGACTAATCCATCCAGAACAGATACGATGCTTCTCGGTAAGGTAGAATGTGGAGATGATGCATCCAAAGTTTGGAGTTATACTACAAATTAAGATTTAGTGTAGAAACTTAATGCGCCCACATTGTGGGCGCATTTTTATTTCATAATTATGAAAATATATTTCAGAATTTCTTTAATGTAACTAACATATAGGTAATATGGAGAAAGCCCTTTAAGAAGATAAATAGCGATCCCACCTGACGGCTAAACGACGGCAATTTCCTAGCCATGTAAAAGCTTGCTCAACGCTTCCAATATCACACATACCTTCTAAGCTTTCTGCCATCTTGTTTCGAAGGTTCCATTTTATTCCTAAGATGAGGAAAAGTCAGGTAAATCCCACAACGGGGTAAACTGTAGCTTAACTGGTCTGAATTTGCAGCTTTGTTATGCTCCATACGTTATTTTTTTAGATAACACCCGGTAGTGGTTGTTATAAATTTACTTCTGCTGGTGTGGTCGAAGTAATGACGCCACTCAATGGAGTTCCTTCGCCATCAACTAATACCATCCACTTTATACCCTTGCCTAACCTGAATTTTTTCGAGTTCAGATCGCCTTTTTTCTGAAGAAAAATTTTCCCCCAAAAAAAGATTTCTTGCTGGTAAATCAGATTCTATCCTATCTACATTTAAAGTTGAGAGTTTTATGTGTAAGCGTGCTTAAATAAATCGATTTCAGGCTTAAATGCCATTAACAATTTCTTCTGTGAGAAATAAATCTAAAAATGCGAAATGGTATCTTATGTGCCTGTCGGTTTTTTATAAAGAAAAAATTTTGATTTAAAAGTGGCGTGAAATAATTTGTTAGATGCTGGGGGGTTTATGATTTTTATTGAGCATTGTTTTCGAGGTGATAAGTGGGGGGAGGGCCGGGCTGCTGAAAAATTAATGCTATTTACTATCTTTTCTATGCACATCTAATAATGTCAATATATAAAATAAAGGGATCAGTGTGAGTGCTGCAAAGTGCAATGCTAATATATCATTTTCTTTGCTGATAGGGCTCACTGAAAATACAATTATTTCCAGGATGAAAAACAAGATAAACAATAGATATTTATCCAGCTTAGATATGGAATCAAACACCTTGGAACCAAGCAGCCAGTAACGCCAGGATTTGTATTTTAAAGCATCGAAAAGATAATAAAGGCCACAGGTTAAGCTCACTAAAGTTGTGAGTAGTAGCTCGAACACCCAGGCCGGGGGCTTGCCAGGGGCTGGGGGCCAAACATTGGTTACTCCGAATTCGGTAAAGGAGAGAATGGCGAATAGCCCAGTGGTCAATAGAACAATAGGAAAACGAAAAACTAGTATGACCATGCAGATTGCGGCAGAGACTTCGAAAACCCTTTGAATGGGCATAAAAATATTGGCATGCTCTGCAACCCAGGCTAATACGTTGCGAAACCATAGCGGGGTGTTTCCGTATTCTACATAGGTGTTCACCAGCCCTCTATAGCCCTCTACGGTAAACCAGTTCAGTAAGCTGTCTTCATAAACCTGGAAAATCAACATAACACCAATGGTGATGGTGAACAGGTTAATCCAATGCCCTACCAGTAGGTTGGATTGTTCTGTCTGAAAGATCATGCGATATCGGTCTAAAAATTTTGAAAGTATTGCTAGGGCGGCAATGGTGATACTGGATAAAAGGCTGGCTAGAAGTATATGATTGCCGCCGTTGCGCGACATCAAAAATATCGCGAACAACACGCTAGATGCCACAATCACCCAGAGGCACCAGGACAAAAAGCTTATATCGGGTGCCAGAATACTGCCCAATAGACGCTGGTGATAGGGCGTTGGATGGGATGAGGCTTGATCGGATGGTTTCTGAATGTTCGGGGTGAAGCTACAGATGCTTACCGCTAAGACTAATGCATACAAAGCCGGTGATAAAAACTCAAAGAACCAGCTATTTTCGCCCATATAAGTAAAGCCCCATAATACTATGAAGCTCACAAACATGAGTAGGGCGCCTAGAGTCATTAATACCCGCAATATTAAGAGTACCCCGGCAAGTAGAATGGCAAAATGCAGTGAGTAGGTCAGGATCGTGATGTGCGGGGTGAAAAATATGGCTAAAGATTTAAGAGCTGCGGGGACTTCTTCCGTTCGAATATGCTGCTCTAATACGGCTGCAAAGGCCTGCGGAGCCATCTTGCCATTCAGGCAGCGCATAATGACCAGTTGGATACAAGCGGCGCCTAAAAAAAGGCTTATCATGGCTAGCCATGCCGTTGACGAAGGCGCTGCTTTACCCTGATTAGTATCTAAAGTTTGGCTGGAATTGTGCATAAATCCTAGCCTAGTTGAATTCGATCCCCATAGATCAATACCTGTGCCAAAAAAGTTCGCTATTTCAGCGTGTATCCATCCAAGTTGTTGTCTTTATCGGCAATAGGAAAGTGTGGATAACTTCAGGCTAGGGCTGGCCAGCCATGTGCAGGGAGAGTGTATATAGGAGATACACTAACAATATTTTCTGCTGACCATGGCATAGAAATGCTGTTGCCAATAATAATGATATTGAAAGTTTGCTAGCTGAATGAGTGTGTTAAAAAACTCTGCAGAAGCTCTATACAGTCCTCTCGTTGCTGTTTATTGGTATTGGCAAACCCTAATACCAGGCCATGGTTCAATGATTTATCGGGGTAGAAAAAAGAAAGTGGCGTGCTACCGAAGCGGTGCTGGGCTAATTGCTTTGACAGTTCTAGGTCATTCCTGCCGGGGGTGGCGAGTACCAAGTGCATTCCGGCACTACTTGCGATGAGTTGCGCCTGGGGTTCAAGTTTATCTCGTGCCAAATCGCAAAAATGCAGCCATTTTTCCCGATAGTTGATGCGCATTTTACGCAGGTGTCGTACGAAATGTCCCTCTTCAATAAAGTCGGCAACTATGGCCTGGGAAAGAAGGGGTGAGTGACCAGATAGCATCTCTTTGGCGTGGTTAAATACCTGTATCACTGATTTGGGAACCACCATATAGCCCAGACGAATACCGGGCTGAAGAGTTTTGCTAAAGCTGCCCATATAAAGTACAGGTGTGTCCTCCGCCATTCCTTGCAGCGCTGCCACGGGTTTGTGTACAAATGAGAATTCGCTGTCGTAGTCATCCTCCAATATCCAGGCTTCAGAGCTTGCTGCCCAGTCCAGCAGCCTTAAGCGGTCACTGGCAGGCATTACTCCACCCATCGGATATTGGTGTGTAGGGGTGGTATAGAGAAGCTTGGCGGTGTGATTGTGCTTTGTCAGTGATTCTACATCCAGAGAGCCATTTTTTAGTCCTGCCAAATGGAGGTCTGCACCGGCGGATTGAAAAGCGATGCGTGCTCGTCTGTAGCCGGGGTTTTCCATGGTTACGGTATCCCCCGGATTTAGTATGACTTGTGCACAAAGACTCAAGGATTCCTGGGCACCGTTAGTAATAATGATTTGCTCGGCGCTACAGCGGACTCCCCGGGAGTTACGTAAGTATTCTGCCAATGCCTGTCTTAATGGCTGATAGCCCTCACTGGGGCCATAGCCGATGAGTGCTGTTCTGTCTTGATGCCGCCGATAGAGGCGATTCCATAGATGAAAAGGAAAGCTATCGAGATCCGGTAATCCCGGTGTAAAGGGCAATAGCCTCTCCCTGACAGGCGGTGTATCTCTTAACGATTTCCCGAAAGTGGACAGCTGTGGCGGATGATCAGTATTCGATTGCCAGCTCATTCGTTGGGGGGCTTCCACATGTGGCGGCAGTGATGCAGAGACAAACACGCCTTGACCAGATCTGCTGGTGAGGAAGCCCTCGGCCTTTAACTGTTCCAATACCTGTGTGATGGTATTGCGACTCACTCCCAGAGACGCCGACATTCTGCGGGAAGATGGCAATTTACTGCCGGTGCTCAACCGACCACTGCAAATGCGCTGTACAAGTATTCGATACAGCTGGGCCTGTAGTGGTTGGGCCCGATCCAGGGTTAGGTCAGTGAAGTCTGGAACGCTCAAAACTGGCACCATGAAAGAGCAAAAACTGGACCTTTTCAGAATACCAGTAACTTCTTAGATTAGCGACATAGATTGAATGAGCAGCGGTTAGTAAGGAGGTTTTTATGGACACTACCAATCAATTTGGCCCTGAGTTGCCTACCACTGTAAAGAGCAGGGTACGCCGGGCGGCAAAGAGAGCTAACTATCAAAAGGAGGCTGTGTATCAGCTGGTAGATGAGCTGAAGCTTGGTCATGTTGGATTTATCCAGAGTGGGGAGGTGGTCATTATTCCACTGACTGTATGGCGCAAGGGAGACTTCCTGTATTTCCATGTGGCAAATAAAAGTCGTTTGCAGAAGCTGGTAGATGCGGGGGAAACAATCTGTATTTCATTTGCACAATACGATGAATGGGTGCTGGCAAAATCTGCTTTTCACCACAGCGCCAACTATCGCTCGGCAGTGTTGTTTTGCCGTGGGGAACGTGTGCATGACTCCCGGGAGTTCGATGAGGCTTTTAAAGTCATTATGAATGATATTGAGCCTGACCGGTGGGGGCAGGTCCGCCCTCCCAACATCCAGGAACGCAAGGGCACAGCGCTAATGCGATTGACCATAGAAGAGGGCTCTTTTAAGAGCCGGAGTGGAGCGCCTACCGACAATAAGGAAGATCAGAACTTAACCGTGTGGAGCGGTGTTAAGTCTGTTTGTCCTTTTCACCCGACGTCTATTTAAGGTTGGTACCTTCAGTCTTATAGGTTCCCCAGGTTGGAGTGGTTTCGGTGCTTCAACATTAAGGAGGATCTGATCCAGTTTGAGTAATTGGTAAGCTATTCTGGATCTAAAGAAATTTCAGTTGTTAATTGTTTTTTGTTTTTGAGTAATATAAATAAACCCAAACAAAGAAACACATAAATAAGAAATCATTCAGACCATAAACGCTATAGAAAACACCTGCAAAAATATCTGTGGCATAAATTTGCGTTAGGCTGTTTTCTGATATCCATCGTATCCAAGTGATGGTATAAACCAGCTTTTCTACTGCAAAAGCACCAGCTAGCCATTTTATGTTTGATGGAATGGTTGAAGCGCCAAGAAAAGCTAAACCCCACACCATAATCATAAGTAGACCAAAGTTTGACATCACTACTGGATCGGCTTCATTAATAGCAGTGTTGGTAAAGCCTCTTGAAAGTATAAGAACAGCGCCGATATTTATCAGTCCAGATGCTATAAGTCCGCGTCGTATTAGCTTTTTATTCATTTTTGGTTGCTCTTTTAAGTCGGTTGGACGCATGCAAATGAAAGTGTTTCATCATTAGTTAATCTCATTATAACAATAACTTCTTTAGAGTTCTTACACACGCTTTGCGATTCTGTAAAGGTGTATTGGCAAAGCCCAGAACCAAGCCAGAATTTATCACTTTAGTTAAGTAGAACAATGACAGAGGCGTGCTGCCACCCGCCCCCATAATGAAAGTTTTTTTAATAAATCGGAATCGTTCCAATTAGGCTTTGCAAACACTACGTGCATTCCTGTACTACTGGCGATCAGTTTTGCCTGTGGTTCCAATTCATCGCGTATCAGCTGACAAAAATGCATCTATTTTTCTCGATATCCAATACAGATCCTACGTAAATGCCTTGCGTAATGCCCTTCTGCGATAAAGTCAGGCACTACGGCCTGGGAAAGCAATGGTAGGTGTCCCGTGAACATTTCTTTCGCGTATGCAAAAACCTGCACAAGTGCTTCAGGAGCAACCAGATAGCCCAGTCGGGCAGTTTTAGGCGGTCACCTGCAGGGATAACTCTGCCCATAGGGTACTGGTGAGTTGATGTGGTAAGGAGGATCTTTCCTTGTGTGGAGCTTTTTATCAGGGCAACCACATTCAGAAGGGATTCGCCATGAGTGGATGGAGCTGGGTTTGTAAGTGTTGCCAGGGTCCGGTCAATAAGGTCAGGTGTGCTCAAAACTGGTACCACACGATTGTTAAAACTGGATCTTATCAGGGTACGATCAGCTTCCTATATTGACGGTATTCATCCTCTATCTGCCATTATCAGGAGGTTTTATGGATGCAGCCATTAATAGCACTCATGAACTACCTACCACAGCGAAAAGCATAGTGTACAGAGCTGCAAAATGAGCGGGCTACGAACGTAAAGATGTATATCAATTGGTTGATGAGCTGAGGCTCGGTCATGTTGGGTTTACTCAGGGTGGGCAGCTGATCATTATTCCACTGACTGTATGGCGCAAGAGTGACTTCCTGTATTTCCATGTGACAAATAAAAGCCGTTTGCAGAAGCTAGTAGATGCGGGGGAAACAATCTGTATTTCATTTGCGCAATACGATGAATGGATGCTGGCAAAATCTGCTTTTCACCACAGTGCCAACTATCGCTCGGCAGTGTTGTTTTGTCGTGGGGAGCGTGTACATGATTTCCGGGAGTTTGATGAGGCTTTTAAAGTCATTATGAACGATATTGAGCCATCCCGATGGGAGCAAGTCCACCTTCCCAGCACTCAGGAGCACAAGGGCACAGCGTTAATGCGATTGACCATAGAGGAGGGCTCTTTTAAGAGCCGGAGTGGCGCACCTACGGGCAACTAGGAAGATCAGAATTTACCCGTGTGGAGCGGAGTTAGGTCTGTTTGTCCTTTTCACCCGACGTCTATTTAAGGTTGGTACCTTCAGTCTTCCAGATTCATGAGGAGTTACTTAGGCGGCGAATTTCTCTTTAGTTTGTAAGGTATTTGTGACTACGAAAATATCTTAATTGGCCCAAAATACATAAGTTTAAAACTAGAATTAAGGTTTTTGGCTGTTGGTATATTCCATTAAGTTTATAATTTCATTTGTTGATATTTAAATAGTGGGTTGAATTAGTAAATATGATTAAAGCGACTTGGTAAATTTCAATTCGATATTTAAATTGAGAGAATAAATTTTTATAGGTTGGTAATCTTTGTCAGTCGCTAAGTATTTTTTTATGGCGCGCACTTATCTCTCTAAATTGTAAAAGGACTTCATTATGAAATCTAAATCAAAGTCGTTGCTCACATCTTCTATATTGGCCTGCGGATTTTTCGCATCTTCATATGCTTTTTCTGTTGAATGTTACGATACTATCAATACTCCTACTTTACTTGTGGAGGAGCTTAATTGCCCTCTCTCAGCCGCCAATCCTTATGCACTTACTATAGTTGGCCCATTTGGTAGTCTGCGTATGCTTGGCGCCGGGAAAGTTACTTGTACACCGTTAAGTGGCGAAGGGGAAAGCGGAATACTTATTAAAGGGGTATCAGCAAGTATGATTAATGGGAAAGTTGAATCTTGCCCAAATGGTGTCAGCGTGGCAGGCAAGGGAACTCATACCATTATTGATTCTGAAATAACAGATTTCATCGATAACGGAATTATAATTTCGAGCAGTTATAATTTTATTACAGGAAATGAAATAGTTGGACTTGGTGTTTCTGCCGGTGGAGCGGGAGTGCTAGTTAACCCTCTAGCAGATTTTAACAATATCAATAATAACTATGTTAGCGCCACCGGTAGCGATGGGGTTCTTGTTGAGGGAAAATTTACAACCATAACCGTCAACCATATTGTGGGTACTGATGATGATGGAATCAGTCTAGGGGTAGATTCTGGTGGGGCAACAGTAACAGGTAATTTTGTTAGCCTTAATCGCAATGAAGGGATTCAAATGACGAGTGATTCAAATTTCATTTCTGGAAATATTGTATTTGATAATGGGCTAGTCGGAATACTTATAGCTAGCAATAGTACGAATAATGTAATCGAGAATAATAAAGTAAATGAGAACTTTGATGATGGTATAGCAATTTTTGGTGGAAGTATAGGTAATACCGTTAAAAATAACACAGCCATGGGTAATGGAGAGGATGATTTGCGGGATAGCAATGAAAATGCGTTTTGCACCAATCAGTTAAACACCTGGAGTAATAATGATGTGGGCGTTGATGGTACCTCTAATCCTGCATGCTTAAAAGATCTATAAACCAATTAGACTCACCTGCTGGATGTTTTTCATGAAAATCTGTCGGTGTGAGTCTAAAATATTTTGTGTAAAGTTGATCATTTTTTATGAATTATCCGGGTAAAGTTCTTTTCATGCTTTTGCAAAGAATTAGTGTGTCTGCAGGAATCTGTAACGCTCTTGCATCAACCTCGGTGTATTCTAGGGTTAGAATACAAATATTTATTGGTGTTGGATCTGGATGTTGGTGTCTCTTAAAAATCAGAATTTCCAACTCCTTAAAGAGTTAAGTCTTTTTTGGGGCTGTGAGTTCTTGTGATCTATTTCTATGGCCAGGAGGTTGGCGGACCATCTGTAGTAGAGCAAGTTTATTTTGTCGCATGGAGGCTATCAGTTCTTCAAATGCGGTGCTCTACAAAAGACGGTAACTTTTATTAATATGACTTCATTGTACTGGCCTATAAGTTTATTGAGGATTTAATTGCTTTTTAATAATGTTTAAGGCGACTTCTAGGCTCTTCAGGTCGTTGGCTTCAATGTCTGGTTTTACACCGTTCCCTTCCCAATTAATCGGGCCTTCAGTCAATATAGAAACCGGACGGCTATTGGGAATGCCAATTTCAAATCCAAAGGGTAGGGACTGAGGTGTATCCATCATGTGCGCCCCGCCAGCACTGGCAGTGCCAATAATTTTGGCTCTGCCCAATTGCTGCAGCGAGAATGCAACACTTTCAGCTGCGGAAAAGGAGCGGTCGTTAATCAAGATCACCAGTGGTCTATCCGTACCATAGGCTGGCCAGGGTAGGGTGGTGATACGACTTGGTTTTATTTTCTTTTGCCTGCTTTCTATTACAAAGGGGAGCGGCTTAGTGGTATCGATAAGGGATTCCAGAATAGCACCTGCAGTATTTTCATCGCCTCCACCATTGTTACGCAGGTCCAAAATTAGGCCGTTACTGTGTTGGATTAGTGTAAAAGCTGCCCCTAGGGTGGGCTTGGCATTTTCAAAAGTATGGAAAGAGGAAAGGGATATATAGGCGATATTGCCAGATAATATCTCTATTTTCTTCACTCCATAGTTATTTTTTGGGGCTTCTATTCGCCATTGTTCTATCCAGTTATTTGACTCATCCTGGTCTCCAACATGTTCCAAGTAGAAGTGCTTGTCGTCGGATAACTTGCGGATTTTATCAGTGATTTTTTTGGAGAATGTCTGGGTATTGTTGCAATACTGCTCTAATTCGGCGGAGTCTGCTAATTCAGCTATTTGTTTTGACAGGATATCAGCTTTATCTGCCAGTACGTATTTATCTCTGACAGCGGCAGATGCCGCTTTGATGACTGAATTGGTATTGAACTGGCATTTGTCTTCGGCTTGGCCTGAAAGTGCAGAGAACAGTAAGGGCAGAACAAGAGCTATGACTGACTTCATTGTTTTTTGATCTCCTCGGGTATTTGCCCCTGTATACGATCTTGAAAGCGGTTTCTTTCCAGGGCATTGATGGCGGTATCCAGCAGGTCTGACAAAGGTATGGGTAATTCTGCATTTAGGGAGTTTTCTGCATACACAGTGGCTTGCCAGTGAGCTTTCAAGCGCGGTAGAAGTGATGCGCCTTTGTGGGTCAGTCGAACCTTGCGCTCTCTCGCATCTACTCCTTTCACTATTTCTACCAGCTCCTGTTTCACCATATCTTTAACGGTTTGGCTGACAGCAGGTTGGGACAGTTGAGCACTGGCTACTATCTCGCCGATGGTAACGTCGCCTTTTCGCATTAGAGTGCGCATTACTGGGGTATACCGCGGTTTGTAATTTTCTATACCACAGTTGCTATAGCTCTTACTGACATCGCCATCCAGTAGCTCAAGCAAATGTCTGAGGCGAGTTCCCAATTGGCTGTATTCCATAATTTAATATTTATATAAGTGCTTATATAAGTGAATGTATATTATCTGGTGATAAATGCAACTATTAGCTTGTCTTTTTGTTAAAGGGAGAGAGCTTGCTATTCAAGTTGAGTGCAAATTGAGGATGAGTCGCCAAGTCGAGTCACTGAAACTTAACCTTAACATTTGTTTCATCGAAATTTAGGAATTCCCCGCCACTCTTTGCGCCGCTAAATGCGAATCCGGCAATTGGGAAAAAATGGCGATGAAAGAATTTGGCTTGGCTGCTCTGGCAGCCCTGGGTCTTCCACTGATGGCTGAAGAGGTCCAGGCCAACGACCTCATAATCTCGGAATATATCGAGGGCAGCGGCAATAACAAGGCACTGGAAATCTATAACGGTACCGGAGCGGCTGTAGATCTGGGTAATTACTCGATACAGCTTTTTTTCAATGGTTCCGATTCTGCCGCTGTTAATATCACACTCTCTGGAACCCTGGGTGATGATGAAGTGTTTGTTCTCGCCCACGGCAGCTCTGATGCAGCCATGCTGGATGTCGCCGACCAGGTTTATAGCGGTGGCCTGTTCAATGGTGACGATGCGGTAGCACTTGCTGGCCCTAACGGTTTCGTCGATGTAATTGGTCAAATTGGTACTGATCCCGGTAGCCAGTGGGGCAATAGTAGTGTCGGTACCCAGAATCAGACTCTGATACGTAACCTGGATGTGGTCAGTGGTCGTACCGATAGCAGTAGTGCGTTCAATCCCGCCCGGGAGTGGTCCAGTGTTGGCCAGAACAACTTCGATAACCTGGGTTGGCATATTGAGGGTGATACAGGCGGTGGCGATGGCAGCGGTGGAATCGAGTTAGGTGCCTGTGGTGATGCCGCGACACTAATCAGTCAGGTACAGGGTGAAGGGTTCGCAAGTTCGCTGGAAGGTGAACGTCACGAAATTGAAGCCGTAGTAGTTGGCAATTTCCAAGATTCCAATACCGGCCTTGCCGGCTTCTTCCTGCAGGAAGAGGATAGTGATCAGGATGGCCGGGACTCGACCTCTGAAGGTCTTTTTATCCACGATAATGCTTTCGGGGTGGATGTTCAGGTTGGAGATCTGGTGCGGATTGGCGGTATTGTTGCTGAGTTTTACGATTTCACCGAGCTGAATCAGGTGGAAGGTGTCAGTGTTTGCGGTAGCGGTTACGAGGTAACGGCTGCCAATGTGCAGATGCCATTTAACTCAGCCCAAGAGCAGGAGCAGCTCGAGGGTATGCTGGTGAAATTCCCGCAAAACCTGACAGTCAATGGTCACTACAACCTGGGCCGTTATGGTGAGATTATTCTTTCCAGCGGCAGACTTTACATCCCTACCCACAATAATGCTCCCGGCTCAGCGGCAATTGCCCAGGCGGCGGCCAACGAGCTCAATCAAATTATTCTGGATGATGGCTCCACCGTACAAAATCCTGAGGAAATGCCTTATCCGGCACCGGGTTTGAGCGCATACAACACACTGCGCAGTGGCGATACTCTGGAAGAACTTACCGGCGTGATGGCTTATGGGTTTGGTGCCTATCGAGTACACCCAGTTGAGGTACCGCAGTTTTCTTCCGTAAACCTGCGCGATGAAGCTCCTGTCCTGCCTGGTGATGGCAGCCTGCGTATTGCCAGTTTTAATGTGCTGAATTACTTCAATGGCGATGGTAACGGGGGCGGCTTCCCCACTGCACGTGGTGCTGACACCCCGGAAGAGTTCGAACGCCAGAGAGATAAAATTATTTCTGCAATCCTGCGTATGGATGCCGATGTCATTGGCCTGATGGAAATTGAGAACGATGGTTACGGTAGTGATAGTGCTATTCAGGATTTGGTAAATGGACTGAACAGTAATGGCTCTGGCCAGGATTATCAGTTTGTGAGTCCGGATCTCACACAGCTCGGTGATGATGAAATTGCCGTGGGTATGATCTACCGCAGCGACCGTGTTATGCCGATCGGCAGTGCTGCCACACTGCAGGATTATCCCTTCGACGATGGTAATCGCCAGCCGCTGTTACAGGCATTTGCTGAGGTTTCCTCCGGTGAGCGTCTCGCCGTGATTGTGAACCACTTTAAATCCAAGGGCAGCTGCCCAAGTGATGGCAGCCTTAACAGTGATCAAGGGGATGGCCAGGGTTGCTGGAATTCCCTGCGTACCCTGGCTGCTGATGCACTGGTTAGCTGGATCGATAGCAACCCTACAGGAACCGGTATCGACCGCGTGCTGGTATTGGGTGACCTCAACAGCTACGCCATGGAAAACCCTATAACTGCTTTGAAAGATGCGGGTTATACCGACCTGCTGGAGTGGTACGGTGCGGGCAAAGCGTACTCCTATGTCTATGACGGCCAGTCCGGTTACCTGGATCACGCTCTCGCCAGTGCTTCCCTGGCTCCGTTGGTTACCGCTGCAGTGGACTGGCACACCAATGCCGATGAGCCGCGCGTATTGGATTACAACATTGAATATAAGAGTGTAGAGCAGCAGGAAAACCTCTACTCCAGCGGACCATTCCGCGCATCGGATCACGATCCTTTAATTGTTGAACTGGATCTGGGAGCGGATAATCTGGCTCCCACGGCTGAATTCAGCTGGGAATCCGTGGATCTTACTTTCAACTTTATCGACAACAGTAACGATGAAGATGGCTACCTGGTGAACTGGTCTTGGGACTTTGGCGATGGAGTAACCAGCACAGAGCAAAATCCCAGTCACAGCTTCGAGGTCCCTGGCAGCTACCTGGTACGTTTGCAGGTAAAAGATGATCGTGGTGCAGTATCCACCGCAGAGCAAATTGTGGAAGTGAAAGATGATATCGCTTCACTGCAGGCGAACTTTAAATTACGTCGCTTTTTTCGCTGGGTATGGGTAGAGGATCGCAGTCAATACAATGGTGATAACAAACTTCAATATCAGTGGGGTTTTGGTGATGGCGTACAACGTAGTGGCCGCTGGGCGTTACACCGCTACTCGCAAACTGGAAATTACGAAATTACTCTCACAGTGAGTGATAGCGAGGGTGCTGAAGATAGCGCCTCTCGTGAAGTCAAAATTTCCTGGCCACGCTGATATATATCAATTTTTGATTAATAATAAATATTCTGGTTGTCCTGGCGGTGGGGTTATCAACTCCCTGCCGCCGCTTCTCCAGGATTCTTGAAGTTGATAGCTTTTCCCTAGAAGCGAATGGCCGCACCCTGGTGGTGCGGTCTTTTTTATTCTCTGCTCTGTCGATACCATCATCCCTAATAGTTTTCTCATTTTCGTTTGCTCTGTTTCCAGACAGGGCGACCATACTGGTGAAGAGAAAATTGTCTGGGTATCACCTCTATGTCGCGCACATTTGAAAGCTTAAGTGGTCTTAGTTTGGAGTGGACTGGCACCCATTACTCCGAAGAGGGGGATTTCCCCGATCTATCCACTCATATTGTCAGTTACGAAACTGAGTCCAGTTGTTATGTCACAGCCGATGGCAAACTGGTTGGCGAGGCCAGCTATTCGTATGCGCCAATGGGAGTGCGCATGGCTGCATTGGTTTATCGGCCGGATATCTACCAGGGGCGGCGTAGTGTAGTTCTCTATGCCATGTTGGATTTTGACCTGATGATGGATCGTGCGGTGATTATGCACAATGATAGGCCGTTGGCGGTTGCTAATGGCAGTTTTCGAGTAGTGGATACGCCGGGCAAGCCCGTTAAGGGTTAGATAGAATTTAATATAAATACCGGGAGAGGGTTATATGGATAATCATGAACAGATTAATTATGTTGAATTCCCATCCAGGGATTTGGAAAAGACCAAAGCTTTTTTTATTGAGGCCTTCGGGTGGCAATTTACTGATTATGGCCCAGAGTACTCAGCTTTTTCCGGCGCAGGATTGGATGGTGGTTTTTTTCAGGGAGATATGCACAGCTCTACGGCCAGCGGTGCCGCGCTGATAGTTTTATATAGTTCTGACCTGGAAGATACATTGCAAAAAGTCGAGCGTTGTGGAGCCAGGGTGGTAAAACCTATTTTTCCCTTTCCCGGAGGCAGACGTTTTCATTTTACCGAGCCATGCGGCAATGAATTTGCAGTTTGGTCGGACAAAGGATTACAAAACTGATTTTTTAAATTGTGCCAACAAAAAAGCCCTCGGTTTTATCCGGGGGCTTTTTGAATCCAGGCTAAAGAGTTTTTAGATTACGCTTTAAACTCAGTGTCCAGTTTCTTTTCCACCAGCTGCTTTTTCAGCTTGGTGTATTGAGGGATACCGTTTTTGTAGGGAGGGTAGTCCTCACCCTGGATCAGCGGCAGCATGTACTCGCGTCCCGCTTCGGTAATGCCGAAGCCGTCTTCGCTGATATATTCTTCAGGCATGAATTTTTCAACGTTAGCCACTTCAGACAGCGGCGCTTCTGCGATAGACCAGCTGTACTCTTGACCTTCCGCTCGGATAATTGCCGGCATAATAGCGTTCTTGCCAGCTGCCGCCATTTCCACAGCGGCGCGGCCTACGGCGTAGGCCTGCTCCACGTCGGTGGCGGAGGCGATGTGGCGAGCGGCACGTTGTAGGTAATCTGCCAGGGCCCAGTGGTATTTCAGGCCCAGCTCGCTCTTGATCATATTGGCGAGGGTAGGCGCCACACCACCCAGCTGCTTGTGGCCGAAGGCATCGGTGGTGCCGGCATCGGCAAGGAAGGTGCCGTTTGCGTACTGGGCACCTTCGGAGGCGACGATCACGCAGTAGCCGTTCTCATCTACGGTCTTTTGCACCTTGGCAAGGAACTTCTCTTTATCGAAGGCCACTTCCGGGAACAGGATAATATGTGGGGCATCGCCTTGTTCTTCCTGGGCCAGCGCACCGGCAGCGGCAATCCAACCCGCGTGGCGACCCATCACCTCCAAAATAAAGACCTTGGTGGAGGTGGCGCACATGGAGGCTACATCCATGGCGGCTTCCTTGGTGGAAACTGCTACGTATTTCGCTACAGAGCCGAAGCCGGGGCAGTTATCGGTCAGCGGCAGGTCGTTATCCACAGTTTTGGGAATGTGGATGGCCTGGATGGGGTAACCCATGGTTTCGGACAGCTGGGATACTTTCAGGCAGGTATCTGCAGAATCGCCGCCACCGTTATAGAAGAAGTAACCGATATCGTGGGCCTTGAAGACTTCGATCAGGCGCTCGTATTCCGCACGGTTTTCTTCCAGGCTCTTCAGCTTGTAGCGGCAGGAGCCGAAGGCACCGGACGGCGTGTGGCGCAATGCAGAGATATCTTCCACGCTCTCCAGGCTCACGTCGATCAGCTCCTCGCGCAGCGCGCCGAGAATACCGTTCAGCCCCGCGTAGACTTTGCCAATCTTGTCCTGGTTCTCACGCGCAGCTTCAATTACACCGCAGGCGGAGGCATTGATCACGGCAGTTACGCCACCGGATTGCGCGTAAAAGGCGTTCTTCTTCGACATGGTTATCCTGTTTTCATAGAAATCTAGGGAGGTAACCCGATCCGGTTGTCCGCTTGGTACTCATTGTTACTTTTGCACCAGTGAGGGATTCCGGGAGCTTGTATCGGGTGTCGGCCGTTTTGGAAAACTCCTACCACCGTACAGGGGATGAGGCCGATCAGTGCGGGGGCGGAGTCTAATGGAATAGCGATTAAATTGCATGGCAAACGGGGGATTTGGCAATTACTGGCCTGTTTTGCCGTGTTAAGCTTGCGCCGCAACCAGCAGGAGTACAGATTTCCGCCATGCATATCCACATTTTAGGTATTTGCGGCACATTTATGGGCAGCCTGGCCCAGTTGGCCGTGGCCGAAGGACACCGGGTCACCGGCAGTGACGCTAATGTCTACCCTCCCATGAGCACTCAGTTGCAGCAGGCGGGTATCCAGATCACCGAGGGTTATGACCCGGGTCAGTTGGAGCCGGCACCGGATTTGGTGATTGTTGGCAACGCCATGTCCCGCGGTAATCCTGCAGTGGAAACTGTACTGGAGAAGGGGCTGCCCTACACCTCTGGAGCCCAGTGGCTATGTGACCATTTTCTCGGCGGGCGCTGGGTACTGGCGGTGTCCGGTACCCATGGCAAAACCACCACAGCCAGTATGTTGGCGTGGATTTTGGAAGCTGCGGATATGCAGCCGGGTTTCCTGATCGGTGGCGTGCCGGGTAATTTTGGTGTTTCGGCGCGCCTGGGGGAATCTCCCTTCTTTATAGTAGAGGCGGATGAATACGATACCGCCTTCTTCGATAAGCGTTCCAAGTTTGTGCACTACCGTCCGCGCACGGTCATTATCAACAATCTGGAATTCGATCACGCGGATATCTTTGATGACCTGGCAGCGATCCAGCGCCAGTTCCACCACCTGGTGCGTACAGTGCCGGCAAATGGTCTGATTGTTTCAGCTGCTGAGGAAAATGTGGAACAGGTGCTGGAACAGGGCTGCTGGAGCGAGGTGCAGCGCTTCGGCATAGCCGGCCAGGAGGGCCTTGGTATGGGTGACTGGCGCGCGGTGGATATTGCGGCGGATGGCAGTAGCTTTAATGTACAGTTTGCAGGTGCCAAGGTGGCCCGGGTGGAGTGGGATCTCACCGGTATACACAATGTGCTCAACGGCCTTGGCGCTATGGCAGCGGCACGTCATGTGGGTGTGGTGCCGGAGTTAAGTGCCGCCGCACTGGGCCGTTTCCAAGGGGTTAAGCGCCGTATGGAATGCCTTGGTGAAGTAGCCGGTATCCGTGTTTACGACGATTTTGCTCACCACCCGACCGCAATCGAATCCACCCTTAACGGCCTTCGAGCCAAGGTCGGAGGGGACAAGATTATTGCCTTGATTGAACCGCGCTCCAACACCATGCGCATGGGTGTTCACCAGGGCAAACTGGCGAATTCCTGCAGCGGTGCAGATATGGTGCTCTGGTACCAGCCCCAGGGGATGGATTGGTCTCTGGAGGAAGTGACCCATCACTCTTCGGTACCTGCGAGCATTTTTGACACCATTGAGGGCGGAGTGGAATCGGTACTCCAGTTCGCCGGTGAAGGTAGCCATATCGTGGTGATGAGTAACGGCGGCTTCGGCGGTATCCACCAGCGCCTGATCGGCGCCCTGGAACAGAAATACAATCGCCCAGTCTGAACCCCAATCCCGGCAAAAAAATTGTAAGTCTATTACCGCAAAACTCGAGGGAATGACCTTGCAGCAGCCCACTTTCGATAAAACCGTTACCCTGGCGATGACCGGGGCCTCTGGGGCCCAGTACGGCCTGCGTCTGTTGCAGTGCTTGCTCGCATCCAACGTACGTGTCTGGTTGTTGATGTCCGAGGCGGCTCAGGTAGTGATCAATACGGAAACCGACCTGCAGATGCCCGAGGGGGATGATGATAGCCTACAGAGCTTTCTCGCCGACCGCTTTGCTGCGAAGGAAGGCCAGCTGACTTTATTTGGTAAACGCGATTGGTTCTCTCCTGTGGCCTCCGGCACTGGTGCGCCGGCCAGTATGGTGATCTGCCCGGCCAGCGGAGGCACTCTGTCAGCAGTTGCCTGCGGAGCTTCCAATAACCTGATTGAGCGCGCTGCCGATGTTGCCCTGAAAGAGCGCCGTCAGCTGATACTGGTTCCGCGCGAAGCGCCTTACTCGGAGATTCACCTCGAAAATATGCTCAAACTGACTCGTATGGGCGCGATGATCCTGCCGGCCAGCCCCGGTTTTTATCAGAAGCCGAGTACGGTTGAGGATATTGTCGACTTTGTGGTGGCACGGCTGCTCGACCAGCTGGGCGTAGAACAGAAGCTACTTCCATATTGGGGTGAATAGGCCAATGGGGGGCTGAAACTGTGAAACCGAGCATAACGATTCACTATTGTGTGCAGTGCAACTGGATGCTGCGCGCCACCTGGATGGCCCAGGAACTGCTGTATACCTTCGCCGATGATTTGCAACAGGTTGCATTGCAACCCGGAACTGGAGGAGTATTCGAAGTCTGTATTGGTGAAAATTTGATCTGGGAGCGCAAGCGCGATGGCGGCTTTCCCGAAGCAAAAGAGCTCAAGCGGCGCGTACGGGACCTGCTGTTTCCCGGGCGCGACCTGGGACATATCGACACTCCCTGAAAATATTTCCAATAGTGCCGTGAGATTGCAAATTTTATATTTGCCTAACCACTGCCAGGGCGATCAAAATATGCGCCGCATTGCGGCCCACTGATTTATTGGATAAAAGCGGAAACTTATGCTGTCAGCTTTCAAGACCTGCTATGAATACCTGGTGACCAAACGGCCGGTGGCTGTGCTATTGGTTGTCGGCTTGCTCACCCTGTTGGCGGCCCTCGGTCTGCCCCGCTTTAAAATTGATGCTTCCGCGGATTCCCTTACCCTGGAAGCGGACAAATCCCTGGATTACTTCCGTGAGATCTCCGAGCGCTACGCCAGTGGCGACTTTCTTGTAGTGACCTACCGCTACAAGGACGGCGACCTGTTCAGCGATCAATCCCTGGAGACCCTGGGCAAACTGCGCGATGAACTGGCTGGAGTGGACGGTGTTTCCAGCGTGCAGACCATTCTGGATGTACCACTGCTTTATAGTCCCAAGCTGTCCCTTACTGATATCACGGATGAGATTCGCACCTTGTCCAAAGCGGATACAGACAGGGACCTGGCGCGCCAGGAGTTTCTCTCCAGTCCCATTTATCGCGAATTGATCCTTAGCCCCGACGGCCAGACCACAGCGCTGCTCGCCAACCTGAAACTGGACAGCCGCGGAATTGAGCTGGTGCGCGAGCGCGATGCCCTGCGCCGTAAGCGCAATGGAGAAGGTTTGAGCCCAGAAGAAACTGCGCGTCTGGAAGAGGTGAGCGCTGTTTATTTGCAGCATCGAACTGCCCAGGAGCTGGAAGCGCGGGCGCGGGTTGATGAGGTGCGCGGTATACTCACCGGCTATAAAGGCGAGGCGGAACTGTTCCTCGGCGGCGTGACCATGATCACCTCGGACATGATTACGTTTATCAAGAGCGACCTGGTAGTGTTCGGTGTGGGTATCCTCGCCTTTATCATCCTTACCTTGCTGCTGATCTTCCGTCAGCCGCGCTGGGTGCTGCTGCCACTGCTTACCTGCGTCACTACCGCAGTAATGATCCTGGGCCTACTCAGCTGGCTCGACTGGCGCATGACAGTGATCTCGGCCAACTTTGTTGCACTGCTACTGATTATTACCCTGGCCATCACTATCCACCTGGCTGTGCGCTACCGCGAATATATCGCGCAGAACCCTCAGTGGGGACGCGAGCAGTTGGTGTTGCAGACGGTGCGCTTTATGGCCAAACCCTGCCTGTACACCGCCCTGACCACGATTGTTGCGTTCGTTTCACTAGTGGTAAGTGGCATTCGCCCGGTAATCGATTTCGGCTGGATGATGACCATGGGGGTAACCCTGGCCCTGGTGCTGTCTTTCCTGATCATTCCCAGCTTCCTGATGATTCTTCCCAAGCGTGAGGGCAGAGTGAGCGAGGATAACTCCCACGCGTTTACCCTGCGCTTCTCCCGTTTTGCCGAGCGCCATAAGTTTGTGGTGCTGGGTGTTGCCTTGCTGGCGGCAGTGGTCAGTGTGGTGGGTTTTTCACAGTTAAAGGTGGAAAACCGCTTTATTGATTACTTCGACGATTCCACTGAAATCTACCAGGGCATGCTGGTGATTGATCGCCGCCTGGGTGGCACTGTAACTCTGGATATCATCCTCGATAAGCCCGAGATTGAGGAGCCGGCCTTCGAAGGGGAGGAAGACCCCTTTGCCATGGAGGCGGAAGAAGATCCGTTTGCAGTAGAGGAAGATCCTTTTGCCTCTGATGACCCCTTCGGTGGAGAAGAGGAGTCCCAGGAACAGAGTTACTGGTTTACTGTGGCTGGCCTCACCAAACTGGAACAGTTACACGATTACCTGGAACAGCAGCCGGAAACTGGCAAGGTGCAGTCCCTGGCAACCCTGTTCAAGGTGGCCCGCGATTTAAAAGGCGGCCAGCTCAATGACTTTGAGCTGGCAGTGGCCAACACCAGTCTGCCGCCGGAAATCCGCAGCGTGCTGGTAAATCCTTATCTCTCCGCTGAGAATAACCAGGCGCGTATCACCCTGAGGGTAATGGAAACCGATCCGAATCTGCGTCGCGGTGAATTGATCGAGCGTATCTACGATTACGCCCACAACGAGATGGGCATAGCGCCGGAAAATATTCACCAGACCGGGCTGCTGGTGCTTTACAACAATATGCTGCAGAGCCTGTTCAAGTCCCAGATTCTGACCCTGGGTGCGGTATTTGTGGGTATCCTGCTGATGTTCCTGGTGCTGTTCCGCTCCCTGTCGATCGCCATTATCGCGCTGGTGCCGAATATGCTGGCGGCTTGTGTGGTGTTGGGTGGAATGGGCCTTGCAGGTATTCCGCTGGATATGATGACGATCACCATTGCGGCGATTACCGTAGGCATCGGTGTAGATCACGCGATTCATTACCTTTACCGCTTCCGTGCTGAGTTCGCTAAAGACGGCAACTACCTGGCGACCATGCATCGCAGCCACGCGACTATTGGTCGTGCCATGTTCTACACAGCGATCACGATTATTGCCGGTTTCTCAATCCTGGCGCTGTCCAAGTTTGTGCCGTCGATTTATTTTGGTTTGCTGACCGCGCTGGCAATGTCAGCGGCGTTACTCGGGTCTCTTACTCTGTTGCCATTATTACTGGTGATGTTTAAGCCCCTGGGAGCAGACTCTGTGGATAAAGGCAAAAGGGAAGCTGAAATCCCAGAGGGCGCAGCTAAGGCTTGAGGGGATTTTCTTTCCTACAAATAAAAAGCCGGGCTTGAGCCCGGCTTTTTATTTGTAGGTTAATTCTTGCTGAATTAATCCTGGCGGCTGGTGATTTCCAGCAGGTGGTAGCCAAACTGGGTTTTCACCGGGCCGTGTACTTTGTGCAGCTCCTCTGAGAATACGACCTTGTCGAACTCAGGAACCATCATTCCCTTGCTGAATTCACCCAGGTCGCCACCGGAGCGGCCGGAAGGGCACTGGGAAAATTGCTCGGCAACCTTGCCGAAGTCAGCGCCGTTCTCAATCTGCTGCTTCAGCTCCAGGCACTTGTCTTCACTCTCTACCAGGATATGGCGGGCTGTTGCTGTGGGCATCAATAGTCTCCATTAGGTTGATAAACGGCAGCAGCTTAATGGGTGTATGGCGAGCACGCCACTGCCAATTGCCTGAACAAAGCGGAAACTTCATCGCAGTTTAGTGGATTGGCGTAAAAACGCCTTTTCTGTCACCGCAGCTGGGTCGCTGCTGGTGGTATCTTTACAGAATCAGCAAATCAGTGAGAAGACGCATTGCAACAGATCCCTCTTTTTCCCCTGAATATGGCCCTGTATCCGGGCGTCACCCTGCCACTGCGCATCTTTGAACAGCGCTACCTGCACCTGGTTAGTGAATCCCTGAAAAGCGATAGCGGCTTTGGCGTTGTGCTGATTCGCTCCGGTGGGGAGGTGGGGCACGCGTCAGTGTGGCCGCTTGGGGTCTATGTGCGTATCGTCGACTGGAGCCAGGGAGAAGGGGGGCTACTGAATGTGCAAGTGGTTGGCAGGCGCCGCTTTCGTATTACAGGTACCGAGCGGGCCGATGATGGCCTGTTACTGGGTGAAGTCGAATGGTTGCCAAATGATGCGCCTAAACCTATCCCTGTAGATTGTGACGGCCTGATGGTGGTGCTCGACGAGTTGAAAGAGCGCGCCGAGATGTTGTCACTTAAGTTCGATAATGTCGATTCCGCCGATGCTCTGTCCTGGCAGCTCGCCCAGTTACTGCCGCTTGAAGATAAGGCCCGGGTGGAGTTGCTAGCCGTCGAGGACCCGCTAGTGCGTCTTGCCAGTATCGCCGAGAACCTGGACCGTTGGACAAGGGAGTGAGAGCGCTTCCAGCGCCGCAGTGGGAGCTCAGATTTATGCCGTTCAAACCGATTGTCACTGGGGTATACTTCGCGGCCGATCGGATTTCGCACGGAGAGCCAAGTGACCACCACCGACAACACTGATCTGCAATCCACCCGCGTCAAACTTGAGCAGATGGGCCGTGCCGCCCGCGCTGCTTCGAGACTGATGGCGAGAGCCGATACCAACAGTAAGAACCGCGCCCTCCGGGCGATTGCCGCCCAACTGGAAGCCCAACGCATTCAGCTGGCAGAGGCCAATGCGCTAGATATGCAGGCAGGGCGTGAGCGCGGCCTGGATGCGGCGTTGCTCGACCGCCTGGAGCTTAACGATGAGCGTATCGACGGCATGATCGAGGGGTTGCTACAGGTCGCGGACCTACCGGACCCGGTGGGTGAAGTTGAAGACCTCAGCTATCGCCCCAGTGGCATTCAGGTAGGTAAAATGCGTGTGCCGCTGGGGGTGGTGGGGATTATTTATGAGTCCCGTCCCAATGTGACCATTGATGCGGCCAGCCTGTGCCTGAAATCCGGTAATGCCACTATCTTGCGTGGTGGCAGCGAGGCACTGCACTCCAACCAGGCCATTGCCGCCTGTATCACCCAAGGGTTGCGTGAAGTGGAATTGCCGGAAACGGCGGTGCAGGTGGTGGACACTTCCGACCGGGCAGCGGTAGGTGCCCTGATTACCATGCCGGACTATGTGGATGTGATTGTGCCACGCGGTGGAACCGGCTTGATTGAGCGGGTCAGCCGCGAGGCCAGTGTGCCGGTGATCAAGCACCTGCACGGTGTCTGCCATGTCTATATCGATGATCTTGCTGACGAGCAAAAGGCTTTTGAGATTGCCTTGAATGCCAAGACCCATCGCTATGGTGTGTGCAATGCGATGGAAACTCTGCTGGTAGCGGAAAATATTGCCGGGCGAATTTTGCCGCGATTAGCTGAGGCCTATACGCTGAAGGGCGTCGAGCTGCGCGGCTGTGCTCGCACCTGCGAGATATTACCGCAGTGCATTGAAGCCAGTGAAAGTGATTGGAGTGAGGAGTACCTGGCTCCGGTACTGTCAATTAGGGTGGTGACGGATATGGATGCGGCGATGGACCATATCGCCCGCTACGGTTCCGGACATACTGAGGCGATTGTCACTGAAAACTACAGCCGCAGCCGCCGCTTCCTGGCGGAAGTGGATGCCAGTTCAGTGATCGTCAATGCCTCTACCCGCTTTGCCGATGGGTTTGAATACGGCTTGGGGGCGGAAATAGGTATCAGTACTGATAAAATCCACGCCCGTGGCCCGGTAGGGCTGGAGGGGCTTACTTCGCAGAAGTGGATTGTGTTCGGGGATGGCCATATCCGCCGTTAATCCCGATCGAACCCTGGCAGCCATTGAAGAGGTAATTTTGGCGACTAAGCGGCACAGCATAGCCCTCTTCGGAGGCACATTCGATCCAGTGCACTTTGGCCACTTGCGCATGGCGCTCGAGCTGCGCCAGGCCTTAGGCTTCGATGAAATGCGCCTGTTGCCCAGCCATCAGCCGCGTCATCGTCAAACTCCTGGAGTTTCCTCGCATCAGCGCTGTGCGATGCTGGCTCTGGGCCTGCAGGGTTGTGACGAGCTGCAACTGGACGAGCGGGAGCTGCTCCGCGGCGGCGATACCTATACAGTGGATACTCTTGAGGAGCTGCGTGCGGAGTTGGGTCCGCAGGTGTCACTGAGTTTCTGTATGGGGTTGGACTCCCTGCTGAGCCTGCATCGCTGGCATCGCTGGCAGCGCCTGCTGGAGCTTGCGCACCTGGTGGTGGTTACCAGGCCGGGTTGGCAGTTACCCGAGGTGAATGAAGCAAACGGCAATCCGGAACTGGCGGAGTTGCTGTTGCAACATCGCGGCACCCTTGCCGATTTACACGAGCTGGCCTCTGGTCGCCTGGTACTGCGCGAGCAGACCATGCTGCCTATTTCAGCCACACAAATTCGCCAGTTACTTGGCAGCGGCCAGTCGCCGCGATTCCTGTTGCCGGCTACAGTGCTGCAATATATTGAAGACCATCAACTCTACACAAAAGCGGTCGCCACTGGTGACCAGTAATGAATTAAGGTGTTATGACAAATATTAAAGATATCGCGCTCAAGGCTCTGGAAGACCTGAAAGGCAAGGACATCGTTGCCCTGGATGTGTCCGAACTCTCCGATGTGATGGATAATCTGGTGATCTGTACCGGCACATCCAACCGCCAGGTAAAGTCCCTTGCGGATAATGTGGTGGAAGAGATCAAGAAAGAGGGGGTGCGCCCTATTGGTGTCGAAGGTAAAGAACAGGGCGAGTGGGTGCTGGTAGATTATGGTGATCTGGTGGTACATGTGATGCAGGCAGATGTGCGCAACTTCTATGACTTGGAAAAACTCTGGTCCATGACGCCGAATACCCGCGATGGGGCCGATGGCAGCGATCCGCACCAGGGCTGAGTAAGGTGAAGATCCGTATTCTCGCCGCCGGGGGAAAAATGCCGGGATGGGTGCAGGAAGGCTACGCAGAATATGCCAAGCGCTTGCCCCGCGAAATTGCCTTGGAAATGGTGGAAATCCCTTTGGGGCAGCGCGGCCAGAAAAGCTCTGCTGCGCTGATCGAGAAAGCGCGCAGGAAAGAGGGCGAAGCGATGCTCACAACTCTCGGCCCACGTGATCATGTAGTGGCTCTGGATGTGATGGGCAAGCCCTGGAGTACGGAACAGCTTTCAGGTCAGCTGCGCGACTGGCAATTGTTGGGCGGGAACGTCAGCCTACTGATTGGCGGTCCCGACGGTCTTTCCCAGGAGTGCCTGGGCAAGGCACGCCAGCGTTGGTCCCTGTCACCGCTAACCCTGCCACACCCCCTGGTGCGGGTAGTTTTGGCCGAGCAGATTTACCGCGCCTGGACACTGCTGGCAGGACACCCCTACCACAAGTAAAACGTTTGCGATGAATTGCGGGGAGATTTGCCAACTGGGGTTCTCTCTCCGTACGCGCCCTGTGGTAATGTAGGGCGATTAGACTTTTCGCGCGCCAGTCAAAATCATTCAAATAAATTCCAATGCCTCACGACCACCACCTCAAGGATCCACACACGGAACAGCGGTTATTTCGCAATCGTATGTTAGTGGCTATCGTCGGTGTGATTGTGCTGTTGGGTGTTTTGGTCGCACGTTTTTACAACCTGCAGGTTGTTAATTACGATGATTACCGGACCCAGTCCGATGAAAACCGCATCCAGGTTCGCTCTGTCGCGCCTACCCGGGGACTGGTTTACGATCGCAACGGCCTGTTGCTAGCGGATAACCGCGCCAGCTATAACCTATCCATCGTGCGTGAACGTGTGCGGGACCTCGATGCCACATTGGAATTGATCGGTCACCTGATCCGCCTCGATGACAGCGATGTGGCCAAATTCCGCAAGCGTATGAAACGCCCGCGACCGTTTGAGCCGGTGCCTCTGCGTTTTCGTTTGAGTGAAGAGGAAATTGCGCGTATCAGTGTCAATCAATTTCGTATGCCCGGTGTTTCCGTGCAGGCAGAATTGGTGCGTCATTATGCGCTGGGGGATTTATTCGCTCACAGTGTTGGTTACGTGGGACGCATCAGCGACCGCGATTTGAGCAACTTCACCCAAGAGGATGTGCGCCTTTACCGCGGTACCAACAGTATTGGCAAAGTGGGGCTGGAGCGTTCCTACGAAAAGACCCTGCTGGGTGAGGTGGGTTATGAAAATGTGGAGATCAATGCGCGCGGGCGCGTGTTACGCGTATTGGAGCGCCAGGACCCCAAGCCTGGCGCCGCCCTGACCCTACACCTGGATGCGCGCTTGCAGCAGGTGGCCTCCGATGCTCTTGGTGATCGCCGCGGTGCGGTGGTCGCTATTGATGTAAATACCGGGGGGGTACTGGCCTTTGTAAGTAAACCTTCTTTTGATCCCAATTTGTTTGTGACCGGAATCAGCTTTGCTGACTATCGCGCCCTCAGTGATTCTCTCGACGTCCCCTTGTTTAACCGCGCCGTGCAGGGCCAATACCCTCCCGGCTCGACCCTGAAGCCGTTGATGAGCCTTGGTGGCCTCGAGGCGGGACTTATCACCCGCGAGACCAAAATCAAGGATCCGGGCTTCTACAAGCTGCCAAATGATCCGCGGATATACCGCGACCATATTCGCTGGGGTCACGGAGAAAAGGTCGACCTGATCCACGCAATGGCACAGAGCTGCGATGTTTATTTCTGGGATATGGCGCACCGCTGGGATATTGATGGCATGCATGACATGGCCGCCCACTTCGGCCTGGGCTCCAAAACCGGCATCGATCTGCCGATGGAGCGCTCCGGCCTTTTCCCTTCGCGGGATTGGAAGCGCGGCGCACGGGGGATGCCCTGGTTCCCCGGGGACAGCCTGAATACGGTGTTGGGGCAGGGTTTTGTGTTGGCTACCCCACTGCAGTTGGCGGTGATGACCGCCACCATTGCCAATCGCGGTACTCACTACCGCCCACAGATGGTGAAAACTATCAACGGTGTCGAGCAGCCAGCGGAAATACTGCATAACCTGGAAGCCCACCCTGGCAACTGGGATCTGGTATTCGAGGGGATGGAGGCTGTGGTCAATCGCAGCTTCGGTACCGGGAAACGGGCAGGCAAAGATCTGGATTTTCGTGTTGCCGGCAAGTCGGGTACGGCTCAAGTGGTCGGCATTGCTCAAGGCGCGCGCTACGATTCTGAAGCGTTGCAGGAGCGCCACCGGGACCACGCCTTGTTCGTAGCTTTCGCACCTGTGGATAAGCCGAGTATCGCAGTGGCAGTCCTGGTGGAGAATGGAGAGGCCGGCGGTGCGGTGGCCGCACCGGTGGCGCGGGAGTTGTTTGCCGAGTGGGTGCCACGCACCGAGACACAGGTGAAGACGGCTCGGGATGTGAGTTTTACTGAGGGGGCGGGCAATGGGTAGCCGCGATTTTTCCCACCGACTGTCCGATGCACACGGCAGTCTCAGAAAACCGGTGAGCCTGGCCCGCCGCCTGCATATCGATGTACCACTGCTAGTGCTTTTGTTGGTGCTGGCCTCGGTAGGTTTGGGAGTACTATTCAGTGCTTCTGGTGGCGATATGAATTATGTGCGGCGACAATCGATTTTTATGTGCCTGGCGTTTATGGGCATGTTTATTGTCGCTCAGGTTCCCTTGGATTTTTTCCGGCGCTGGTCGCCCTGGGCTTACCTGGGAGGTTGTGCCCTACTGGTGGGGGTACTGCTTTTTGGCACTGGCGCCAAGGGTGCCCAGCGCTGGCTCGAGATTGCCGGTTTTCGCTTCCAGCCCTCTGAAGTGATGAAGCTGGGAGTGCCAATGATGGTGGCTGCCTTCCTGCATCAGCGCGCGCAACCGCCGTCGTTGATGACTGTTTTGGGCGCTCTGGCCATAGTGGCGATACCCGCTGCATTGATTGTACGTCAGCCTGATCTGGGTACTTCGATTCTGATTGCGGCCTCTGGATTATTTGCACTTTATCTGGCGGGGCTGAGTTGGAAGATGATCGGCGCCGCCGGTTTGGGTGCACTGGTCTCCGCCTGGCCTATCTGGCAGTGGGGATTACGCGACTACCAGCGCCAACGAATCCTGACCCTGCTCAACCCCCATGATGACCGCTTAGGTGCCGGTTGGAATATTTTCAATTCCAAAGCCGCCATTGGCTCAGGTGGTGTTTACGGCAAGGGGTATTTGCAGGGAACCCAGTCTCAATTGGATTTCCTACCGGAAAGCCATACCGATTTTATTATCGCGGTATTGGCGGAAGAGTGGGGTATGCGCGGTGTGTTGTTACTTCTGTTACTTTACATTCTGGTTATAGCGCGAGGCATCTATATTAGCTTTATGGCGCAACACCTGTTCGGGCGCTTATTGGCGGGGAGTATAACGCTCACTTTTTTTGTCTATGTGTTTGTAAACATTGGTATGGTTACAGGATTACTGCCAGTGGTGGGGGTACCCTTACCAATAATCAGCTACGGGGGAACCTCACTGATTACCTTAATGGCTGGATTCGGTATCCTCATGGCTGTAGGGACAGAGCGGCGCAGAGTGCACTTTTGATAGCTGTCTGCGCTGACCATTAAATAACTGGATGTAAAGAGACGCGAGATGAAGATAGGAGCGGTCGTTTTGAAGTGGACCTCGGGACTATTGGTTGGGATGGGATTGGCCCTGGCCGCCTGTGCACAGGAGCCCGGTCACGGTGACAATGCGAATGCACAGAAATTCGTAGAGTACATGGTGCAAGAGCACCAATTTGATCGCAAAGAGCTTCAAGAGTTGATGCGTGAAGCCAAACGTAAAGACTCGATTCTCAAGGCGATCAAGCGACCTGCGGAAAAGGCCAAGCCCTGGTATGAATACCGCAAATTATTCCTGACCCCGCAGAGTATCGCTGGTGGCGTTGACTTCTGGGATAAAAACGCGGAAGCCCTGGCCGAGGCGGAGAATAAATACGGTGTGCCGGCGGAAATGATCGTCGCAATCATCGGTATCGAAACCCGATACGGCGGCAATATGGGTGGCTACCGGGTGCTGGATGCCCTCTCCACCCTGGCCTTCAATTACCCGCGCCGCTCGCAGTTTTTTACCAAGGAACTGGAAAACTATCTGCTCCTGACCCGCGATCAGGAAATGGATCCCCTTGCGCTGAAGGGGTCCTATGCCGGGGCCATGGGTTATGGCCAGTTTATGCCTTCGAGCTACCGCGCCTATGCCGTGGACTTCAGCAATGACGGCAAGGTGGATATCTGGAATAACACCACTGACGCAATTGGCAGCGTGGCCAACTACCTAGCCAAACACGGCTGGAAACCGGGTGAGCCGGTAACGGTACTGGCGAGCCCCCGCCCCAATGCAGATATGACTATCGTCAATGACACTCTGCAGCCTGAATGGACAGTAGGAGAGCTGGCGGAGAAGGGTTTCAACGCTACCAGTCAGGTAGCGCCGGAAATGCCGGCTATCGTTTTCTCGCTGCAGACAGAGCAGGGCAAGCAGTATTGGTTGGGACTTAATAATTTCTCCACCATTACCACCTACAACCGCAGCCGCCTCTACGCTATGGCGGTTAACGAGCTGGCCCAGGAAATCGTCAAAGCGCGTGGCGGGAAATCCTGAGCAGGGCGCAAAAGCTGCGCACAGGCAAAAGTTACCACTGTTGGGGAACCAAAGGTGCCGCCTGTAATCGAATACTTTTTATTTTGTTAAGCAGTTTCAGATAATAGCGGTTAGGAGACGGCAGCCTCAGGTTGCCGCGCGCCGGGGGAATTATGTTTCAGTGCAATACGCGGCGTGGAGTTCTTCTTGCTGCCCTGTTTTTAGTGGCCTGTGGGGGGCCGCAAACCCAGCCTGGCAAGCAGGCCAAACCGGACTTTGACCGTGTAAAGGATAGTGGACCGTCGGCGCCAGTGAATATGTTGGCCACGCCACAGCCTACCCCTGTACGCGAGCCTATCGGTCCGGCCGGTAATAAATCCCCTTACAAGGTAAGAGGTGTCACTTATCATGTGCGTGACGCCGTCAAAGGTTATAAGGAGCGTGGCCAGGCCTCCTGGTACGGTACCAAGTTTCATGGCCGCCGCACGGCTAATGGCGAAATCTACAATATGTACGCTATGTCCGCGGCACATAAAACTCTGCCCCTACCCAGTTATGCCAAGGTAACCAACTTAGATAATGGCCGCAGTATTATTGTGCGCGTAAATGATCGGGGCCCCTTTGTACATGGGCGCATTATCGACCTAAGTTATACTGCCGCTCAGAAATTGGGTTATGTGGATAAGGGGGTGGCCCGCGTGGAAGTGGAAGCGCTGGACCCGGCTTCACTGCCACCAGTAACCGAGACTTTGCTGGCCGGTGATGTAATAGGGGGCTTGCCGCAGGATACGACGATACAGCTGCCTGAAAACACCTATCTCCAGGTTGGTGCATATAGCAATGCCAGCCAGGCAGACAAGGTCCGTGCCCAACTGGCTGCGTCAATTGACTATCCTGTGTCTGTCAGTCCTGTAAAGCGCAGTGGCAAAACCTTTTATCGGGTCCGTATTGGACCTATTTCTCAGCAGAGGGCCCTGGCTACTGCGCGGGAAACTGTTCAGGAAAACCAGCTTGGTGACCCCCAGGTGGTATACGAATAAGTAACCTGGGTTGTTGTTTCAGGGGCCTTGCAAAAGTGCCCAGGTAGTCAATGACTGTTGTCGCGAGCGACGGTCAACTAAATTGCCGTTCACAAAATACTGCGCATTGGCGTGAATTTTCTTGTATTTTGTCAGTATTACTGGCTGGCGACCTTTGATGATAAATCGTGGTCGTGTATTAATCTTTTAAAATGGATATTGGGTTAACAGCCAGCCTACGAACACGAGGATTAACGAGACTCTCACCTATGATCACACGGATTATCGCCTGTTCTTTCCTGATGCTTTGTGCGGGCCTGGCCCAGGCGCAATCACTTATCCCGGCTCCACCTCAGTTGGCGGCCACTTCCTACCTGCTGCTGGATGCCAATACCGGTCAGGTATTGGTGGAACAGGATGCTGATAAACAGGTTCCCCCCGCCAGTCTGACCAAAATGATGACGGCCTATATTGTCTCGGAAGAAATTCTGAAGGGTAGCGTTAAGGAAGAGGACAAGGTACGCATCTCAGAGAAGGCCTGGCGCAAGGGCGGCTCGAAGATGTTTGTTAAAGTTGGCGACCAGGTCCCGGTTATCGACCTGATGCGCGGTGTAATTATCCAGTCCGGTAATGATGCCAGTATCGCCCTGGCTGAGCATGTATCTGGCAGCGAGGAAGTTTTTGCCGAGGTAATGAACCAGCAGGCTGAGCTGTTGGGCATGGAGAACACCCACTTCGTCAATGCCACTGGCTGGCCGGCGGAAGGCCACCTGACCACTGCCCGCGATCTGGGTGTCCTGGCCCGCGCGCTGATTATGGATCACCCGGAGCACTACGATATCTACTCTGAGAAGTATTTCAGCTACTCCGGTATTAACCAGCCCAATCGTAATCGCTTGCTGTGGCGCGATTCTGCTGTCGATGGTATCAAGACCGGGCATACGGAAGAGGCTGGTTACTGCCTGGTAGCCTCGGCGATGAAGCGTGGAATGCGTCTGATTGCCATCGTAGTTGGCACTGACAGTGATGAAAAACGCGCTTCAGAAACCCAGAAGTTACTGGCTTATGGTTTCCGTTACTACCAGACCCACAAGGTTTATGGTCAGGGCGAGGTCTTGCAAACTGAGCGTGTCTGGGGCGGTAAGGAGCCCAGTGTAGGTATCGCAGTAGAAAAAGATATCTTCGTCACTATCCCCCGTGGTGGAGAGGAGGGCATCAAAGCTGACCTGATCGTAGAGGGCGAATTAGAAGCCCCGATCAAGAAGGGACAGCCTGTGGGCAAAGTGGTTGTGACCCTGGATGGACAGACCGTTGCCGATGTGAAAGCAGTTGCCGCCGAGGAGGTTGAGCGTGCTGGCTTCTTCAAGCGTATGTGGGATTCCATCAAGCGCTTTGTCATAGGTTTCTTCAGCTGAGTTTTATCAAGCCGTTTAAGCCGGGGTGGTTTCCCAGCCGCCCCTGGCCAGCTCCCCGAAATCCCTGTCCACTTCCCCCGTTACTCCCTGTCCTCTATACACCGCTCGCTGTATAATCGCCGCCCGGCTGTGCCTAAGCTTTTTCTCGATATCTGACAGCCGGACCTCGGAGAGCGGTATGAGCCAAGACCCCAATCAGCAACCCCCGAAAATTGAATTTCCCTGCGAAGACTATATGGTCAAAGTGGTGCGGGATGCCAATGATCAAGCGCACGAATTTGTGCTGGATGTGATGCGCCGCCATGCCCCTGGGCTGGAAGAGGATCGGATTACCCTGCGCGACAGTAGTACCGGTAAATTCACTTCGATGACATTCTTTATCCTCGCTACCGGTGAAGACCAGCTCAAAGCCCTGTTTGAGGAGCTGAAAGAGCACCCTGCGGTTCATATGGTGCTCTGATGACCATTGTGCGCAATCTCGCCCGGCGGAACTACGAGACCGTTTGGCAGGCTATGTCCCGCTACACCGATGTGCGCGATGACAACAGCGCTGATGAAATCTGGTGTGTGGAGCACGAGCCAGTGTTCACCCAAGGGCAGGCCGGTAAAGCTGAGCATCTGCTGAATACTGGTGATATCCCCGTGGTCCAGGTGGATCGTGGTGGACAGGTTACCTATCACGGCCCCGGCCAGTTGGTGGTTTATCCGCTGTTGGACCTGCGCCGGGCCAAAATTGGCGTACGCGACTTGGTTACTGCGCTGGAATGTGCCACCGTGGCGATGCTCGCGACATTTGGCATCGCGGCAGCGCCCCGTGCAGATGCACCGGGAGTTTACCTGACTGATGGTCCGCGCAGCGGCAATAAAATTGCCTCAATTGGACTGCGTGTGCGCCGTGGTTGTAGCTTCCATGGTATCGCCATCAACATCGATATGGACCTTGCCCCTTTTCTTCGTATCAACCCCTGTGGTTACGCCGGTATGCAAATGGTGCAGATGGCGGAATTACTGCAGGAGCTGCCCAGCTGGCAACAGGTGGCAGAGATTTTTGTGCGTGAATTATTGCGTACTCTTGAGTTGTCACCGGCAGAGTGGCAGCCGCTAGATGAATATACTTTGGCGCAACTGAGCGCGGAACAGCAGGAATTAAGTAATGGCTGATAAACCCGATCTGGTGCCGGTAAAGCGCACCCGTCGCCTCCAGCAGGGGGAGAAACTCCGTGATGGTGAGAAGGTCGAGCGCATCCCGGTTAAGGTAATAGCCAGTGATACCGTCCTGCGCAAACCGGATTGGATTCGAGTCAAAGTGCCCGCGTCTAAAGAAGTGGACCGTATCAAGAGTATCCTGCGCTCGCAAAAGCTCTCTACCGTCTGTGAGGAAGCCAGTTGCCCGAACCTGGGTGAGTGCTTTAGTGGTGGCACTGCCACCTTTATGATCATGGGAGAAATATGTACACGTCGCTGCCCATTTTGCGATGTGGGCCACGGTAAACCTAACCCCCTGGACCCGGAAGAGCCGAAAAACTTGGCGGAAGCCATTGCAGCTATGAGCTTGCGCTATGTGGTAATTACCTCGGTTGATCGTGATGATTTGCGCGATGGTGGTGCAGAGCATTTTGCCGACTGTATCCGTGAATCCCGCGATCTTTCACCAAACCTGCAGGTAGAAATCCTTACCCCGGATTTCCGCGGGCGTATGGATGCGGCATTGGATGTTCTGGAAAAGGAAGCGCCGGATGTGTTTAACCACAACCTGGAAACTGTACCCCGCCTCTATCGGGAGTCCCGCCCAGGTGCCAACTACAAGTGGTCTCTGAAACTGTTACAGGAATACAAAAAACGTCGCCCGGATGTATTAACCAAGTCCGGCCTGATGGTGGGACTCGGTGAAGAAAAGGAAGAAATCTTCCAAGTGATGGACGATATGCGTGTGCACGATATCGATATGCTCACCATCGGTCAGTACTTACAGCCGAGCAAGGAGCATTTGCCTGTTCAGCGCTATGTACACCCGGATGAGTTTGAAGAGTATCGTCGTTATGCTGAAAAAATCGGTTTCAAGCACGCTGCTTGTGGCCCCTTGGTGCGCTCTTCTTACCATGCTGATAAGCAGGCGCATGGGGAAAAGGTAGGTTAGTATTTCGGAGGGGCAAATGGGAGGAACCCCATTTGCCTTTAGCTTACTTCTTTATTCGTATATTTTGAGGTTGTCCTTTTCTTCCTGTTTTATTCCCTTTGTTAATTTCCTCTACCTGATGCTTGTAAGGTGTGTTGTTGAAATTTTCCCTCTAATAGGCCTCTCCTGTTTTCCAGCCCTCCAATACTCACTAAGTTGTGATAGCTAAAATTCGGCTATATATAAAAAACTGAAATAACTTCTCTATCAGGCTGAACGGGATTTCGGACTGAAATAGATCTCGATTTTTCGATTGTATGAGGGGCTGTCAAAAGATCTATTGTATGACAAACTAGATTTTTGATTTATGAGAATGTTTTCTCGAAATAAACCTGGTCTTTCTATTTTATTGGTTATTTGTTTTTGTGCAGTCTCATTTTTTTGGCTATAAAAAATTTAAGGTTGTCGAATATTGCTCCTTTTAAAGAGTCTACCGTTAAGGGGTTATACAGTAGATTGGTATCGATTTTGATTTACTTGTGAGCTAGCTGGTGGTTTCTTTGGGGGTGACTGGGTACCAAAAGTCAAGCTCCTTAATTGGGCTGAAAGCTGTAATGCCCCAAAGTATGATTTACTTTGTCTAACTTCTTTTTTGATTGAGACTGGTCAGTCTATTTTAATTCAAGAAGAATTGAAGTTTCCTGATGGAGGTGAGGAATTGCACTAATCACTGAACTTCAGTAACTTTGAATCAACAATAAAGATAAGAAGATTCTGCCTTTCTTATGTGTCACGACTGCCATTTCCCGGAAAAGGGCCTTTCCATGGCAGGCTAAAGTGGTAATTTAGTTCGAAGCGGCACTTTGGGTGAATACCTTAGACGCAGTACGCCGAATCCATGTAGTACCTGGGTGCAGGATATGGAGAGCGCTGGAACGTACCAAATCACAATAAACACAATAATGAGTGAGGAAAGCGATGACCCCGGAAGAACGATACGAGCAGGTGAAGGGCCTCCAGCCTCTGGAGCTTCTTTATAAGAGAGAGGCCGAAGAGCCGGAAACGGTATTTCTCCGCCAGATGCAACGTCGCCAGTGGCGTGAGTATACATGGCGTGAAGTAATGGATAGGTCCCGGAGAATTGCCGGTTATCTGCGCAGTCAATTTGAGCCCGGAGACCGTATCGCTATTCACGCGAAAAACTGCGCCGACTGGATTATTGTCGATGTAGGTATCATGCTGGCAGGGATGGTCAGTGTCCCCTTATATCCTGGGCAATCTGCTTCTTCCATGTCCTACGTTTTGCAGCACTCTGAATCAAAAATCCTTTTCTGTGGTGCCACCGATAACAATGCTGCGTTGCAGGAGGTAGCTGACACTTTGTCGAGCGTGGCTATTCAACGCTGTGAAGTCCACTGTGATAAAGAGCTGGAGGAGATTATTAACTCCAGTGAGCGTTACGAGGAGAGCCCGGTATTCAATGAGGATGACCTTTTCACCATAATGTATACCTCCGGGACGACTGGAAACCCGAAAGGCGTTATGCATACCTGGTCATCAGTCATTTTTGTTGTGCCAAATATGATTCGGGGCTATGGGTTCAATGATTCCGATCGCGTATTTTCCTATCTGCCACTAGCCCATGCTGCAGAGCGTATTCTGGTTGAATTTCACTGTCTCTATTCGGGCACCCCGGTACACTTCCCCGAATCCCTGGATACTTTCCTAGAGGACTTACAGCTTACCCGGCCTACAATGTTTTTCTCGGTTCCCAGGTTGTGGACCAAGTTTAAAGAAGGCATTGATGAAAAAATTCCGCCCGCGCTACAAAATGTTTTACTGCGCATACCAGGGCTCAGTAGCTGGCTAAAGAACAAGGTGCGTGCTGGACTTGGTCTGGATCAGGCGAGGATGCTGGTAACGGGAGCTTCACCTATTTCCATAGAGCTGTTGCGCTGGTATGAGCGTATGGGCATGCAGATCGCCGATGGTTACGGCATGACAGAAAATTTTATTTACGGTTGCTTTGTATTGCCTGGAGAGGACCCCGTACCGGGTACGGTAGGCAAAACATACCATGGCTGTGAGTTGAAGATTTCTGATGAGGGAGAAATATTATTCAAGAGTGGCTCCCTTATGAAGGGCTATTACTTGGAGCCTGAGAAAACAGCGGAAGTTATCCGTGATGGCTATTACCACACCGGAGACTCAGGCTATATTGATGGGGATGGGCTGTTACATATTACCGGGAGAATTTCCGAAACCTTTAAAACCAGCAAAGGGAAGTTTATCCAGCCCAGCCGACTGGAGGGCCACTTTGGCAACGAGACTCTTCTGGCACAACTGTGCGTTTTGGGACATGGTATGGATCAGCCGGTAATGCTAGCTACTCTGTCTGAAACTGCAGAGAGAATGCCCCGCGCCGAGGTCAATGAACAACTTCACCGAGTATTGGAATCGGTTAATGAGCGCTTACCCCATCACGAACGTATCAAGACGATGTTTATCTGCAAGGAGGAGTGGACTCCTTTAAATGAATTCCTTACCCCAACTCTGAAAATCAAACGAAAAGTATTGGATGCTCACTATAAAGATTTATTCAGGCAGTTTTCCGATGTGAAAGGTATTGTGTGGGAGCCACGAGGTAGTGACAGCCTACAGAAAGAAAAAGCAGATTTGCAGGCAGTGAATTGAGGCTGGTGGGAAAGTTAAATTAGCCTGCTTATTAATACGCATAGAAATAAAAGCCCGGCAAATGATTTTTGTCGGGCTTTTTAAATTGGGCTATAAGATTTTTGATTGAGGCTGGAGTAGTTGCGCCCGCTTAATGAGTGTAACTCAGGCAGTTATTCGATTTGCCAGTGTGTCCAACTTGAATACTCTCGGCGGAGCACTCAAAGTCATCATTGAATTTGCAGTCCTCCATTTTGCAGGCGCCAACGCCAGCAGTGCGAGAGCTGCGTGTATGTTTTGAGTTGGTGAAAAATGTATCGCAATCGGGATCTGCCCCATCGCCGATTGTAATCGCTCTGGCGTGGCAAGCGTCATCGGCATTGTAGGCGCATTGAGTAGCGGCACATTTGCTGACTTCAGGCATATCTGTCGCGATAATCATGGTTGTCTTCTCCTGGTTGGTAAGAAGGAGACTAGCCCAGCTCTTCAGCATGTCAACGAAGTAACCACAATCTTTGTAAGGTATTGGTTTACGGGTAAATTTTTCGATACTAGAAAAAAATAATGCCGAGGGCTGGAGCTGAAACAAGATTTTTAATAACTTCTGAGTATGTAAAAACTTTGCGCCTATTCCTCTTTTATATAATCTCTTTCTGTATTCGCTTCCCAGGCCATCAGTAGCAGCGCCTCAGTCTCTCCTGGCATGGTGATTCTCTTTTCAGCCTTTAGCCCGATCTTTTCCAATAGCTTCACTGAGGGGGTGTTGTCAGGGCGGGTGATAGCGACAATACGCGCCAAGCCCAAGGCT
Organism: Microbulbifer sp. GL-2; assembly: GCF_007183175.1. Taxonomy (NCBI): domain Bacteria; kingdom Pseudomonadati; phylum Pseudomonadota; class Gammaproteobacteria; order Cellvibrionales; family Microbulbiferaceae; genus Microbulbifer; species Microbulbifer sp. GL-2. The sequence goes on from NZ_AP019807.1 coordinate 2,525,896, forward strand.
TTATGTCCGTGGCGCATTATGGCTTGTGAGGCCTCCAGGGCGTAGCCTCTACCGCGGTACTGTGGCAGGAAGGCAAAGCCAATATCTACATCATCAAGGCCGTCGCGTTTGATCAGGCCGCAAGTGCCGATGGGGGTACCATCACTAAGCTGTACTTTATAAAGGCCAAAACCGTGTTGTCGATACATGGCGACAGGGCCAGCCTGAATATATTCACCCGCCTGTTCCAGGTTGCGCACACCGCGATCGCCGATATTTCGTAAAAAATCGGTATCGTTAAGCAAGTTGAGCATTAGATCTGCATCGCCAGTGCCAAGCTCGAGCAAAACCAGATTGGGCGTATTTATTTGAAACATATTGGGCCCAGTTAGTGAGTGAATTGGGCACTTATTTTGCCTTGGGAGGCACTTCTTGGCGAGTGTTTGTGAAGAGTTAGTAGCAAAGAGGGGAGCGGGGGGAGGGAAGAGTGCCCCCCAAATCGGGGGGCACAAACGGAAACACTATCGCCGGATTAGAAGCGGTAGGTTACGTTTACGGATGCAGTCTCTGCCGTTGGGCGAGAGGTCACATTCGCACTCAGGGCGATGGCCTCAGCCGCCTGCCAGCGAATACCAGCGATCAAGCCCATGCCGTCGTCGAAGAGTCCTTGGTCCACGCTGGAGTAGCTGGGCATGGCATTCATGTTGCCCGCCATAGACTTAACGCCCACCTCAAGGGTGTCTTCGTCGTTGCCACGAGTATCCTCATACCAGATCTGGGCGTAGGCATTAACGGTGTTCCAGCTTTTGTTGGCAAAGGCGCCAAAACGCATGGTGGTGTAACGACGTTCCTGGTCGCCGTAGTTCATACCCAGAGGGTCAAACTCATTGCCGGCCTGGTTGGTATAGGTAAAGCCTTCGATGGAATCTTCGGTATAGCCGTCCACTTCCATGGTGGCTTTGGTTACGCCAACGAAGGGACCAAACTGGAAGCTGGAATAACTAAACAGGTTGGCACCGGCGGTCAGGCTCAGGGTAGTGTTCTCACCAGAGGTATCCCCCTCCAGTTCAGACGAGAAACTGTTGCCGAGGGTCAGGGCACGATTCACTTGGTCAAAATCGACATCGGTCAGGGTCGCGCTACCTTCTACGAAGAAAATATCGTGGTGGAAACGACCAAACAGGCTGTAGTTGGTAGAGGTAGACTCGATATCGGAACGGGCATTATCCACATCGATATCGGAGCGGCTTATTGCCAAGCCAAGCTCGAGATTGTCACGCAGAGCATAAGTCATACCGATCAGGTTGGCATCGCTATCTCCGCTCATATCTGCGGCAAAACCGTTATCGTAATCAATGTCACCGAAGACGCTGCCCACAAACACGCCAGTTTGGGCCTGGCTGTAACGTACGCCGGCGAGGTTTTCATCCAGGCTGTTGGTGTGGGTGCGGGCCGCCTGGGCACCGATATCGGGCAACTGGCCGGCAACCTGGGCCGCGTTCACGATGGCGGTATAGTAGTCGGCGAGTACCTGCTGGCCAACCTGGGTAGGGTGTACTGTGTCGTTGAAGACCAGTTTGGAGGCGTCAGCAGTATCCTGGCTGATACCGTAAACCGGGTGCTCAATACATTCACCACCGCTGCCGTCGTAGCAGTACTGGCTTTGGTCGAACTCAGCGGAAAGGCCCAGCTGGCCAGCGTTTTCCAGTGCTACCTTGAGCAGGCCGGCCTGATCGACCATCAGCACGCCGTCAATATCTTTGGCTTGGGCTAGCAGGCTGGCGTTAAAGGCTTCGGAGGCTCTACTGGCATCTACCAGAACCTCATCAATGGCAGCCGTTAGAGTTGCGTCGGCTTCATCCTGTGTCATCAGGCCTGCGGCTACGGCTGCCTCAAGTTGAGCTGCGCTCTCGCTGGATTCAACAGCTTCTTTAGCTGCTGCATAAACAGCAGGTGTTTTACTGATATCGGGTACATTGGATACCAGAATATAGTTGGCGCCTGCGCCAGACAGGGCGCCGGCTGCAGTTGCCAGCATAGCGGAGGCGATACCGATTTCAGCGGTAGCTTCGTCCAGGCTCATCTCACCGTCAGCGACACTTTGGAAGCCACTCAGCAGGTCGTTGCCACCGCCATTGACCCAGTAGAGGGCATTGGCATCAGCTGTTCCAGAGGTGGTTTCCAGGTAGCCCCGGCCCAAAGGGTGTGGGTTTCCAGAGGTACCGGTGGAGGCAATAATGGCTTGTAATGCTTGTTCAGCTTCGTTCTTGGCTGCTTTCGCTTGCTCGCCTAGAGCAAGTGCAGTGGCCAAATCACCTTGTGATTGTGCAGTTTGCGCTTTTATTGCCAGTTGCTTAGCTTCTTCCTGTTTAAGAAGCAGTAGGCCCAAAAGCTGAGGTTCTGGGTAGGCTGGAAGGCCATCAGCTCCCACATGGGGCATCAGCGCGCTGAGGACATTGTGTCGGGCAGGGCTATCTTGCAATCCATTGGCTTCAAGGAAAGCTGTGTAGTTCTCGGTGCCGATTACATTCATTAATACATCAGCAGCTTTGTGGCCACCTACAGCCCAAACACTTCCAGCATTCAGTGCACCGCTGGTAACCTGCATTGAAACTGAGTCTTCAAGTTCTGCAGTGCTCAGTGCTGGATCAACAACAGGTAGGCAGAAAGGAGATTGCATTCCAGAGCAGGAAGCAGTCACAGGTCCCAGTCCCAGATTTTGAGAAAGGATATTGATGGCAATATCGTTGGCATCACCACCATTGGTAAATACGTCGTAGTTGCCTACGTCGGTCAGACTGTCACCAAAGGCAATAACCTGGCTAAAAGCTGATTCCTCTGCAAATGCAGAGGCGCTGGTCATGGTCACAAGTGCAATAGCGGCCGCGAGGCTGCGTTTGACGTTGGGCATGGTTTTCTCCTAGTCGCGGTAATCGCACACCCAGGGAGACATCGGGAGGAGTCCAGAGGAAACAACGGGGTGTACGTCTTTATTGTTTTTTGTTCCTGTACCTCAAGGAAGCTTGGCAATACTAGCGGATTTGACCAGGACAATAAAATAAGTCACGGTCAAAGAGGCTGTCTGCGTGGTCACGTCAGTGTTGAAGTGGCTTTGAGAGGCACTCTACAAAAGTGGCGCAATAGTACTGAATGATTGTTTTTAGGTAAATGCGTAGTAACTCTAAAATTACTCGCTTCGCAGTTAGGCGCTGGACCTTCATCGTGTAAAGTACTCTGGCAGAAATAATAGGTACTTAGGTACCGAACCTGTGGCTTTTTTCACCGTTAAGTAGAAATTACCTTAAACTGCATAAGTGCTTTTCAGAAGCAAGCGCGAGCTGATTGTTTTTATAGAATTGGGAGTGATATGTTGAATGCCCGGCGAAAAATCCAGGTACCTTTGGATGAAGTGCAGTTCAGTGCGGTGCGCGCCCAAGGCGCGGGAGGCCAAAATGTTAACAAGGTTTCCAGTGCTATTCATCTTCGCTTTAACATCCCTGCGTCATCACTTCCAGAAAAGATAAAACAGCGATTACTGCAATTAAGCGATAGGCGGGTTTCCTCCGATGGTACAGTGGTAATAAAAGCCCAGAATTTCCGTACTCAGGAAAAAAATCGAGAAGATGCCTTGTCACGCTTACAGCAGTTGATTGAGCAAGCAGCGGAAATTCCTAAGCGCCGCATTCCCACCAAACCTAGCCGTGGAGCAAAAGAGAGACGGCTACAAAGTAAAAATAGGCGCTCTCAAGTGAAAACGATGCGAGGAAAAGTCAAAGAGTAATCTTTGCAGGAAATATTTTTCACTAGGTGAATATGGGATTGCCTGGCTTTGTTTATTGTTAAGCTTGAGGGCTGACTTTTGAGAGGGGTATAACAAGCCTGCTAAATATTATTTTTATTGCTTATGGTGTTTCAGGTTTTTCTTGTTCTGTACATTGTTCAGTAGGATTAAAGATTTGTCTGGAGGGAAAGCGCCTTTCGGCCTAAATTGATACCTGGAAATTATAGATTAACATTTCAGCTGATAGTGAAAGGTAAGGATGTGTTATGAAGGAAATTGAACAGACCCTTGAATTTTTGGTGGAAGTGGAAAAACTGAAAGATATATTGCGTCAGACCCGCCCTGTAGGACTAAACCGCCGTGAAAATTCAGCCGAGCACAGCTGGCATGTATGTTTGGCTGCGTTGATGTTAAAAGACTATGCCAATGAATCAATCAATATTGACCGTGTCATCAAGATGCTGTTAATCCATGATTTGGGTGAAATAGATGCTGGCGATATGATTGTATATCAGGCAGAAACTGACAAGCAAAAAGCGCTGGAACAAGAGGGGGTAAAACGCTTACTGTCCAAGTTGCCTGATGGCCATGGGGAGGAATACCTGCATTTATGGCGGGAGTTTGAGGCTGGTGATACCGCGGAATCACGCTTTGCCCGTGCGATTGACCGGGTTCCACCGCTACTGCAAAATCTCTATGGTGACGGTCATACTTGGAGGGCGCATGATATAAATAAAGAACAAGTGTTTTCCCTGAATAGCCGAATTGGTGAAGGCAGTGGGGATTTATGGTCGGTGATAGAGGGGAAGCTTAACCGAGCTGTGGAAAAAGGCATCCTTAAATGAGATGCCTTAGAGCTGGGAGGTTTTGCTAGGTTATTATTATTGATAAGGTGAGCTGGCGAGGACACTCTGGTACTCAGCTTGCCGTTGGGCCAGGGAGAAAATGAGATCATCAATTTCGAGTCCCAGTTCTATGTGACGTACTTTCAGGCGGGCAATATCTGCCAGCAATGTGATTCTCTCATCCCGGCTAGTTTCATCAAGCACGATAAGGGTGCCCATCTCTGTTATATCATCCTGTATATGCTCACGCTCCAACTCTAAATCGTGAATTGCTACTTCCAGCTCTGCCACTGCACTTTGTGCCACAAAAATATTGCGACCGGCATCATAACCACGTAGAAACAGTCCTTCCAGGTCTGCCGGGCAGACACCATTATAGTTTTCCCCAGAGCGCCCTTCGGCAAAGCCGCGTAGCTCGGTACAAAAAAGCTCAAGCCCGTCATCGCGTCCACGTCGATAGATATTACTATTGAGCTGAACACCATATTTTGCACACGCCTCACGGCGCCTACCCATATAACTCAAATCTTTGCCCGCAGCACCATCCTCGTATCCCACAGCCTGCCAATCTGCCAGCTGGCACTCATCTTTACTCATTGTGGCGCAACCCGTAATCAGAATGGGAAAGGCGGCGAGGAGGATTCCGTATCTTAACTGCACTGTTACGTCCTGTTATCTGGATATTGGGGCAGCTTAATCGAGAGAACCTGACTGTAGGCTGAAGATCATTGAAGAAGCTTTGGGTGAGTTAGATATTGAGCTGGTTTGGGAGGTTCAGATTGGCATATGGCAATACGATGCTGAAGTAGATGGTTTTCCTTGAGGTGATACAGGCTCAACGCCGCTCCGTTGGGCATTACCCGGAGGCAGGGAGATGGAGCAGATACCGCAGATCGATAGTTTTATCTGTGGGGAGCAGGCTTTCCTGAGTATACCCAGAATAGGGATGAGTCAGCTTCTACCTATCCCTGCCAGTTTCTAGTGGATATATGATGTGAAAGCACGCCAGCTGGTGAGCGATGACTATAGGTATCAAAAGTAACTTGACTGACTATTGAGTATGTTATGTGGGGTGGGTGAGTGTATTGCAGCTGAGTGACCAGGAACTACTCAAGTGTTCCTGGTTAATGTCTAATTTCTCGCTCAATTTTACTAATCAAATAAGTTATGCATTGCAGTTACCCGAATGATTTGGTCATGGCATATTTTATATTCGAAGATGTTTTATTTTTCTCTTATTTATTGGGGTTTTTCTAAGCGTGAGATTTCTGGATGTTGCTTTTTAGGGTTATTCCTAGTGCGTATCGCTATTAGCAGTTCTTTAATATTATTAAATTACTGGTTTTGGTTTATTCTTAAAATTTATGATTTATTTTTTGATGAATACTGCTAAATTATTTCAGTATTTGTTTGTCTGTGTTACGGTTTGGGTTGCCAGCTAATCAAGTTGGTTTTACTTGTTTTCCCGCGCTTTTAAAAATTTAAATAATAAAAATAATTCTGGATGACCTGTAGTATTTCCTTTTAAGGCAGGTTGCGTCATCAAGTTCGATAGTATGTTCATTATTTAAAGGTTGTTGATTTCCGGCATTGCTGTTTGTGCAAGTTTTTTGCATGGCTGTACGGTGCCCGCTTGTGTTTTTCTGGGATATGCCGATTTGCGCAGGGGGAATAAATCAATGTGGAGAAGATAATGAAAAAAATGATTCGTACATCGCTGATAGGGCTTCTGGCAATGCCTGGCATTGCTTTGGCACAGGAGTTGTGGATAACCATTGGTAGCGACGGTTATCAAACCCTGAAAAAAAATAGTGCACTGTCATCCAAGCAGCCGCTTGTTGCACAAGGAGAGCGCAACGATATAACGATATTGAAGGTAAATGAGAGTAATTTATCCGATATATCTACCATTATGCATAATAGCCACAATCGTTGTGGTGGCTTTATGGTGCATGATTCTCTGGAGGAGGCGCGGGCCGCACAGTTGTCTCCTCTAGTGAGCACGGTGAGTAGCGTTGCCAATTACTCGGTTGATAATGCCGATGTGGTCAATGCGCTGCAGGGAAAAATCTCTGAGGCCAACATTCGTTCAACTATTGAAACTCTGTCGAGTTTTACCAATCGTTATTACACTACGACAACTGGAGTAGATAGTGCTGAGTGGATTCGGGATAAGTGGCAGGACCTAACCAGTTCTCGCAGTGATGTGTCGGTACAACTCTATAGTCATAGCTGGGCTCAACCCTCGGTTATTCTCACTATCCAGGGGCAAACGGATCCTGATGAGATAGTGGTATTGGGAGCACATCTGGATTCCACTGTGGGCTTTGGTACTGGGGAGGGCACCCGCGCACCGGGAGCTGATGATGATGCTTCGGGCATTGCGACTCTGACTGACGTGATCAACGCCATAGTTACTTCAGATTACAAGCCGGCTAAAACCCTGTCATTTATGGGGTATGCCGCTGAGGAAGTTGGCTTACGTGGCTCCGATGACATAGCCACCGATTACAAGAACCAGAACAAAAATGTGATTGGTGTGTTACAGCTGGATATGACCAATTACTACGGTTCTAACAGTGACATTTATATCATTGGTGATTACACCAATAGCGCTCAGAACTCATTTCTTGAGGACTTGGTGCAAACTTATCAGGGGAACCTTAGCGTCGGTACTACAAATTGTGGTTATGCCTGTTCTGATCATGCCTCCTGGCATGATCAGGGCTACGCAGTGTCTTTCCCTTTTGAGGCGACCTTTAATGGCTCTAACCCTTATATCCACACTATCAATGACACACTCGCCAATAGTGGTGGGGATGCCAACCATGCTGTGAAATTTGGCAAGCTGGCGGCAGCCTATGTGGGGGAGCTGGCCAAGGGATATATTGGTGACGACCCCGGTCCTGACCCTGATCCAGACCCCGATCCCGATCCGGGCCAAGAGCAGACGGAAAACTTCTCTGATAGTGTTTCACGCGGTGGAGAAAAGCATTATGGGCCTTTCAGTGTGACGCCAGGTACAAATTTTGTGGCGGATATGACTGGAACAAATGATGCTGATTTGTATGTGCGTTTTGGGGCTGCACCCACCTGGCGCTATTACGACTGTCGGCCTTATGAGAGTGGCTCTGACGAGAACTGCACACTGCAGGTGCCGAATGGTGACAGCGAGGCCTATATTATGGTTCGTGGATACAGTCGCCTGAGTTCCAGTTTTGATTTGGATGTCACCTATACCCCGCAATAATAGCGAGTGCCCAGGGATTCTTTTTTCTCTGGGCACGTGATTCCTATCAATAATTTCCAATGGAAATTTGAAAACTTGACACATCTGACAGCAATGACTGTTAGTCAGGTGTGTCAACTATTAACATAAATGAATTTAAACGCCATGAGTTTTGGTTTCCAGGGTAACTGTTGTCTAATCAGACGAGGGAAAATGCCAAAAAGTAAGAGGCTTTTAGCACTGACGCCAAAATTTTCAGTGGCCGGATCAGACTGATATATTCCCACAGCAATAAACAGTGCTCTGTAGGTCTCAGTGCGCGCAAGAATAATACTGTGCATCACTATTCAAGGTTATCCAGTGGTGTGCTGTCCGAATTAATAATGAAAAGAGAGGACGGGCAACATGCAAACCTATTTGCTAAAACCTTTGTCGCTGGCAATCGCTGTCGCACTTACGGCTCCAGGCGTCTTTGCGCAGGAGCAAAGCGAGCAATCCCCGGCTGTCGATGACCGGGCGATGGAAGAGGTGATTACTACCGGTACCCGCAAGGAGGGTGTCTCTCCTACAGAAACTCTGTCCCCAGTCGATGTAGTCGGTGGTGATAACCTGGCTGATCAGGCCAGTTTTGACCTGACAGAATCTCTGGCAAAAATTGCCCCTTCCTTTAATACCCAGCGTTTCCCAATTGCGGATGGAACAGCATTTATTCGTCCAGTGACCCTGCGCAACTTATCTCCGGACCAGACACTGGTGCTGGTTAACGGTACACGTAGGCACCGTTCAGCCCTTGTAAACTTACAACTTGCTCCGCTGGGAACGGTTAACCAGGGTGCCCAGGCTGTGGATTTTTCCACGCTGCCATCTATGGCCATAGAAAGGGTAGAAGTGCTGCGTGATGGCGCCTCGGCCCAATATGGCTCTGACGCTATTGCCGGAGTAGTGAATATTATCTTAAAGGATGATGCAGAAGGTTTTGGCTTTTCTGCACAAACTGGTGAGTATTTTGAAGGAGATGGGGCCCGTAACAGCTTAGCGGCCAATGCAGGCTTTAACCTCTGGGATAAGGGCTTTGTCAATGGCACTGTGGAATATTCCAAGGCCGATAAAACCTGGCGCGGTGTCGCCCGCCCCGATGCCGAATTTGTCGGATCTGTGGTTGGAGAAGATCTGGTGCCGCTCGACGGGCTTGGCCAGCGCTGGGGTGATCCAGATGTGGAGACATTGAAATTTTTTGTAAACAGCGGCTTGGATGTTAATGATGATGTCGAGCTGTACGGAAATTTTGGTTACTCAACCAACGATACTATTTCAGACTTCTTCTATCGTGGTCCAGTACTTGACCCGGAACATCAATTTACCGCTCGCGGTACTTTACAGGTGGATATGCCCAGTGATCCTAATGACCCTGGAAGTGTCGACTATTTGCCAGATCCGGCACCGCAGTCGTTGATTGATTACATTATTGGCCAGGGGTTAAACCCATCCGATTATTTGGTAGCCGATAATTCCAGCCCCAGTGGATATGTGTTGCGCAACCCCATCTACACCCAGTTCCCTGGCGGCTATAACCCCCAGTTCGGTGCAGAAATTCACGATATTTCCGCCGTGGTAGGTGCTCGAGGTGAATTGCAAAATGGACTGACCTGGGACCTACGTGCGCGGGTCGCGGAGAATGAGGTGGAATATGTACTGAAAGATTCTATCAACCCCAGCCTCGGTTTGTTGTCGCCCACCAGTTTTAAGCCGGGCACTCTTACCCAGGAAGAGTCCAGCCTTAATGCGGATTTTGTGAAACCTGTGGATTTAGCTTTTTTAGCTTCACCGCTAAACGTAGCCTTTGGTGCTGAGTGGAGAGAGGAAACCTATTCAATCGGCGCCGGTGACTCTGCTTCCACTGAAGTGGGCCCGACGGCAGCCTATTTTGGAGTGGGCTCAGATGGATTCCAGGGCTTCCCCACTGAGGCTGTCGGCAGTTACAGTAGTGAGAGTATTGCTGCTTATATTGACCTAGAAGCGGACGTAACTGATGCACTGACGCTAGGTACGGCATTGCGTCTTGAAGAGTATGATGAGTTTGGGTCTACCTCCGACTGGAAGATTTCAGCCCGCTATGACATCAATGAGCGCCTCGCCCTGCGGGGTACTGTAAATACTGGTTTCCGCGCGCCCACTCCTGGGCAGGTCAACACCCTGAATGTCACTACAACCGCAGATTCCAGTGGTAACCTGATCCCGAATGGTACATATCCGGTCAGTCACCCGGTTGCTATGGCATTGGGTGCTGCGGAGTTAAGCCCAGAGGAATCCACCAGTTTTACCTTGGGTGCGGTTTTTTCACCGTTTGATAACACCAGCATTACTGTCGATTACTACAACATTGATATCGAGGATCGCCTGGCCTTGCGTAATAATGCGATCGGGGATGCCGAAGTTGAACTCCTTCAGGGGGCGGGAGTGGAAAATGCGGCACTTTTGAGTGGTAGTAATGCCAACTATTTTGTCAACGCCTATGACTCTGAGATTTCGGGTATCGACCTGGCAGTTACCAGTGATTTTGAGGTGGCGGGCAATTTATTAGTAGTAGATTTACGCCATAATCATAACCAGCAGGAAGTGAGTAATGTGGCAGAAAATACCATCAATGCCTCCAGGGTTTTTGACCTGGAAAATCAGGTGCCCAGTGATCGCACCACACTAACGTTGGATTTTGATACTGGAGATATCTTCAGCGGTTATTTACGTCTGAATCGTTATAGTAGCTGGGAGTCAACAGGGGGGCTGTTTGGGCCGGGTGATGCTTCGGATGTTTATAGCTACGGTAGTGAGATACTGGTGGACCTGGAGGCAACCTTCACGCTCTATGAGAACTACAAAATTGCCATCGGTGGTGAGAATATCTTTGACGTACAGCCTGATGACGAACAGGATGGAACCTTGCAGTTCCTGGGCGTAGATCAGGCATTGACCTCACCTTTTGGCTTCAACGGCGGCTTCTGGTATTTGCGTGCCAGTGCTGATTTCTAAAGTAGAATTACAATGTGATGGTGGAAATTTCCCAAATTTTATTGGGCTGTCAGCAACGACTATCAACGCTGTAGTCTGAGAAAAATAAACCCGGCTAAAATGCCGGGTTTATTTTTTGTCTGATCTTAAATTATTTACTGGGGGGCTTAGCCGGACACTCCACCTGCAAGTATCCGCGTATTAAAGTCCAGCACTATTTGTGGCTCATCAGAAAAGACACCGTCCACCCCCTGTGCGGCCAGCATTGCCAAGTCACTGGGGTTATTAACAGTAAATACATAATTCTTAAGACCTCGTTGCCTGGCATCGGCAAGCAGATCTGCACAAATAAAATCCAGGTTGGTGTGTAGTGAGTAGGCCTGTAGTGGCGCGGTGCAAGTGGCCAGGTCCAGGGGCACCCCACTGATTAATACTCCACGTCGCACTTCTGGCAGCAGGCGCAGACACTCATAGAGCTGGCGGTGATCGAAGGAGGAAATAATATACTGATCGAAAGTAGTGCCTTTGTCTGAGACAAAGCCACGTATTTCCTGAGCTAGCAAGGCCGCGCAGTCAGGGCCTTTAATTTCAATGTTCAATTGGGCACTGTCACCGACCAGTTCCATTACTTCCTGAAGAGTTGGAATGGTATTACCACAGGGAAGGGGTCTCTCCCGTAGTGCCTCGGGGCGCATCTCAGTAATTAACTCAGAGCCGGCAAGCAAACGGCCCAGGCGCCGGTCATGTTTCACTAGAAGTTCGCCACCCACATTCCAAATATCAACTTCAATACCTCCGACTGATAGTTCCAGTGCGTGGCCAATAGCCTGTAGGGTATTTTCGCTGGCTCGGCGCGGGTAACCACGGTGCGCGAAGCAGAATAAGGTGCCGGGAGTCATTACCTGTGAATCCACTCAGAAAGTTTACGGGAGCTTGCCATGGAATTATTACGAAGGGGTTATGTCACCACCAAAGTTTATCGTTTTTATTGATGTCTAAGTATAAAAATGTATTTTCAATAGTGCCCGAGTAAAAAAACTGGTCGTTGCGAACCCCTGAAAAATAACTTGCTACTTGCCAAAGGATACCAAAGCGGGATTAATCACCGGCCAGGGCGCGGTAGCGGCCGCGATGGAAAACCAATGGTTCACCTCCGGGAGCGGCAAACTCTAATACTTCACCCAATAGAATAGTGTGATCCCCACCCTCGATGCACTGTAGGCGGCGACAGTGGAAGTAGGCCGCGCACTCGTCCAGGCGGGGAATACCATTTGGGCCTTCGTACCAGTGCACCTGGCCAAATTTGTCCGCTCCGCGACCGGCAAACAGGTTGGAAACATGTTGTTGGTCGGCACGTAGAACATGCACAGCGAAGTGCTCGCGGGTGGTAAATGCTTCGTAGCCGAGGGATTGCTTATCGATACTCCATAGCACCAGTGCAGGGTCCAGGGATACAGAATTAAAACTGTTGGCGGTCATTCCCGCAGGTTGGCCGTTAGTGTCTTGTGTAGTAATGACGGTGACACCAGTGGCAAACTGGCCCAGTGTGTCGCGCAATAGGCGGCCTTGATGGGCAGATGGTGTAATGATGGGGCTTCTTTCTGTCGTCATACGGAGCTTGCTTGTACAAAATCTGTGCTAGCTCGCCATTTTACGGTAAAAGTTTACTCATTGCGCGCTTTGCCTCTAATACTAGCGAAAGAAGCTCGGTTATCAGGCCGAATGTGACGTGTTATTCATAATTGGAACACACTCGTGGCTGAGGCGGTCGCGTGCTGAAATGGCGCTGCCTGTAAGAGCAAATCCGAGCAGTTGCCCCGAAAGACTACGAAATTCAGCGCGTACCCCCTTATTTTCTTTGAACACCTGCCAGCGGCCCTCGGCACCAGGGTGGGGTGGGCAAACAGTGGTGGGGTGTATGGTGGTCTTTACCGCGACCGGGATAGCGCCATAACGCACTGGGGTCTTTTCACCGCTGAGGGTTTTTGCCAGGCTGCGAGCGCAGGCTATCAGTGGAGCGACAAAGAACAGCTGGTGGCCATCCACTTCGGCACAGTCACCCAGAGCGTAGATTTTTTTATCACTGGTTTGCAGATGCCGGTCGACGCTAATACCGCGCTTGACTGTGAGTCCGGCCATTTCCGCCAGTGCAGTATTCGCTTGCAGGCCCAGTGCTGCGAGGGCAATGTCCACTTGCAGGCTTTCGCCGTTATCGAGAAGGGCTTCCAGGCCCCCTGGAATACGCTTAAGTGCTTGAGTAGAGGTGCCAAGGTGAAAGCGTACCCCGCACTTTTCCAGTGCTTTTCGCAGGTCGTTGCCAGCCTCCTCAGGTAGCAGTGATGCCAGAGGCCACCCCATTGGTTCTACTACTTCCACCGAGAAGCCAGCTTGAACCAGGTCGTTGGCAAATTCACAGCCAATCAATCCTGCACCGATCAGAAGCACTCGCTTTTGCCCTACCAGCGCTGTGCGAAAGCGATGGTAGTCTCCCAGGTTGTTAATGCGGAATAGGCGTGAGTGGGCATCTCCCTCTATGTTGGGGAGGGTGTGGCAGCTTGCACCGGTTGCCAACACCAATCGGTCATAGCAAATCTTTGCGCTGTGGTCGCCGGTTTCCTGGTGCAGGGTGAGTGTCCTGGTCTTCGATTCGATTGAGGATACACAAGTATGCACCAGGATTTCCGCATCCAATTCCCTGGCCATTTCCTCGGCGCTGGTCTGACTCAGCTGTTGTGCAGTCTTGCCGTGAGAGAGAGAGGCAGACAGTAGAGGCTTGGAGTAGAAGGCGCCATCATCGGCGGTAATTAACAGCATTGGGAATTCGCTGTTCAGCTTGCGGAACTCCCGCGCCACGTTGTAGCCGGCCAGGCCGGTGCCGAGGATAACCAGAGGCTTTTGCGCGTTCGCAACTGGTGGTGTTGGGCTGGCATCCACTGGTGCATTGGATACCAGTACCATGTCGAACTCTTCTTTACTTACCCCGCACTGGGGGCAGCTCCAGTCCTGGGGAATATCCTCCCAGCGGGTACCGGGGGCTATACCCTCTTCAGGGCAGCCTTTGGCTTCATCGTATACCCAACCGCACACCATGCACTCCCAGATGCGGTAGGTGAGTGTGGATTTGGGCAGAGGAGAATTGTTGTGGGTGCTGTTATCTGTAGCGGGGCTTGGTTTCCCAGAAGGGACTTCCTGCATGGCGAATTCGCCCTTGCTGGCGCCGCATTCGGGACAGCACCAATCTGCGGGGATATCCTCCCAGCGGGTGCCTGGAGCTATATTGTCCTCGGGCCAGCCTTTGGCTTCATCGTAAATCCAGCCACAATTTTGGCACTCCCACACGCGGTATTCGGACATGACGGTTCCCTGTTCAAGCCTTGTAGCCCTGACTGCGGGAGAGCAGTCGGGGCTGGGTCTTTTACAAGGGCAAATATAAGGGAGTTCGGCAGGGGGCGCTGCTATTCGGTGTTGCGTTGGGCTATTTTGGTGAGGGCACTCTGGTAAGTGTCAGCAATTTCCCCGGGGTGGCTAATAGAGATGCCGAGATCGTGTACCAGGCCATCTTCCAGACCATATACCCAGCCGTTAACTGAGAGCTGCTGCCCGGCCCGCCACGCATCTCGTACTATGGTGGTCTGGCAGATATGGATTACCTGCTCCAGCACATTGAGTTCGCACAATAGATCTGTACGTTGCTGTTCTTGAAACAGATCGACCAGGGTGTGGTGTTTATCGCGAACATCCTGAATATGGCGCAGCCAGTTGTCGATCAGGCCCAGCTGCTCGTTGTGCAGGGCAGCTTGGACGCCACCGCAGCCATAGTGACCGCACACGATTATATGTTTCACCTTGAGAATTTCCACCGCGTACTGCAACACCGACAGGCAATTGAGGTCGGTGTGTACGACTACGTTGGCGACATTTCGATGTACGAACAGCTCCCCTGGCAATAAGCCCACAATTTCATTGGCGGGCACACGGCTATCTGCGCAGCCTATCCAGAGATATTCCGGTGTTTGTTGTTTAGACAGCTTGAGGAAGAAATCCGGGTTTTCTTCTCGGGTGGCTTCGGACCATTGCTGGTTATTTTTCAGTAGATGATTGAGCGGGTGCAATGCAGTTGTATCCTGATGTGACCAATTGGACATTGTGACCGAAGGATAGCGGCTTTGTTCATGCGGGCCAAGAGGGATTGGTCTAACCTAAACTGTGACTAATAACTTGAGATCAGTCTAAGCACTGTGCTTGGGCCAATAAAAGGAGTGAGAATAATGGCAAGGAAGAAAAACTCCGGACCCGGCAGGCGCCAGCGCACCTTGTTGCGTTCAGGTTTTATGGACCGTCATCGCTTGAGAATGCGTCAATTACAGGCTAGACGTGCCCGATTACGCAATTCTTTATCCGGTCCCGCTGATGAAGACGGGGGTGACTGGGGTAGTGTGCAAGAAGAACCTGCGAGCGCGGAGACTGAGGGAGACTCCTATTAGAAAGAGTCTGTCAAGAAAACCATGGACACCGAAACTATTTGCAGACATCGAAAAATATGCAGGCAAACTGCCCTGGGAAATTAACAAGTCGCAAAATTAAAAGAAATCTGTTTTTATAATTGGAATACTTTGGTCTTTTTCCAAAGTGTAGATATCAAAAAAACAGAAAGAGTAGTATGGATGAAGTTCGCAGCATCAGGGGTATCCACTGCCGTGCGCATTGTGATGGCGGAATATACAGATAGCCGTCACGGTGCCGATATTATCGCATTAATGGATGAGTACTCCCGCCATCCTTTCGGTGGGGGAGAGCCTTTGCCTGAGCAATGCCGCCACCAGCTCCTGCCAAAGCTGGCAGAGTTTCCCGGCGCTTTTACGGTGCTGGCCTATAGCAATGAGAGGGACCAGGCCCTGGGTTTGATAAATTGTTTTACTGGCTTTTCCACTTTTTCCTGCCGGCCCCTGATTAATATTCACGATGTGATCGTTAGTGAAACCGCTCGCGGCCAGGGAGTTTGCTTGGCTATGATGGATTTTGTGGCGAATGAGGCAAAAAAACGGGGTTGCTGCAAACTGACGATGGAAGTACTGGAAAAAAACCTCGCAGCTAAGAACTCTTACCGTAAAGTGGGCTTCAAGCCCTATACCCTGGATGAAGAATTTGGCCAGGCAGAATTCTGGCAACGTTACTTGTAGAGTATTCCGGGGGCAGATAGTTAGTTATATTGGCCCCCTCTTCCCCTCTTGGTTTCCGCAGAAGTGGGACTCGACATAGCCTTAATGCCGAGCCTGAAAGGTCGTTTACTAGTCAATATTCTAAATTCACTTGTTGTTCCTTCTTTCTTTTAGCAAGGAAGAGTGCAATTACTGCACATACCGCGATAAGGCTCACACTGAGCTGTAGCCCAAACAGCGGCTGCTGGGGTTGATGCTCATATAACCAGCCGCCCACTGCGAACCCGATGGTGTAACCACCCGTGTGCATCAGCGCCAAAAGACCGAAGAGCCTGCCGCCACGCTGTTTGGATTGGCTCAGCAGGGCGCTGTAACCGGGTACCAGGAAAGCGATACCAACCACAAAAACCAGTAAACCGAAAACTGCAAGCAGGCTTCCCAGGGTGGAGGAGAGCAACATACTGCCCGAGGCTAGTGATATAACCCCGAGTATAAAGCTCATTTGCGGTGCCTTGAGCTTTCGCACCAACCCTACTTGTACCAGGAACCCACAGATAGCCACCGCAGCCAGTAACACGGCAGTGGCGGAAGAAGCTCCCAAGGCACTTAAACTGTAAAGATCCTTGAGCACAGGCCCCATCACTACCTGCAGCTGTCCGACGCTGACCGTGCTGAGTAGAGCTGTGGCAAACAGTGCTAGTGCTCCCGGAGGCAGGGCGGTGTTTCCATCGGAGTCGGGTGGGGAGTTTTCCGCATCTGCTTGGGGCAGCCCCAGTGTTAACCACAGTGCAGTAAGAGGCAGCAGAACAAGCCAGGCAAGCGGCCACAGGTCACCAGCCAGTAGCGCAGGCAGGGCTAGCAGGGGGCCGAGGCCCCGGCCCAGGTTTGCTGCAGCACTGAGGCCCGAGAGTATCGAGAGGCGCCTTTCCTGTTCGCCCAACTCAACTGCCCAGGCTTGGCAGCAGGGGTAGATGGCTGCAGCGTTCAAGCCGTACACCACTCGACTTGCTGCCAGGGCTAATATTGCATCCTCTTCAGGCAATCGGCCTTGTGCCATAGCTATCAGCAATGCCACAAACAGCCCCTGCGCGAGAAGCGCCCCGGTTAATCCCGCCAGTAGTACCGGCTTGCGGCCTATCCTGTCACCCAGCTCACCCCATACCGGCCCCGCCAACATCAGGCACAGGGTGCCCAGTGCAACAAGGCCTCCAATACTGGCCAGGCTCAAGCCGCAACGCTCGACAATCAAGGGGATCTGGGTGAGCAGCACAACCTGGGCAGCTCCCTGGCTGGCTACTACCCAGTTGATTTTTCGCAGGTGAAGGGTTCGCCGCATTAGGTACTCCGCGGGTTGAAATATAAACAGATAAACAGACGCCCAATTCTGTGCAGAATTTCTCATCCAGATATTTTTTTCAAAAAAAAGCTTGAATAGCGGAAATTTTACCCGCATGATTTTCTAAATACAAATCATTCGTATTCCACCTTCGGTAAATAATCCCATTTATGAACAATCCCCACCCCAGTTCGGCTGAGTCTAGCCGCACTGCTGGCATAGTTAGTACCCAAGAGATGTTTATGACTGAAGAATCTAGCCTGGTCAAAGCTTTTGCTGAACGAATGTCAGCCAACTGCTTTTTCAATGCGCTGTTGCGAGAAACTGACACTGGTATCTGGCATATGCAGACAGAAGAGCAGCTTCCCGAAGAAATCAACATCCCGGCAGTGAGTATTGCTCTACCGGCGAGTAATGCTGAGCTTTGGTTGAATGTGTCTTACCGCAGTGAGTGTGGCAGACATCAATTTGATTTACCCATAGTGTTTCGGTCGAGTGATGATAGCAGCAGGGTGATTGAACTGGCCGAAGCCGCTCAACTGGTTGCTGAAGAGCCATCGTTTTTTCCCGGTGCTACTGCGGAATCCAGGGAACAGTTCACCCGCAGAGTTTCAGTCAGTGTTAAAAACATGGCTCAAGCACTGGCTGTGCGTAGTGCTGATATCGAAAAGCTATTTACTCTACCCCTCACTTTCTCCGAAGCAGAACAGGCACTTTTATGTGGCCATTCTATACATCCAACGCCAAAAAGCCGCGATCCATTTACTGATGAGGACGCAGAGCGTTACGCACCGGAGTTTGGCAATAGTTTTACTTTGGTATGGCTTGGGGTGGCCCCTCAATATTTACGCGGTGCAAGCGGGGCGGAAATCAGCGAAGCGCAGTTTGCTGATTTGGTGCGTGAGACAGATGGTGGCCCAGTGGCACCTGAAGGCTTTATTGCCATTCCCGCGCATCCCTGGCAGTGGCGCAAGCTGTGTGAAGATCCACGTATTGTAGAATTACTTGAGGATGGAAAAATAGTTGAGCTGGGCGAGGGTTGTGAGCCCTGGCGGGCAACCTCCTCTCTGCGCGCCATTTATAATGGCAGAAGCCCCTATATGCTTAAGTTTTCCCTCAGCCTACGGCTGACCAATTCGGTGCGCACTCTACAACCGAAAGAAATGGTTCGTGGACTTGAAGTGTTAAAAGTAAGGGATACTCCGGTTGGGCAGGAGTTTGCCAATCGCTATCCACGCTTCCAGGTATTGGCGGAACCGGCTTACCTGATGCTTGCTGATAACAGTGGTGAGCAAATTATAGAAAGCCTGGTGATGTTTCGGGAAAACCCTTTTCCCGGTGAGTCTGCGGAAAATACCTGCCTCTTGGCCACACTGACCCAGGACCATCCGGACGGGTCCCCCTGTCGTGCCGCGCAGCTGATTCAGCGCCTTGCTGAAGAGGAGAATATTTCTGACGAGGCCTCCAGCCGGCGCTGGTTTAATGCTTTCCTCGATGCGGTAATTGAACCGCTCCTGATCGCCCAAGCCGATTTCGGTATTTTATTTGGCGCCCACCAGCAAAACCTGATTCTCTCATTTGATGGAGCTTTGCCCTCAAAGGGTTACTTCAGGGACTGTCAGGGCAGTGGCTATAGCCGTCTTGGCGAGCAGCTCCTCAAACCCTACCTGCCCAACCTGGCACAGAACAGCGAAAATGTGATTGATGAAAAAATGGCAAACCGCCTGTTTGTTTATTACCTCGTCGTTAACAGCTGCTTTGGCCTGATTAGTGCACTTTCAGCTGCAGGTATATCTTCTGAGAAAGAGCTGTTGCGCCAGTTGCGTGAGCGCCTGCAATTATTGAATGAAGGCCAACGACGGGATCATAGCTGCCTCGAATACCTGCTCAATTCGTCTGAGATTTGGGCTAAGGGTAATTTCCAGTGTGCGGTTATCGGTATGAATGAAACTACGACCGAAGACCCGCTTTCGATCTACCACACAATGGTGAATCCCTTGATGACCGCGGCAGAGCTCGAAGCTGCCTAATCCTGATCAATGTGTTGAAAAAATTGAAAGGAAAATTTATGACCAGTTCAACAGCTGCGCTTGAAATATCCGAGGGTGAACGGGGTCATCTCCCAGATGGGCGTTTATGGGAAATGTCCTCTGGTGGATATCGCTGCCAATCTAATGGCGATAAATATTTTCAAATTGATTATATCCCGGGGCGGGATTTCGCGCGTTTTACTTTATCGCTCAGTGACACTTCACCTACGGAACTGGACCTTTGGTGTGACTGGCTCTTTGCATTGAATCCAGCGCTACAAAATGTGGATATAACTGAAGCAGACATCGTTATTAGCCGGATTTCCCGCACTGAATTTTATCAACGGGCAGAGCTTTGGTATTGCGGAAATAATGCAGGAAAATTTCCTCTGCAGTGGGTAGAAAATAAGCTGGGGGTGCGCCACCCCCTCCGTGCAGAGCCGCCAAAAGGGGAGGTGTATCGACGTTATTTCCACTCCCTGGGGATGGAGTTCAGTCTGCGCCACCTGGATCCTCAAGAAGACTTGGAACGCTTTACTGATTGGATGAACCAGGAGCGTGTAGCAAAGTTTTGGGAGGAAGAGGGTGATGTAGAAAAGCAGAGACAGTTTATCGATTCTGTTATTCAGGACCCTCACAAACATCCATTGATTGCCTGTTTTGATGACGAGCCCTTTGCATACTTTGAAGTTTATTGGGCCCTCGAAGATCGCATTGCGCCTTACTATGACTGCCAGCCATTTGATCGCGGTGCTCACATGTTGGTTGGCGACGCGCGCTTCCTGGGTAAGAAATTTGCTACGGCTTGGTTTAATGGTGTTTCCCACTTTATGTACTTGGATGATACGCGAACTGAAACCTTGGTAGGAGAACCTCGGGCGGATAATCGTGCGGTACTAAAATATATCAATGGTACTTTTGGTTGGAAAAAAATTAAAGAGTTTGATTTTCCTCATAAGCGAGCTGCCCTGGTGATGTGCAAGAAGGGTGAATTTTTTCAGAATATGGGGGGAGTATGAGTAGAGATCAATACTGGGTACAGGCCAATAGAACTCTGTTGGTAAAGTCACTGGCTGAGCTTTGCTACGAGCAGGCACTCACTGCGAAAGAGGAATCAAAGGGTCAATATTCTGTAGAACTCATTTCGGGAATTATATATCGCTTTAACGGCCAGCTAACGATTTGGGACTGGTTGTTAATTGATGCACAGAGTATCGAACGTGTGAAGGATGGGCAGTCACTGCCTGCTGATGATGCTGCACAGTTTTTTATCGATGCTGGCAAAGACTTGGAAGCTAACTCCAGTACTCTGGGAAATCTGCTGCATGAGCTCGCCAACACTTTGGTGGCTGATGTAGCTCTGCTGCAAAAGCGTGAGAATCTCGACGCACAAACTCTGGCGAAACTGCCCGATGAGCAACTGCAGTGCCTGCTGGATGGACATCCTAAGGCCATGGTGAATAAAGGGCGTATCGGCTGGGGTGCGCAGGAATTTAACACTTACGGCACAGAGGCTGCCCGGGGTGTGCGATTCCAGTGGCTGGCGGTAAGGCGGGAACTGGCGGTCAATGGTAATAGCGAAGCGTGGGACTGGCCACAACTGTTGGCCGAAAGTCTGAATGAATCACAGCTGCAGCAGTTGGATAACGTATGTCGTGAAAAAGGAATCGACTGGCAGACGTTTTTACCGCTGCCGGTGCATCCTTGGCAATGGCAGCACCATATTCGACAGCATTATGCACAACAGATTTATCGTGGTGATTTGATCTTGCTGGGTGAGTTTGGTGATGAGTACCTGCCTCAGGTATCTCTGCGTACTTTGTCAAATCTGGATCGCCCTAGCGCTCTGCATGTGAAACTGCCTTTAACGGTACTGAATACCTCCTGTTACCGGGGAATACCGGGCAAATTTATGCGTTGTGGACCGGCACTGTCTGAGTGGATGCAGCGACTCTGTGAGCGCGATGGGCAGCTCCAAGCCCGCGGCACGGGAGTTTTACAGGAAGTGGCGGGCTTGCATGTGCCACATTTTCATCATGAGTTGATCGATGGTACTCCTTATCGCTTCCGAGAATTACTGGGGGCTACCTGGCGGCAGAGCCCCGCGAGCCTGTGTGCGGAGGGAGAGCGTCACCTCTTAATGGCTGCACTGCTGCAGAGAGATGCCAGTGGTAAATCTGTCGCGGTTGCCCTGATTGAAGCTTCAGATCTTTCGGTACAGGCGTGGCTGGAACATTTATTTGATGCCACGGTGGTGCCGCTCTATCACCTGCTCAGCCGCTATGGCATAGGGCTGGTAGCACACTCGCAAAACCTGACATTGGTGCTACGCGAAAACAAAGTAGTGCGTGTATTGCTGAAGGATTTCCAGGGTGACCTGCGTCTCGCCCAGGGGGATTTTCCCGATCGCGCGGATCTGCCGGAAGCAGCGGCGGAAGTACTCGACCAGTTACCGCCGAATTACATTATTCACGATCTGTTCACCGGCCACTTCGTAACAGTGCTGCGATATCTGTCTGCTCAATTAATGACTGAGATCCGCTTAAAGGAATTGGATTTTTACGGAATCCTGGCTCGAGTATTGCGTCGTTATCAGGCGTCCGCACAACAGGAAAACACCCATTTGATAGCGCGTTTTCAGCAGTTCAACCTGTTCCGCCCCCACATTGAGCGGGTCTGTATTAATCGAGTGCGCCTGCGTCAGGGTTACGACGACAGTGCCGAGCGTCCAGTTCCCATTGTTGGTGGTGAACTCAAGAATCCCCTTTGGCTCGCCGAGCAAAAGTTACAACAACACGAACTTCAACCAGAAACTGCTTCCGCTTTAGAGGCTTAACCATGAGTAATTTCCTAGATCTCGCCGGTATCGGAGCCGGTCCATTCAACTTGGCCGTAGCCGCTTTATTGCGGGATAAATCCTTGAGCCATCGTTTCTTCGAAGCTAAAGCGGAGTTTTCCTGGCACCCGGGTTTAATGTTGCCGGGTGCAATGATGCAGACCTCTTATCTGAAAGACCTGGTGACGCCGGTCGATCCCACTAGTCCCTGTAGCTTTTTGGCTTACCTGGTGGAAAACAAACGTTTCTATGATTTCCTTCATGCGGAACAACGCACGGTGACTCGCAGGGAATTTGCTGATTACCTGGCCTGGGCAGCGCGTCGCCTGGACTCCATCCAAATGAGCAGCCGCGTACAGAGCGTGGTGGATAACGGTGAGTACTTTGAATTGGATGTGCATGGCCCCAGTGGTCGTGAACGGATTCTCGCCAAAAACCTGTGTGTTGCCGCGGGCAAAAAACCTAATATTCCGGAGTGCAGCCGCCCGCTGCTTTCTGACAATTGCTTCCATGCGCTGGAAATTGCCCTGCGTAATCCGGATGTGAGCGGTAAGCGTGTTGCGGTAATCGGTGGTGGACAGACTGGCGCAGAGGTGGTTATTAATCTACTGGGAAAACATTGGGGGCGCCCGCAGCAGGTAACCTGGGTTTCCCGCCGTAGTAATTATTTACCATTGGATGAAACTCCCTTCACCAATGATTGGTTTACCCCGGAATATGTCGATGTGTTCCGACAGCTGAGTCCACGTCGCCGTGAAGAGGTTGTCGCTGAACAAAAATTGGCATCCGATGGGATTTCCCCTGATACCCTTAAGGAACTCTATCAACTGTTCTATCGCCTAGTACACTTGGAGAAAGATTCTGAGGGGGTGACACTCATGCCCAACCGTGAGCTGGTGGACATGTCCTCTCGTGGTGATTACCAGTTACAGCTGCAGAATCATTTACTCGGCGATACCGATGGTGCCGAGTGGATTAACGCTGATATCGTTATTCTCTGCACCGGTTTAAGCGAAGCATTGCCACCCTGTCTGGCGCCTCTACAGGAGCGGATTCCACGTGATGGAGAAGGGCGTTTGTTGCTGGATGATTCTTTCGCAACAAAACTGAGCGGTGATGACAGCGACCGTCGTTTGTACTTCCTCGGTACTGGCCGAACCAGCCATGGTATTGCGGAGCCGCAGCTAAGTCTGTCTGCCTGGCGTGCGGCGCAGGTTGTTAACGACCTGCATGGCAGTACAGTGTACGATAATCAGCAAAGTGGCAATCTTATGAAGTGGATTACTCCTCAGGCCCAGCAGATTGCCGTAGCTTAATTCTATTTTAATTCTCGTGGCCAAATTTACTTCTGGTCTTTTGCAATATTCCTCACTGTGGCGGAGTTGCCTTGAAGTAATTACACTGAGTGATAGCTATTCTGGCTATCACTTGGTCACATCAATAAAAATGCCCATGTGATCAGTTACTGAGGCGGCCATGCTGGCACCATTAACGGTAACCGGGGTGTTCTGTGAAATATAATCCACCTTAGCCACCCGAATCGTCTTTGTATTGTAAGCGGCAACATCGTATTTTTTGCTGCCAGTGCTGTTGGTACCAGCAAAGCTAATTTGATAGGTGTCCGAGGGCGTTACCTCGTCGTCGGTATGTGCGTCTCGAAAGAAAGTGCCAGTGGCCACACTGAGTGCGGAGGGGGTAAAACTGTCATTGCCCTGGTTGGTGTCACCCATTACAAGATCAATCGCGCCATGCCCTTGCTGAATCAGCAGGTTATTGATAGTGCGATAAAAGAAAACTGCTTCTCTTTCATTTTTGGCAATGCTATTAGGTACATGCACGAATACAGCATTGACGTTGCCGCTTTTAACCGCAATCCAACCCATGCCGGAACCGAGTATCTGGTGCTGGGTAGTATTGGCCGCATGAACACTAAAACTGTTACAAGCCTTTCCCGTAGAGCTTGCCCCCACCAAGCCGCCGGCATGTTGCTGCATTGAACTCCATTCAATATTGGCACCATTCATCTCGCCATAAACCAGCAGGTCACAGGTCTGTCCGAGTGAGCGATACAGGTGCTGAAGAGTCTGGCGTGCCTTGCCTTCAATCATGCTCAGAAACTGGGCATTACTATGTTGGCCCTTGGCCATAAAACCTTGAGGGGCCTGTGCAACCAATTGAGCGGGGCCGTAAATTGGAGTATGGGGATCGAGTCCATCGGCGGTCGGCATAATAAGGTGGCTGGGATCCTGGTTGGCGGCCTGGTGATTATGCGTCATGCGAGTAAAGTGCTGACTGTTGGAAGCACTGATTCCATGATTAGTACTGGAGTTTGAATTAATAGATTGATATGCGAAAGTAGGCATGGAAGCAACTCATCTCGAATCAAAAGGGTTGGTTATATTTTGCAATTACTATTACTAGGAAGTCGGTAAAATGCCAGTGCTTTTCATTTATCCAATAAAATTTAGTACCTAAGTTTGATGCAATCTGTTTGATTGGCTAACCAATTATTCTGTAATGGGTTGTTCATGATGTGCTTGTTTTGTCATAATTATTTGTATAGAAGTTGTGTTACAATTTTTCTTGATAAAATTTTTTCTGGGCGGTAGTTATTATTGTTTGTAAATTATGGGAATCTGTATTGATTTCTTTTTTGAGAAATAATTTATCCATTAATCCTGAGTGCCGATTAAGCTGAAGAAAGTATTGTTGGTTTCATGACTCCTTAACTTTACTTCTGCAATAAAGTTACAGCTTCCAGGGGGTAATTCAATTTCATTGTCTTACAGTACTTTTGGGCGGGTATTAACCCGGTCTATGCTTTTTTGCCTGGCAGGTGCATGGCTATCAGGTTGTTTGTAACCAGAAAATAATTCCCTCAATAAGCTGGCGCCAAACTAGGCGTGCTTGATCCTCCATGTGCAATACTTTTCGGGTACTGAACCACCAGTCTGGTGCTTGCAGTAAGCATGGAGGAAATCTGCAATGCGTTTGAACTCTACCCTTGCGCAGGGTCGGTATCACTACAGCTGTGATGGGCGTGAAATGCCTGTACAGGACAGCTGGCAGTTAGGGCACGATTCAGAGGGGCGCCGCACCCTGGTGAGCCGTCGTCTGGTGGGTGATCAAGGCTATGGAATTGAGGTTTCCGCGATACTTTGTGCGGGGTTGGTTAACGAGTGTCATGTTCACTGGCGTGACGAAACTGATGAAGTTAGCGCCCATTATCGGCTCAATAGTCCGCAGGGGCATGGGCCGCGCCTGGGAGATGAAATTGAGGCCTCCTGGAAAGGGCCCAATGGTCCGCAGCAGGCCCGGCTGCAAGGTGAGAGCCGATTGCTATTTCCCCTTATGCGCGTTTTTATGGGACCTCTTCTTAAAACGCTGGTGCAGCACGAGAAAGGGTTGGAAGTAGTTTCTCCGGATATTGTTGATCCCTCACAGCGCGGTAAGTTGCTTTCTCCCAGAGTCAGTCACCGCAGTGCACGGACAATGGTAGGGGAACTGGCCAGTCAACGTGCACAGGATATGGGGCCGGATATCAGCGGTTTCATCTATCAGGGGGATGAGGCGGAGCGAGATGCCCACTGCTACGTCGACAGCCGCAGTTTGTTGGTGGGGTATGACTGGCCATCCAGTACTGGGCGCTTGTGGCAAGTTCGTTTGAGGGACCTCGAATGGTCTCAGTGTCTGACCAGTCTGGCTTGATGAGTGATTGGTTTGCCCCAGTTAGGTTCTGGTCGGACATGACCGTGAATGAGGAATTCCTATCAATCGACTGAATAACGATTATACAGGGATAAAATTTTTGATGACCTCAAGTTCGCACTGGTAACAATTTCGACCTCCCCGCCTTTATTTTTTCGTTGTTTCCCGGTTTTTTGACCTCCCTCAAACTCATTAACAAGCTGGCAAAGATACTAATTTACAAATACACAGGGGAACTAATGCTGCAGGATTTTTTCTGTACTCCAGTGTAAGCTTGCGTCAATTTTACAGAGTGCCAATGGGGGAGCGCCTTTTGCCTTTTATCAGATCCAACACCCGCAGTGGAATCCGACTGTTCGCCTCCCTGGTTATGGCTGTACAGCTACCACTTAATGTCGCTGTGGCCAGTATTGGCGAAGATAGCGAGGTAGAGATTAAGGAACTGGACCAGCAGCACGAGCAGGAACAATGTCTGCAGGAACAACTACTGATCTCTTCCGCCGAGACAACTCTGCGGGAAATCCGCTTACTCTGCGCAGAAAGAGTGCGTGCCCAGCTGGGTTTGGAAGAGGATTATTTCGAGATCGAGCCGGTCGTGGAAGAATATTCTGAAGAACTCCCCACCGACGAGGTTTTACTGGGTGGGCGTGCCCAGGCGATCCGTGATGCGGCCAGTAACCCCTTTACCCTGGCGTCTCACAAGGCGAACTATGTGCTGCCTTTTACTTATAATCCCTCGCCGGAGACCGGGGGATTGACCGATTATGAGGACCGAGATCTGGATAATATAGAGGTGCAGTTCCAGCTCTCAGTGCAGGTGCCAGTCTGGCGCGGCTTCCTCGGCAGTGCCTCTTTTATGAGTGTGGCCTACACCAACCGCAGTTTCTGGCAAGCCTACAACTCCGATAACTCCTCGCCATTTCGCGAAACCAACCACGAGCCCGAGCTGATCTTGACCTGGTTGAACGATTGGAGCGTGTTCGGTTGGCGCAATACCGCTAACCAGATTGCTTTAAACCACCAGTCAAACGGCCGCAGTGAACCTTATTCGCGCAGCTGGAACCGGATTTACGCCAATTTTATCTTCGAGCGGGATAATTTCTCTATAGGTCTCAAACCCTGGTATCGGGTTCCGGAAAGTCGTGAGGATGATGACAATCCGGATATCGAGCACTATATGGGTAATTTCGAGCTGGGCGGGCGCTACCGGGATGGAGACCACTCAATCGCGATTATGGTGCGCAACAATCTGCGCTCGGATAATCGTGGTGCGGTTGAGCTGACCTGGGGTTTTCCCCTGGGAAATCGGGTGGATGGCTATATCCGCTATTTCAACGGCTATGGTGAGAGCCTGATCGACTACGATGAGTCTGTACAGACTTTGGGCTTTGGTTTCACCCTGGCCCAAGGGTTCTAACAGCCTCTAACGGCCAGGGATCGGATCGATGGGGTTTGAAGACAGCTACCGCCTTAGCGCGCATGCGGTGATTACCAATGAGGTGGGCGAAGTCCTGCAGTTGCTGGCCACCTATGCCAATCGCAGCTGGGGATTGCCCGGTGGCGCCCTGGACCCCGGTGAAACCGTACACGAAGCCCTGCGGCGGGAGTGCCGTGAGGAGTTGGGCCGGGATGTACATATCGATTACTTGAGTGGCATCTATTACCACAAGGTGTACAACTCCCACGTTTTTATCTTTCGTGCCCGTTTTGTTGATAGACGACATATCACCCTGTCAAATGAGCACTCTGAAATGGCGTATTTTCCCCTGGAGCAGCTCTCCGACGTGCAACGACACAGGGTCAGGGACTGCCTGGAGTTTGACGGCAGTGTATGCAGCGCAAAGTTCTAACTTTCCACTCTTCCTTGGCAATAGATCTGGTCGGTCACCATGCATTTGGCGAATTTCGCCAAATGCTCCGCGGTCGCGGAAATCCCGCGCCTGCTCCATTAATATTTGCCCCCTGGCTTTTTAGCCGCAAAATTCCAGATCCTCCGCTCTGGCCGGAGGACTTAAGAAAAGTTAATAAAATCAAATAGTTAAATAATTAAGGCGGCAACCTGCAGCAAGTAGCGGGCTATGCTGGTGGATAAGAATATGGGTTTGGAATTAAAAATGCCTGAATTGGGCAATCTCAATGACAGCGCACAGAAGCTGGAATGTCATGTCGCTCTGGTGAGTGCTGACAGCAAATTGGCGGCGGACTGGATCAGTGCCCTGAACAGCACCGCTGCCCGCCATGAGAATCCCTTTGGGTTGCACTTTGAGGCGGTAGCTCCGGCAGATGTTGAGCGCTTGGCACAAGATGAAGATCGCCTGCAGGCGATTATTGTCGATGCTGGCAATGATGCCAGCGGCCTGGAAGCTGCAGATCAGTTGGCTGATCGTATCCACTCACTACGCTCACAGCTCAATATCTTCTTGGTAGCCCACAGTGATATCGCCGGCGCCACATCACCGGCTGGAGAGGTTGGAGCCAAATCTCTGGCCAACCTGCGCCGTCGCTTTGACGAGCTGTTTGACCGCCGCGAAGGCAATTTCAACCATATGTTCCGTCTGGTGCAGGCGTTTATTGCCCGCCGTGCCTCTACGCCTTTTGCCGATACCCTGAAGGAATATGTATTCTCCGCACGCGATGCCTGGCATACACCGGGCCACTCCGGAGGCGACAGTCTGCGCAACAGCCCCTGGGTGGGGGATTTCTACCGCTTTATGGGCGAACACGTTTTCAATACGGATTTGTCTGTCTCGGTACAGATACTGGACAGCCTGCTGGAACCGCATTCCGTGATCCAGGAAGCGCAGGATCTCGCCGCACAGGCGTTTGGTTCGCGCCACACTTTTTTCCTGACCAATGGCACTTCCACTGCCAATAAAGTAGTGATTCAACAGATCCTCGGTGGTGGCGGCAAGATTATCGTCGACCAGGCCTGTCACAAGTCGGTCCACCACGCGATAGTGATGAACCGCTGTGAGCCGGTGTACCTGAAGTCGGTGCTGCACCCGGAATTTGGCATTTATGGCCCGGTAAAGCGCTCCGATATCGAGGCGGCACTGGATGAGCATAGCGATGCGCGCTTATTGGTCATCACTTCCTGCACCTACGATGGTCTGCGCTATGATTTGAAGCCCATTATCGATTACGCCCATGAGCGTGGTGTTAAGGTGCTGGTCGATGAGGCCTGGTTTGCCCACGGTTTCTTCCACCCAGAGCTGCGTCCCACTGCACTCGAGTGCGGCGCCGACTATGTGACCCAGAGTACCCATAAGATGCTTTCGGCTTTCTCCCAGGCCAGTATGATCCATGTACAGGACCCGGACTTTGACGAGTTCCGCTTCCGTGAAAACCTGAATATGCACGCCTCTACCAGCCCGCAATACGCCATGATCGCCAGCCTCGATGTGGCACGTAAGCAAATGGCGATGGAGGGCTATGGACGTCTCAAGCAGTGCCTGCAGATGGTGGAAACCCTGCGCCGCGCAGTGAATGAAACCGGTGTATTCCGCGCCCTGACCCGTGACGATCTGATTGCTGAGCCCCTAGCCGGTGACAATATTGGCTTGGACCCCACCAAGGTAACCATCGATATCTCCCGCAGTGGTTACTCGGGCAATGAGATGCAGATCAAGCTGTTCGATCAGTACGGAATCCAGGTGGAGAAGACCACCTACAATACCATCACGGTACTGGTGACCCTGGGTAGCACAGAGAGCAAATTATTGCGCCTGATTCATGCGCTCAAGCAACTGGCGGGCAATACCCATAAGCGTATTCATGTTGGCACTCCGCGTCGACTGCCGGAGTTTACCCGCTTTACCTGCCTGCCGGCAGATGCCTACTTTGCCGAGACTGAAGAGCTTCCGTTAATGGATAACGGCGTGGATGCGACGCAGAACCTGATCGGCCGCACCAGCGCCGATGAGATTGTGCCCTACCCACCGGGTATTCCCGTACTTGTGCCAGGTCAGGAGATTTCCGCGCAGATTGTGCAGTACCTGCAGCAGCTACTGCAGGGGCAGAATACGACGGAAATTCACGGCCTGATTTTCCGTTCCGATGAGCCCATGCTGCGTGTGGTTAAAGAAGTGCCTGGCACCGTAGAAGCTAAAGGCAAAAAGTCCGGCGGCAAAAAGGCAAAGTAAATCTATACGAGCTATCCGGCATGGAGGCCGGTATGTTTGATCAACCAAAAACAGTATTACTGGCTGGCGGGTCGGGCGGTCTGGCCCGCGCGATAGGCGCCGAAATTGTTCGGCGCTATCCCGATATAACTCTGGTGACTTTGAGCCGCGGTGCCGTGGATCGGGTGCCGGGACATGTCGGTGAACGCCGACACTTAACCGTATCTCTTGCCGACGAACACTCTATCAAGTCCGTTGAAACCTTCCTTTCTGAATTTCCTTCTCCACCAGACTGGGTCATTAACTGCTGTGGGCTGTTACACGATGAGTTCCACGGACCGGAAAAATCCCTGGCTCAGTGTGAAGATGATTGGCTGATACAGTCTCTGCGTACTAACCTGCTCACTCATATGCACCTGGCCCAGGCATTGGACAGGAAATTACTGCGCAAGCAGCCGCTGTTATGGGTATCCCTGTCTGCAAAAGTGGGCAGTATTGGCGACAATGAGCTGGGGGGCTGGTATAGCTACCGTATCAGCAAGGCATCGCTCAATATGCTGATAAAAAACCTGTCTATTGAATGGGGGCGCCGACTGGAAAATAGCTGTGTGGTGGCAATTCATCCGGGAACCACAGATACGGCACTTTCCAAACCCTTCCAGGGCAACCTGGCGCCGGGCAAATTGTACAGCCCGGCTCTGAGTGCCGGGCGTATTGTAGATGTAATACAACAACTGGCCCCCGCTGATAGCGGCAACCTGTTTTTTTGGGATGGTAGTCGCCTGCCTTGGTAAAAGATCAGGGATTCATCAGACCGGGCCAAGTATCATCATCGGTTGTTCGGGGATATCCGCTGTATGCCTGGTCTGATGTAATGGAATAGCGTATATAGCGCTGATTTTTCAGGAAGAAATAAGCACGAAATATGTTCCATTGGTGAGCCGCAGTAATTTCTGTGGAATAGGCGCCGAGTCCTGGCCAAGTGCTGTCATTGACCGGTTGTGGATAGCCGCTATCAAGCTGATCGTTGTCCAAGTCATAGCGCAAATAGTTTCCGTCATCGAGAAAGAAATACACTTTGCTATTGGGCCATTTAAGGGCTGCGCGAATTTTTGTGGCGTAGTCGCCCATGCCCGGCCAGCTGTTGTTATCAACCAGTTTGGGGTAGCCTGGGTCCACGCGATCTTCATCCAGATCATAGCGTAGGTAACGCCCGTCATTTAAGAAGAAATATCCTTTTTCAGCGCTGGCTTTAAATGCAGCACTAACCAGATCAGAATAGTCTCCCAAACCAGGCCAGGTATCGTTATCTGTTACACGTGGATAGCCACTGTCAGCCCTGTCCAGGGTTTTGTTGTAGCGTATATATTGATTGTCGCCGCGAAAGTAGTAAGCACGTGAAGCGCTCCAATCGAGACCGGCGGTCACCTCCAGGGCGGACTTGCGAATAGCTACTGGGGTGTCATTATAAACGAATACATAATCCAGGATTCCCTGGGTATCTGTGTAGTCAGTCCAGCTTTGCGAGCTAGCATCGATAACGTCAATTAGCTGATCGTTTTGGTGGACCTCTACAGGGCCGCTAACCGCAGAATACCATTTAATCGTTCTATTATCGGCTGCCATCACCTTACGAGTGCCTGGACTGCCAATGAGTGGATTGCCATCCAGCTTCCAAGTTGTTTGCAAGTTAATACCCATAAAACGCAACACTGTTGGTGCAATCGAAGTTTGTGCCGCATAGCCATAAATCCCATCAAATTCTTTATTGTGGATATCTTCAACGTATTCGCTATGCTCGATATTTAATGGCAGGTTACTGCCAATAAAAATGGTTTTTTCACTGGTCGTCTGTGATCCATGTCCACAGCCACGAGTATCTCGACCATGGTCCGTAGTGACCATTACCAGCCATTCTTCCCCGGCAGCAATACGTGTATCCACGGCATCCAGCAGCGCGCCCAATTGAGAGTCACTTGTAAGGATGCTTTGGTTATAGCGATCTCCAAAGCAAGAGCTATGACCGGCACCATCGGGGTCATCGAGGTGCAGGAAAAGGAAATCCACATGACCTGAAGATATTTCCTGCACGCCGCGTGAGGTGACTTCTGCATCGGAAAGGCCACTTAAAACCAGGTTTGCCTGCTCCAGGTCGGCAGTAAAAAAATTGGTATTAATAGGACTCCAATGAGATATGCTGCCCACCCAAAGGTTATTGTCAGCCTCTTTAATTCTTTTGAATAAACTTGGGAATTCTGCATTGGCCAGTCCTGAACCATTGGAGCTGACTTTGTGTTTATCTACCCAAACTCCTGTAAGAATAGAGGACCAACCAGGACCACTTTTAGTGTCTTGTTGACTTGGGGAGCCCTTAATGCCACCTGTATAGGCTTTGTGTAGAATTAATCGGTCATAATTGGGGGTGTCTATATTTTTGAGCTTTTCGTACTGCACACCATCAACGCCAATAAGAAGTACCTTCTTATTGTTCTGAGCACAAATGGCTTGGGTGCTGGAAACCAGCGTGATCAACAGCAGGAAGGAGATGAGTATCTTCATATCGAATATCCTGTATTATAAATTATTTTCTGGTCTAGGCCAGAATGATTAGGATAAACAATAGTTGTTAAATACCAATGAAGAGATCTTTACCGCGATACTGCAGGGAAAAGACTGTTACTTAAAAGCTAACAACTATCAAACCCTCCTTCATGAAAAAAGTCAAAAAAATTCTTTAGGCAAGGCAAGGACAAAATTATCTGGTGGCAACTTCCATTTCTATAGCGTGAGGCAGCCAGTTCTCAATGTTGTAATCAATCAGACGCTCAGCGGAATCAAAGCGGAGCCTTAAAACTCTTAGGCCTGTAGTACCAGCGGGGATGCCCAATGGCTCCGCACAATGAAATTCCAAATTAGCGACCTGAATGTTACAGCGCTCTTGGGCTATACTTACTGCGTAGCTGTCTTGCAATATTTCTGTAACAGAGCCGGATAAATCGAAGTCAGCTAATCCGTAAAAACGCTCTGCTGGTAAGTAACTTTCCTCAACCATAACCGCTCGCTGATCCAGGTAACGTGCTCTTCGAACCTCAAAATATTTAGTGCTTTTATTTGAGGAAAAGGCTGTATAAATATGACGGCGCGCGGTCATTTTACGAAATCCAAGCACTCTGGTTGTCGGTTTGAACCCCTGCCGCCGAGCCATCAAATTAAAGTTGATTTTTTTGGCTGGATTCATTACGAAGCGACTTGGAGCGACAAACCAGCCGCGTCGATTCTGCCGATAGACCAGTCCTTCCCCCTCAAGGCGATTTAACCCATCGCGCAAGGTAATACGGGTGACCTGTAGCTGCTCCGC
The DNA here is from genome assembly GCF_007183175.1 of Microbulbifer sp. GL-2. Taxonomy (NCBI): domain Bacteria; kingdom Pseudomonadati; phylum Pseudomonadota; class Gammaproteobacteria; order Cellvibrionales; family Microbulbiferaceae; genus Microbulbifer; species Microbulbifer sp. GL-2. The sequence continues at coordinate 2,559,284 of NZ_AP019807.1, forward strand.
CAGTTCACGCTCGGCGGGCAGCTTGTGGTTGGCAGCGAGGCGACCATTAGCGATCAACAACTGAACATGGGCCTTGATGTCATCGTAACTGGAGGACACAGCACTTCTCTTGGATTTGGTCGTAGCTTGCTCTTAGACCGGGTTACTGAGGGACAACCTTGTAGATTTATAGCCTATCAGGGACGTTGTCCAAGAGCCAGTCGACGATGGATATCGACCAACACAGGTTCGAGCTTGTTGATATCGTCTACTAAATAGTGGGCGCCACAACTCTCCAATTTTTGATAGGCACTACTACTGTGGTTTCTTTTTTCTTCTTCTGTAAGTGCTTCCCAGCTATCGAGAGATAATCCCGAAGCATTACCAGAAAGTACCACAGCAACTGTCCACATGCCTGCATTTCGACCTTCATGAATGCCTGCGGCGGTATCATCTACTTTGACACATTGAGTGACAGAGGGAATTTCCATTGCAATAACGTTCTTCAATGCGGCGGCGGGGCCTGGTCTCGCGCCTATAGCTTCATCTGCAGTAACAACACAATCGGGTTTTAGACCTTGTTGTTGAGCACTTGCCAGCATTCCCTCAATCATCATTCGGCTGTAGCCGGTGGTACTGCCAATACGTAGATTACGCTCACGTAAACGAGCAAATAGTTTGTCAGCCCCGGGTACTATTTGGCTGTGCTTATCGATTTCCTGAATCTGTATTGGGGCCAACTGGCGATACAGATCCTCGATATCGGACTCCCGAGAAGGACGTCCATACTCCTCTTGCCAGGCAGTTTGAATGGACTCCTGTTGTAACATCTGCCGAATATGTTGTTTCTTCTCGGTGCCCATTGGAATGCGGGTTTGCTCCTCACTGACGGTAACCCCCGCAGTAGAAAATATTTGCATAAATGCTTGTAAGGGAGCGCGGGAGCCAAAATCTACCAGTGTTCCAGCCCAGTCTAGGATAACAGCTTTAAGTTGTGGGGATTCCATGGTTTATCTCCTTTAGTTGGTGTTTGTGGGAGTTGAATGGATACTTATTGATTGATGACCTTTGCACATATCGCTAGCCAGTGAGATAAGGGGGCTTCATCTATTCCTGATACTTTTCCCGCATCATCCCACTCCCGCAAGAGCAAAGCGTCTCTGGCGAAGGGGCTTTGTAAAAATCTAATCTGCTCCTGGTCACTCATTGCTTCACCTTGTTTTGTAAGAGTTTTTCGGCTGGCAGCGGATAGTCGTGCTTTGTAATTACTATCCGTACTCATAATAAATCTCTTGGCCTGAACGTGTAATGCAATGGGCTGTGTGACTGAGGTGGGAAATCCCCACTTTTCCAGCAAATCTGCCCCTATTTTGTCATGCTCACTGTAGCCCTCGGAATTTGTGCCGGGTATTTTTTTCTTTATGGCATAGAGGTGACCGATATCGTGAAGAAATGCAGCAGTAACCAGTTCGTCGGTGTTATCAGAACGTTCGGCCAGAGTAGCGCATTGAGATGCATGTTGTAGCTGTGTACAGCTTTCACCGAGTGTTATATTCCCATAGAGCAGGAATAACTGGTATATTTTATCCACAACACTAGTATTCATCGAGTAGGCACTCCTCCAGAGGGATTTCATTAAAAATACCTTTTATCACCCGCTCCATTAACGCGGGTCCGGCTGTCATGCCTTTTCCACCAATACCTGTGGCTAAATGGATATTCTCCGTTGCAGATTTAAGAAATACGCCTCGACTGTTCTCCTGGCTGTAATAACCATTCCAGATCCTGTCTATATTTAAATGGGGAAGATTGAGGATGCGATTAGCTTCGTCTATCATCAGTGAGTTAATTTCCTGATGGATTTCATAACTCAAAGTGTCTGTATCTCGAGCGGCGAAGTACTCATGGGAGTCACCGATGATGATACTGCCATCGACAGACTGACGAAACAGCAGGTGAACTCCAAATTTTTCATAATTTGGGTCAACATTGGGTGCCGATAAATTCTTATAGTTGGGGCAACTTTTGAATGCTTCATAGCGACGTATAGTCAAACCAGTAAGCAGATTTCCTGGAATCTTAATTCCTTCGATTGGGCGAGTTCGAAACATCTGTAATTTACTGATCTGCATTTGTTTCGTCTGTAGTAAATGTGGAAACAGTTGGTTTAGATTATGTCCACAACAAATCAATGTGTGTTTTGACATAAATTTATTTCCTGTTGAGCAGCGTACTTCAACTCCGTTCGGTAATTCTTCTATCGAAGTAACCGGAGAGGCTTTTTTAAAGTAGAGGTTCGGTTGATCATCAAGTAATTCCCAGAGATATTTCATCAATAAAACACTTTCTGCACTCATTTCTTGAGGGTAGAGGAGGCCACCGTGACAGTAGCCTTGGGACAGTGAGGGAACACGCTCACGACACTGTGTAGGAGTAATAAGTTTAGAAGAGTAGTCAGTCTCACGATTAATCTCATGCATCTCTTCTAAAAGCCCTGCTTCCTCTTCAGAGGAGGCCACATAAAGAGAACCTTGTTGCCAAAGTGCATCGGGCATTAATGATGACAACTCTCTATATAGTTCCAGAGAACGTCGCCCCAGATTGCGCCATAAGGTGAGGTTCATACCTGATGGTACTATTTGCCCGAAATTGCGTACTGTTGCACCGTGAGACTTGGTGCTGGCATCAATTAACAGAACCTTCTTCCCGGATTTTAGTGCATGGTATGCAGCGAAACTACCAAGTACACCGGCACCAACAATGGCGATATCAAATTTCATAAATTCCCTAAAACCCTAATATGCTACAGTGGTAATATGCTCCGACCGTGAATAATAATTACGGCTCAGGCGAGTAAAGAAAAAGAGTGAGAACAGCATTAGCAGTATGCATGCAAAACCAGTGGCATAGCAGAATTGCTGAGTAAACTGTAACCAGTTTAAATTCGGTTGTGCGAATGTTTTGTATAGCATGACACCAATACTGCCGATATAGCCTGAGCTATCTGCCAGATAGATAACAAAGCCTGCATTGCCAAGGCTTTTCGTGCAGGCGACCAGGCGCTCAAATAGTAGACAGTTAAATGGAACATAGCCGACATAGAGCCCGATATTAATTGCGATCATCCAGGTAATCCCGGATATGGCTCCACCCTCAAAGGCAAGGGTTGCTGTAATACAAGTAACTCCTCCAGCCGCTACTAATAAAAGATTTAGTTGAAATGCACGGTAGTTGTTACGAACAAAGACAAGTAGCGCCAGGCTACCTAGTACCACCAGTGCAACAGGAAGGCTACTAGTAAGAAAAATATGTGGTGCTTCACTGTGCCCCAAAGCTTGCCAAAGTTCCGCAGCAAAATTATCCGTGAAATCTCGGAATGCAGTCAAAAATACATAAGCTGTTATTAAAGCTAGTAGGCCTAAATTAGTTTCACCAAGAAATCTCCAGCGCATTTTGGCACTCATAGGTATACGTTGTTTGCGCGCACTAATATCTGCTTGGCTGGGTTGGGGGGTTTTGCTGAGCACAAATATTGATAGAAACAAGGCTGGTAAAAATAGCACTCCCACGGTTGCTGGCATCCAGGTTTCTGGAATTTTCCATTCCAGCATTAAGTAGGCAGCCACGGCTTTTACAGCCCCTGAAGAAACGATTAAGCTAACACACAAAATTGCACCTAATACTTCAGTAAGGCGACGACCTTCCAGGTAACTGAATACCAATCCCCACACCATCCCAAGGGGTAGGCCATTAAAAAAAAGCATGGCCACATTATAGGGAGCTGGGACTATCGCGAATGCCACCAGAGCTAGGTGGCTGGCAAGTATCAGGAGTATAAGTAACTTTCCTCGCTGTACTGGGTGCAACTCTGATATAACTTTAATCCCGACAACCTTTGAAAAGGCATATCCAAGTACTTGGGAAATAATTAATGCGGACTTATAGTCGAGAATAAATTCCCATCCGGTAATTTCAGAGTAGGAGGCCGCCACAAAAGGCTTCCTAAAAGCATACATACAGAAGTAAGTGAAGAAGGCTGCGAATCCAGTAAAGATAAGCAGTAAAAACTCACTACTGTTAAATATTCTGGGAGTGGGTACCAGCCTCTTGTCGATGGTTTTCATAGTAGCCAGTTGTTGATATTTGGTCTAGACCAGATTTTAGTTATTGGTGGTTACGCTTTTGTGACAGTTTGTTTGTTAAGTTAGGAGTCTTCTCGAATGTGTAGAAATAATTACTGAAAATAAATCACTTTAGTGAGGGTAGGGAATATTCATGTTCCTGTTATGCAAACGTAACAAATTAAACCTAGAGTTCTGGTCTAGTCCAGAATTTTGGTGGTGGTCGAGCAAATTTAATCTGTTTCGATAAAAATTTGCCAATCACATTTTTATTGAGGCAGGGGATAGATAATGATTCGTATCAAATTATTGCCCACAGCGATTGCTTTGCTGGCGGGGCAGGTAAGTGACACTTATGCACAGGAAAGTAGTAAGGAAAGTTACCAGGGTGACAGCGGTATAGAAGAGGTAGTAGTGTTGGGACGAATGTTTGATACAGAGTTGCGCTCCCTGGAAGTTCAACGGAAATCTAATCGTATCCTCAATGTGGTATCGGCCGATACAATCGGTAAACTGCCGGATCGAAATGCTGCAGAGGCTGTCCAGAGAGTATCAGGCATTTCTATCGAACGCGATCAGGGAGAAGGGCGTTTCGTAGCTGTACGTGGTCTGCCATCCCAGTGGAGTTCCTCCAGTCTTAATGGCCACCGACTGCCATCTGCGGAAGAAGAAACTACCAGCAGGGCTACGGCATTTGATTTCTTTCCATCAGAGTTAATTGAACGTATCGAAGTTTCCAAGGCTATTACTGCTGACCAGGAAGGAGATTCCATTGGAGGTAATGTAAACTTTATCACCCGTACTGCTCCTGAGGAACGTGTTTTTGATGTATCCATGTCTGGTGGATATGCAGATAAAGCAGATGGTGATATTAAATCCATGAGTCTTCTATACGGAGATAGAAGTGAAGATGGCAAATGGGGATTCTTGGCCAATGTAACTGGTTGGAGCAGGGATTGGGCAACAGATAACTACGAGCCCCGCCGTAAAGGGGAAGGGATATATCGATTGGAACTGCGAGACTATACCGGAACTAGAGATACCCTGGGGCTAAACCTTGCTACTGAGTACCGATTGGAAGAAGGTGGTAAGATTTTTGCTCGTGGTTTATATGGAACATTAGAAGATGAGGAGATACATTACAAGCACAGGCTGCGGTTCGATAAAAATAGAATGGAACTTCAACATATCCACAATACTTTAATAACACGTATGCAGGGTGTTGAAGTTGGTGGAGAGCAATTTTTCGGCGATGATAACCAGCTTAATTGGAGTTTAGCCAGCTATGATAATGAATTCCGCTATGGGAATACACCCAATAAAGATGATAGTTCTTACTTTGTGGTGCGCTTCGATCAAGCGGATGTAGGATTTATTGGCTTGGATGATGATGGGTTGGTTTACAATCGGATCGATGGGGGCACTGACCCAGCAGAAAATATTACTACTCATCTTCCCGATGATTTTGAAATGGACCCGGCTCAGTCCAGATTATCCTGGGTTGAGCTATATAAAGTGTATGTTAATGAAAAAGATAAAATAGTTTTCACTTTCGATTTTACTTCTGAGTATTCTAGTGAATTAGACTTAAAGTTTGGGGTGAAATATCGGGATAAGGAAAGGGTTTCAAAATTCTCCGACGAGTTTTACGCTTGGGATGAGGAAAATTATGGTCCAGCTCCGGAGCTTGCTGATTTCACCTTATCAGACCAGCCAGGTAGAAGTGACTTTTTGTCTGAACTGGATGTTAATTATCAGTCTCAATTCTCTCAGGTTGCTTCAATGTCCCAACTGGAGAGCTTTTGGAACGAAAACCGGGATAAATTTATTTTGGTCCCCGAAGAGTCTGCCTTGCTAGAAAATGGAGGAGCTCTTGGGCGAAATTTTGAGCTGACTGAGAGACATTTATCTGCTTATGGTATGGGTACTTATGAACTTTTAGATAGAGCCACTTTGGTCATGGGGTTGCGACTCACTCAGACGCAAACGAGTATGGATAGCCAGATATTTGTTAGCGATGAGTCTGGCAGTGGATATCTGATGCCATTTAATGGCGATAAAGATTACTTATCAGTGTTACCATCGGCTCATCTGAAGTACGCATTTACGGAAGATAGTACCATAAGATTTGCTCTAACCAGAACGTTTGCCAGGCCGGATTTTGGTGACCTTAACCCAGGAGGTTACTACGCTGAGCACGATAATGAGTTTATTGGTGGTAATCCAAATCTTGATCCAACATACTCCTGGAACCTGGATGTGATGTATGAGTACTATTTTAATAACACTGGAATATTTTCTGCAGGGCTTTTCTATAAGGAGATTACCGATCCTATTTTTACAGATGTGAAGGAAGGTGAATACAACGGTGCATCAGGTGTCGATATTTATAGTCCGGAAAATGGTGATGATGCCTGGCTGAGGGGGATGGAGTTTAACCTGGTGCGCCGACTGGATTTCCTGCCTGGATTCCTTTCAAACTTCGGGATATCAGCGAATGTCACCCTGATGGATTCAAAAATGCATATTCCTGACCGTGATGAATCAGTGCCAATTTCCCGTCAGGCTGATTTATTACATAATCTCTCTGTTTACTATGATAACGGTGCTTTCTCCATTCGCCTGGCTCAAAATCATAAGGGAGAATATGTTGAGGAGCATGGTGGTAGCAAAAGCGAAGATCAATACTATGGGGATTATACTAGCTTGGATATGAGTGCAAATTATACGGTTAATGATAATTTCGTGATCTTTGCTGAAGCTTTAAATCTTACTAATGAACCTCTGACATATTACATTGGTAATGAAGATAGACCCAAACAAGTGGAGTATTATGGAGTTCGTGGGCAGTTGGGTTTTCGCTATAGCTTTTTTTAACTGACAGTTTCCTTCTATGTCATCAAAAAACCCGGCAATTACCGGGTTCTAAAAGCTATAGACCTGAAGGGTTATTATTCTTATATCGAAAGTGGATCACCGCGCCTGAGCAGTGTTTCGATATCGACACCTTTGGGTAGGGTGCCTGTGCTGTGGGTACCCTGTCCACCCATTCTTGATTGAATAAAGGCATCGCTTACTGCCTCATTATTCGCCTGGAGAAGTAAGTGAGCCTGCATCGTAATCGCCATTTGATCTATAATATTACGTGCCCGATATTCAAATTGATCCAAGTCCGAAAGTTCCTTCTTTAGTAAATCTATAGCTTTATCATAATATTTATTTTTGCCTAGGCTGATAGCCATTTCGTCCATCCAATGATTGATCACAGCAGGAGTTTTTGTAATTGCCCGCAGTACATCCAAGGCTTGAATGTTTCCGGATCCTTCCCAAATGGCATTGATTGGGGCATCTCGATAAAGGCGGGCGGTTATAAAGTTCTCGATGACTCCATTACCCCCCAAGCACTCCATTGCTTCATAAGCATGATGGGGGCTGCGCTTACAAACCCAATACTTACCTACCGCAGCACCCAGACGTAGTAGCATCTGCTCGTGTTCCTGATCCTCTTGGTCCATAGCTCTGGCCATACGCATTGCCAGAGCGATTGAGCCCTCAACTTCCAAATGCAGATCGGCCAATACATTTCTCATCAGGGGTTGATTAATTAGTTTCTGGCCAAAGGCTTTCCTTTTAGATGCGTGATAAATAGCCTGTACAACCGCTTGGCGCTGTCCCCCTGAGGAGCCAACCATGCAATCAAAGCGAGTGATGGCTACCATCTTGATAATAGCATTTACGCCACGTCCTTCTTCTCCCAATAGCCAACCCATGGCACCCCGCATTTCTATCTCTGATGAAGCATTGGAGACATTACCAGCCTTCAATTTTAGCCTCTGGATTTCCAGGGGGTTTTTACTTCCATCTGGTCGCCAGCGAGGAATCAGGAAGCAGGAGAGGCCTCCTGGTGCCTGGGCCAATACGAGGAAGCCATCGCACATGGGGGCGGACATAAACCATTTGTGACCTAACAATTCATAGATTCCATTTCCCACGGGAATCGCGGATGTGGTATTGGCACGTACGTCAGAACCGCCTTGCTTCTCGGTCATTCCCATACCGATTGTCAACGAGGACTTGTCAAAGTATGGGCGGTTGCTGCCGTCATAGCCTCGACTCAATATTTTGGGGACCCACTGATCGGCAACTTCTTTGTTAAGTTGAATTGAGGGTATTGAGGCAAAAGTCATGGTAACCGGGCATCCGTGACCGGCCTCCAGCTGGCACTGTAGATAGTTCTTTGCCGCTCTGGCTACATTTGCTCCTGGGCGAGGGTCAGTCCAGGGAGTGCTGTGTAATCCCTCAGAGAGAGCCAGTTGCATTAGCTGGTGATAAGAGGGGTGGTAGCGAACCAAGTCTATACGGTTACCGACCCGATCATGGCTTTCAAATAGGGGTTTAAACTCGTTGGCGGCATAACCCCGTTCAATCATTTCTGGACGACCACATACCTCGCCGTAACGTTGTAAGTCATCTTCGGCCCAATGGCCCCCATTGATATGTACTGACTCCTGAAGGGCCTTATCTCCCGCATACAAATTGTGCCCAGATAAAGTGGGAACTTGGTTATTTACCAAGTGGGTGGATGCATGTGCAGAGGGTTGAATAATGTTACTCATGACCTAAGTCCATGTGAAGTGGGCAAAATTGTGTGTGATTCATAGTCTAACCGGTACCATCTTCCCAGTCTCAAGTTGAAAACTCAGGTTGATAGGTGTGGATAAAGAGCATAAAACATCTAAAAAGCGTTTACTATTTGTACGAGTTGTATTGTGGGGTGACATAAAAAATATGATGAAGATACTTTGATAATTATATTTTTCGTGACTTTTATTCAAACTAATATTGATTATTTCTTATTGCCCCATGATTTTAATTGATACTTGTTGAATACGAATAAGCAATTAGATTTTCGCATTCAGCGTGGCACTTACGACTTACGTCATATATTCAATCTGCCGCATGAATTTTTAGACTTATTTGTCGATTTAAATCTATTAATTTTGTGGACCAGTACAAACTTCTCGATATTCATTGGATTTTTTGTATATTTCTAAATCTACACCAAAGGATGTTTAGAAAAGTTTTTTGTTGCAAAAAATATAATACCTTTGTATGGAAAAGTGACTTTTTGTGATGATGCTGGCACACTTAAGATTGAATTTTTGATATCTAGATCACTTCTTGTTGCAGGCGGGGGGTTGATCGAATAGATTTAGCTCACAGCGAAGACGGCCACAAAATAAAAGTAAATAAGAGCAAAACAGATAGTAAATAAGATCTTAAAAGGACCGCATGTTGGGGGAACCCAGATGAATTTGCATAAGGATTATGCACGCCTTAAAGTTGTAGCTCCGAATCAGGAGTCCAAAGGACCAGCAGTTGCTTTTTTAACTGCGTCAATCAATCTTCAATCCTCGATCTTTGCAGGTCGAATAGAGGATGAATTTAAGACCAAGTGTTCCATATTTCAGCGATTGTCAATTTCATCCTTTGATGATATCGACACTGAATACCTTCTCCTGGATTGTGCAGACCTTTCTGTTTCTGATCTTGATCAGTTGTTGCGTGATATTCACGCAATTTCAAATCCTCCCAATATTATTCTCATTAATGTTGGGAGCACTGGTGATATGGACTTTGTTCTTCATTGGGAGAAAGTCCTGGGCTTAATGCCTACGGAGTGCGATCCTAAAGTAATCATGGATAGATTGGGTAGAATTTTTTCTGGAGAGTATTGGTTTCCAAGAGATGTGCTGCACAATTTCCTACGGCAACATAGAAAGCCAAAAAAATGGAGAGGAAAAACCTCAAACCTGACCCAGCGTGAGAGGCAGATACTACAGTTGATCTGCGATTGCCATACTAACGCAAATATTGCTGAAGCTTTGTGTGTTAGTGAGCATACTGTCAAGAGTCATCTTTATAAAATATATCGGAAGATTGGCTGTAAAAACCGGTTGGAAGCGAGTAGTTGGGCAACCCAAAACTTATAAGATGAATATAAACTTTTATCTCCCTAAGAGGATTTTCCTCTCAATACTGCTTTGGTCATTATTTTCCCTTGCCCAGTCACAAGAGCTGGAGTCTATAGAAGGAGAGGATTCCCTTCTTACAGGGCTGGTAATCGATAATACGGTAAGTGGTATCGGCCACGAGTTTACCCGCTCTCTCTCCATTTACATTACCAGTAATTTAACAGAATTTGATTATAACCTTACTGTCCATGAGAGACCATCGGCCAGATGGGGTAGCGTCGTGTGGGTTACCTATGAAAATAAACAGGTATTTCGGACTGTAGTTTATCCTGGGCGTAGGCGGTTTGGGGAAATAGTGGCGCAAGCAGCATCGCAAATAAATAATAATGTTCGCCAGCAGAGATTGCAGGAGTTGTTCTCGCAAAATTTGGATTTGGCTGGGGAGGAAATATAATGAAAATTTTTTTAATTGTTTTTTTTATTTTTGTATCAATTGTACCTGTTGCAAGTTCTGCTACTGAATTAATTTATACGCCAGTCAACCCTTCATTTGGCGGAAATCCTTTAAATGGCAACTACCTCCTGAATAACGCAAGTGCCCAGAATAGCAAAAAGGACCCAAAATCTGATAAATCCCCGTACTCTGATTCTTCTTCCCTGGACAGGTTTACAGATACCTTGGAGTCCAGATTGTTGTCACAGCTTTTGACGGATGTGGGTGATGGAAATGATGGAACTCTGGTAACAGATGATTTTATTGTGAATATTCTGGATGTGGATGGAACCTTAACAATAACTATTACAGACGCTGTCACTGGGGAGATTTCTGAAATTGTCGTAGTAGGATTGAACCCGGGAAATTGACTGTCATGCGGTCATGGAATGAAATTTTTGTGAGTTTCAGGGGTGGTGTGGATGTTGTCGAGAATATTGTTTGTAGTATTTGTTTTTATCTTAAGTGGTTGTAGTTTTTTTCAGAAAACCGGCGAGGCTCTATTTGGTCCTGGTTATGAGAAGGCGACTTTGACCGATAGGATGAGTACTTATGCAGATCTATTGAATTTACCGGACCCCAGGGGGAAAATCGTCGTAGCCGTTTATGGCTTTAGTGATCAAACGGGACAATATCGGCCTGCCCCTTCGAGTTCATTCTCTACGGCTGTTACTCAGGGTGCGGCTTCCATGTTGGTTCAGGTTCTTAACGAGTCAGGGTGGTTTGTCACTCTGGAAAGAGAAGGACTGCAAAACCTGCTTACCGAAAGGAAAATAATTCGGGCTGCACTGAAGGAAGAGGAAACCCCGCCGCCTTTTGACCTGCCGTCCTTGATGTCGGCAAATATAATGCTTGAAGGTGGTATTGTCGCCTACGATACCAATATAAAAACCGGGGGTGCTGGAGCGAGGTATTTCGGTATTGGCCTTTCTTCACAATATCGTGTTGATGAGGTTACAGTTAATTTACGTGCTGTCGATGTAAGAACAGGTCGTGTTCTCAGTAGTGTTCTGACTAGTAAGAAAATTTTATCCCGGCAAGTTCAGGGTGATGTTTACACTTTTGTGGAATATAAACGTTTACTGGAGATTGAGGCGGGTATGACGACTAATGATCCGGCTCAACTCTGTGTGCTTTCAGCCATTGAATCTGCAGTTATTCACCTTATTGCGAATGGCGTTACTGGAAACTTATGGGCTTTAAAGGAAGGTAGTGAATTTCCAGCGTCGATCTTGGATGAGTATTCCGAAAGTCCCGTGAAAATTCTCTGATTTTTTGTGGTGCCTTTCTTATACTTTGTGATTCCAGGTAACTAAGGGGGACTTCTAAGGCTGACAAATATGGTTACAGTTTTCGATTTGGCTTTTCCGGTTTTTTTATGGGTTGAATCTTCATGTAATATAATGTAATTTCCTTTCTTCAGATTTCTGTCTGCAGCTTGGTTTTCTTTTTTAAGTCTGTTTTTTTTGAGTCATACGAAAGTTGCAAATTTGCAGCTTTTTTAGTTTGTAAAAATACCCTTTCTTCTGATTTATTCCTTTTCTTATTGTCTCTATAGTGCTCTCTGTAGGTGAACTTTACAAAGTTTATTTAATTTGACTGAGGGGAGCTGAGTGACTGCTATTAGGGCGGCTATTTATTATCTAATCCTTATGCTGATGCCCATTTCGGGCGCTTGGGCTGGAGACCTGGATGGTCACGATGAATTATTATCTGGCCAGGGTGCTCTCGACTTACTTCTTCAGCGAGATGATTCCATTAATGGACAGTTGGCTGAGGTGAGCCAGCTTGGGGATTACAACGTAGCTGAAGTGGTACAGACAGGTCAGTATAATCAGGTTTTTTTGCTTCAGGATGGAATCTCAAATGAGGCTGTAATTCACCAGAGCGGTGATTATAACTATGCGGCTATTTCTCAATCTGGAGCCTACAACCAAGCCACTGCCGTTCAGAATGGTATAGATAATATTGCCCTTATTAATCAAGTCGGAAACGGGAATTCTGCCAACATCGTTCAAAATGGTGATGGGCTATTCGGATTTGTCGCGCAGTTCGGTGACAACCATGCAGTGCAGGTAGTTCAGTATGACTAGCTCGCTGTTTTTTTATTTGCATTTTATTTATTTAGTCTTAGGGAGAAGCAGAAATGAAAAAGCTTTCACTTGCTACCGCAATTGCAATGCTCGTAGGTGCCGGCCAGGTAATGGCCGACAGTAACTACGGTGATCAGCTGCAAGCTGGTAACGACAATATTGCTGATATTTATCAGGTGGTCGAGTCCACAAACAATGCCGCTTATCAGTGGCAGGAAGGCAATGATAATATCGCTTCTACCGAGCAGTCATATGCCGATAGCAACTTTATTGATCAGACTCAGGTTGGAAATCGCAACTATGCGACTACCAGTCAGAGTAATCAAGAAGGGTCCGAGGCTTACACATTCCAACAGGGAGAGGGTAACCAAGGAGTAATACACCAGTGGGATGGCGCTAGAAATTCAGCCTTTGCTACCCAAATGGGCAGTGAAAATGTAATGCATCTGGACCAATACTCTGACTCTCATGATAATGCCCTCGATGCATTGCAGGATGGTAATGATAATACGGCCTATCTGCAGCAGGAAGGTAATGGCAACCTGTTTGTGAGCACTCAGACCGGTGATGCTAACAGCGTTTGGGGCAGCACCTGGTACCCATCAGCAGATGGTTTCCTGGGTGGTCAGGTGGGTGAGGGTAATGTGGGCTTCGCAAATCAGAGTGGTGCAGAAAACACCGCAAATCTGGTGCAAACTGGCGATTACAATTATTTGGATATGTCACAATTTGGTGTTAGTAATATTACCACTATTGCTCAGGATGGTGTTGGAAACTCCAGCGTCACAGCGCAATATGGTGACGATAACTTAACCACTATTACCCAAAATGACACCAACAACATTGGTGATATGTACCAGTATGGCAACAGCAATGCGGCTGCCCTGGTTCAAAATGGTGATATGAACTGGACCGAATTCTCGCAGTCTGGCGATCTGAATCAGGTGACTATTGATCAGTCTGGCAGTGCCAACTCAGCTTCTGGCTACAGCGAAGGCGTAGCTAATATGGTGGATATCGACCAAGTTGGCGAACTCAACCTGGCAGAAGTTCATCAGGACCTGGGTGGGGATAATATGATTACTCTGTCTCAAACTGGCTTTGAGCATGGCGCCCACTTAGGACAGTCCGGCAATAACAATACTACTTTAGTTACCCAGACCAGCGATTTCAATATGGCTAGCGTTCATCAGTTTGGTGAAAACAATATGGCTACTATTACTCAAAATTAATGTTGATTAACTTATACTAGATATAGTAAGTAAGGGGCCTCCTCAGAAGTGGAGGCTTCTTTCTTCAGTTGTTTATATCTTACCTATACCTTCCAACTTTATGGCACATCTTTAAGGTTGCCATCATAATTAATACCCGTTTCTCTATTAAAATCTATTGAACTTAAATGTTTAACACTTCTCTTGATAGGATGTTGATTAAAAATATAGCAAAATTAATACGGCATTTATTATGCCTTGCCAACATTCAGTGATTTATCTCTGCTAGAGAATTTTTACTGAACTCTCAGAATACTCATCCAAAACAGAAAAGGGGTACTCACTATTATCCTGTAAAGCCCATAATTTTCCATTTACACCATTGGCAATTAGGTGGATTACTGCTGATTCAATGGCTGAAAGCACACAAAGTTGAGCTGGACCATTTGTCGTAGTGCCAGCCTCAATCTCCAACAAACGTTTATACTCCATAAAGGTATAAACATCACCCTGTAACTGCCTAGAAAATATTTTCTTACTGGTCAGAACGCTACTGAGCACTCGACCAGTTCGAACATCCACTGCACGTAAGTTTACGGTTACTTCATCAACACGATATTGTGAAGAAAGGCCAATGCCGAAATACCGCGCTCCAGTACCCCCGGTCTTTATATTGGTTTCGTAGGCGACAATACCACCTTCAAGCATCATATTTGCGGACATTAAGGACGGCAACTCAAAAGGCGGTGGTGTTTCCTCCTCGTTCAGTGCGGCTCAAATTACTTTTCTTTCAGTAAGTAGGTTTTGCAGTCCTTCTCTTTCCAGAGTGACAAACCACCCTGACTCGTTAAGAACCCGAACCAACATGGAAGCCGCACCCTGGGTAACAGCTGTAGAGAATGAACTCGAAGGAGCCGGCCGGTATTGCCCCGTTTGATCACTAAAACCATAAACGGCTATAACGATTTTTCCTCTGGGGTCTGGTAAATTCAATAGATCTGCATAAGTACTCATTCTATCAGTCAAAGTCGCCTTCTCGTAACTAGGACCAAATAAAGCCTCTCCAGTTTTCTGTAAAAAACTACAAACACACAAGAAGGAAATAAATACTACAAGCAGTATTCTCGACAACATCCCAGCTACCTCTGAAGCTCAAAAAATTTTATCTAATAACCATATGGTTATCAGTTTCCCGGGTTTAATCCAGCTACGATAATTTCAGAAATTTCACCAGTGACAGCATCTGTGATAGTTATCGTTAATGTTCCATCCACATCCAAGATATTGACAATAAAATCGTCTGTCACTAGGGTTCCATTATTCCCGTCACCTACATCAGTCAAAAGTTGTGACAAGAGCCTGGATTCCAGTGTGTCAGTGAATCTATCCAGTGCGGATGATGTTGAATATGGAGATTCCCCAGAATCGGGGTCCTTTTTGCTGTTCTGCGCGCTTGCATTATTTAAAAGATAATTGCCATTTAGTGGATTCCCACCAAATGATGGATTGACCGGTGTATAAATCAATTCTGTAGATGAGGCTCCTCGCCAAGATATAAGAGAAAGTAAAAAGGCAGCTATCACTATGGAATTTTTCATCAAACTTCATCCTTTGCTAAACTTAAATGAACCCGTGATGTCTGTAATTTTTTCTGGTTAATATTGCTTTTAATTTGTGATGCTACGTGATCTGACACCTTCACAGTTTTCTGTTCCTTGGGTAAATCATCGCTCGAAATATTTTTTTCTCATATGTCAGCCAAACTACACTGCCCACCTTGTTGAAAGCACCTCATCAATCGTGAGATTGTAATTAAATGCAGTTAAATTTGAGATGAGATGTCCAGATATTCAGCGAGTGAATTCATGCCCAATAACACTATATGTGTTGTCAATGTCTGTCCGGTTAGGAGGGGCTTTCCTCACTTCCCACTTCTTCCTGAGATGGAGCAGATAGAGATCCTAGGCAGGAAATTATTGTAAAGGTAAGCTTGCAGTATCTTTTTTTTATTTCATCTGTAAGTTGCGATTGGCCCAACCGCTGGCCTCCAGTCGATTTTTACAGCCAATTTTTCGGTAAATCTTATAGAGGTGACTTTTAACTGTATGTTCACTGACAAAAAGTGTCTCTGCAATATTTGCATTTGTATTGCAGTCACAAATTAATAGTAATATTTGCCGCTCTCTTTGCGTCAAATTGGAGGATTTATCAGGTTTATATTTTGGCTTTCGGTGATTTCTTTGAAGGTTATTCAATACTGAGCGGGAAAGCCAGGATTTTCCGGAAAATATTTGATTCAATCTCTCCATGATTTTACTTGGATCGCTTTCAACTGGCATCAGCCCTAGAACCTTCTTCCAATGAAGAATGGTGTCCAATCCTTCAGTTTCCACAATGTTTAGCAAAATTATATTGGGGGGAGAGGGTGCTAAATGAATATTTCGCAGTATCTGATCCAGATTTTCAATAGCGAGATCCACGCAATCAAGAATGAGATATTCAATTTTTAATTTTTCAAAAGGTGGAAGTGAGGAGCTTTCAAATGTTAAGCACTTAGCTTCAAATTGTTCCTCAATTCTTCCGGCAAAAATATAAGTCTGAATACTTATAGTCGATGTCAGGAGGGCAACGATGGGGCCTCTGGATTTATCTCTTGAAGCAGAAACTTTAAGGTGTCCATATTCCTTACGCAAGTTCATCTAGGTTCCTCCAGTACGCGGCATTTATAAGAAAATATTTTTATTTTTAGCTGCGGAATAAATTTATTCGATTAATTGTTTTCCCGCAATGGGGGGTAATAAAGAGAGTAAAAATTCAATCTTTAGTATTTAAGTAAAATGCCATAAAGTCATAATATAATACAAATGTACTATATACATTTAAATAAAAATTTCAGTTAGGATTCCTTGAGATGGATCACAAAATACATTTAAGACACAGTTTTGTGAAAAAATGTGCTGCAGGTCACATTGCTGATCCAGTATTATTGACTTTTATTTGGTTATGCCTTTTGGGGTTCGAGGAGATATCTTTCATACCCAGAGAATCCTGAATAAACAAGCTCCTCTATTTGGTAGTTATTTAAATTGTGGTTGTAAAATTTTTTAAGTGAGGAATTTTCTTTGGCATCTGATCTAGTAGTTCAGGCTTGATTTGGTAGTTATCCCTTTTTAGTGGTTGCTCTGCAAAACTCAGTTTGCGAGATTTTGCGTTCAGCTTTTTTTGCCTTGAAGTTTTATCATTCGTTTTTTTGATGATTTTCTTTGTATTGGTTCACCTCTGTATGAGCATCCAGATACTTTGCTGAGAGGGTAAATCTACTTATCGAGGTGAAGTATGACAATAAAGATAAATACCTCTTATTTAAGAGGATGCGTCAAGCTTGGCTTGAATTAATCCATTGACTGATAAACTCATTCAACCTACGCTCCCAAGAGAGATGGAGCTTTAAAAGTTTATTTTGTATCTTCGTTTCTGCGTAATCGACTGGCGCCCCTAAAGTCCCATCGTTTATTGGATGATATGGTTTAATGTATTGTTCTAAATGGCTTTTTCATTTGTCTGATTATTCACTTATTGGCCTTTTAGTCTTGTTGGGTACTCTATAAGAGAGCAGCTGCTTGGAGGGAGATCGGCAAGCCTACTAGATAGCTGCCTTGTCTATGATCTGTATTACCTTGCCGGTGTCCATTCTCGGTGTTTTTTCCACAGTTGTTCGTTGTTCGTCAATATCAATGCAACCAGCTAGATAGTGGAATACAACTTTTTTCTGATTGATTGCCATTCTTGTTATGTTTATATTTTTTTTGACGGCGGGGATATGCGTAATTTCTAAATTCTTTTGTGGCCATTCATTGCCCCTAAGAGAGTTAATCAGAGTTGCTATATTTTCATGTCTTTAGCCCTTTTCCATTAGTGCGATTCTGGGTGGGGTATTTGATGTTGGCCTGATTTTGATGTGGCCTATATATATTATTTATTGATGTGGTCGTGGATGATCTTGATTGTTTTTTGAAAGTCTATGACGTATGTGCCGTGCATTCAGCACGGTGGATTTATGTTACATTTTTTGTTTTCTAATTAATCTGAAGGTAAATCTTAAATGAGAATAAATATATTTGTTGTTTTTGCAGTAATTTTTGGTGCTCAACAGGCTGTTGCTGATAACAATTTAGGAGAGCAGTTACAGTCCGGTAATGACAATGAGTTATATATCAGTCAGGTCAGTTCATCAGTTGATAATCGGGCTTACCAGGAACAGGTAGGCGATAATAACAGTGCATATGCAGATCAATCCTTTTCGGAAGATAGTTATATTGAGCAGACCCAGGCTGGTAACGGTAACTGGGCTGAAACCAGCCAAATGAATCAACAAGGCTCTGATGCAATCACTTACCAGTTAGGGGAGGGGAATATAGCGGCTGTACAGCAGCTGGGTGGTTCTGGAAATTTCGCCTATGCCCATCAGGAAGAAAATGGAAATACCATATACCTCGATCAATACGCTGGTGCAAATGATAACCACGCTGAAATGTGGCAGGTAGCTAGTAATGACAATTTTGCCTCTCTTGTGCAGGATGGGGATAATAATTACTTCTGGAGTTGGCAGGTATTTGATTCAAATACTCTACATGTAAATCAGGTAGGTAATGAAAATACTGGCTTTTTGGAGCAGTTTGGTACTGAGAATACTGCAAACGTTTTACAGACTGGTGATTTCAACTCGTTCGATGTCATACAGAGAGCTAGCCATAACAGCACGGTCACTCTTAATCAGGAGGGCACAGGGCACTTTAGCAGGATTTGGCAGGGCGGCCATAATAATGTAGTGATGGCTGCTCAAAACGGCGCTGATAACTTTAGTTTCATTCAGACATTTGGTGACAGTAATACAAGCACTTTGGTTCAAACAGGGGATGTCAATATGGCTGACTTCTATCAGTGGGGGGAGAGAAACTTGGCAACTATCGATCAAACGGGTAGTGGCAATTCAGTCTTCGGTGGCAGTGAAGGTGTTGCCAATAGTATAGATATCGATCAGGTTGGTGAGTTGAACCTCGTCGAGGTTGGCCAGCTCGAATCGAGCAGCAATGATAACGTAATCGTTCTGTCTCAGAATGGTATTGGGCACAGTGCATACCTTGGGCAGATTGGTAATGGCAATACGACCTTGGTTACTCAAACTAGTGCTGACAATATGGTTAGTGTTTTTCAAACAGGCGATAGCAACGTTGCTACAATTTCCCAGAATTAATTTACTGAAGCAGAGCCATGAAGTTAATAGGCCTCCCCTTTTAGCTGGGGGAGGTTTCTAATGTGTTAAGTACTTTCTGAATAAGCGCGTGGTGTAATGGTTGGATATTTTTGTGTGCAGTGTTTTCCGTTCTAAACACTACGTTGACCACTTAAATTCAAGGTAAGTTCCAGTAGCCCGGTCCAGGGTGATTGCTGCCCGGCTCCGCCTTTAATCGCTGTGTCGATAGTGCGAGCCCTCAAAAGCAGTGTTTCAAGCTGGCGGGTTGGTAATCTGGAAAGGGCTGATTGAATCAGTGGTTGACGTTTTTGGATACGCACCAAGCGAGCCAGGGGTTGGCCCTGATTGAGTTTTTCCCCAATTTCCAATAATGAGCGGATTTCCCGAGCCAGGGCCCAAAGTACTACTGGCGGTTCAATGCCCTCGGTACGCAATCCCTGTAAAGTTCTTACCGCTTTGTTGGCTTCTCCAGCCAAGGCCCGATCTATAAGATCAAAAACACTGTAGCGGGCGGAGCTGGTAACGCTATTCTCCAGTACGTCGACAGTAATGGGTTTATTGTTGTTTAGCAGCTTAAGTTTTTCTATTTCCTGACTCGCGGCAAGCAGATTACCCTCCACTCGCTCTGCCAGGATTTGTATTGCCTCGGGTTCAGCTGTAAGGCCGGAAGCACTGAGTCGCTGGTTGATCCAGCGCGGCATTTCCTGTGCAGTTACCGGCCAGACCTGAATTAGCACCCCCTCTTTTTCCAGGGTCTTCACCCATTTACTATTGAGTTGGGACCTGTCCAGTTTGGGAAGAATCAGCAGCAGGACTAGATCCTGGCTGGACAGAGCAGTAAATTCCTGTAGTGCCTTACTGCCTTTGTCTCCTGGTTTGCCTCCAGGTGCGCGCACTTCAATCAGCTTTTTCTGGGCAAATAGGGACATATTGCCTGCAGAGGCAAGGAGCAGCCCCCAATCAAAATTGTGCTCGGCATGTAAAAGTTCACGCTCTTCAAAACCGGACTTTCTTGCCGCCACGCGAATCTGGTCGCAACACTCCTGGACCAGCAGGGGCTCATCTCCCGAAATAATATAAACCGGTGCCAGTCCTTTATTAAGGTTCTGTTGTAGCTGCTGGGGGTTAATGCGCATTGCCGTATAAATACCTAGTAGCTTTTATCTTCCAGGGGAGCGTCTACATCAATACGGCGCAGGCGGTCAATCATTCGGCTGATAAGTTCGCGGCGCATCTCATCGCGGAGCAACCGTTCCTCTTCGCCTTTACTGACGATTTCGGAAACATCCCATTCAAGAGAACGATAAACATCAGCCTGGGCTTTGTTTAACAAGATTTCGCCGCTTCCGGTGCGAACGCTGTAAATGGCACTGGTAATCAGCTCATATTCCGACGCGCGGCCTTCCGAATCCACGGCAACGGTCAGCTTGCGTTCGATTTCCCTATTAATAACCATTACGTAATCTGCTTCTATCGGTGATGCAGCTACAGGGACTCCGCCATTGTGTAGCAGGCGGCTGAGTTCATCAGCAATATCGCTGCGAGGATTCTCGCTGGAAATGTAAATAGTGCTGCCCGGTGGGAAATTTTTTGGTGCACCGCGCAAGTGCCAGCCACAGCTGGCGATGGTGATGAGGGCGAGTAGGGCAATAACCCGGCTTGCGATTTTCTTCATAAACTACCTGGCTTAATCGTAAACTACGGCCAAAGTGGGCCGGGAGTAGTGTGCTCCCGGCCATTGTGTTACCGACCTATTTCGCAACAATATTCACCAGCTTACCCGGTACGACAATAACTTTGCGTACTGTGGCATCGCCAATAAATTTCTGCACGTTTTCATCTTCCAGGGCCATTTTTTCCAGGCTCTCTTTATCAGCATCGGCCGCAGCTTCCAGCTTGGCGCGGACCTTACCATTGACTTGAACCACCAGTGTGATGGTTGAGCGCACAAGTGCTTTTTCATCCACTTGAGGCCAGGGCGTATTAATCAGGGCACTGGAGTTGCCCAGTACCTGCCACAGTTGGTGGCAGATATGCGGCGCGATAGGTGCAAGTAATAGTACCGCGGCCTGCAGAGCTTCCCGCTCAACGGCAAGACCCTGTTCGCTATCGCGCTCTGCCAGTTTATTCACTTCATTGAGCAGCTCCATAACTGCGGCAACGGCGGTATTGAAAGTCTGGCGACGGCTGTAATCGTCACCCACTTTCTGGATGGTTTCGTGGGCTTTGCGGCGCAATTGCTGCTGCTTGTCGCTCAGTGACTGCTGATCAATCTCAGCTTCGCTGGAGCCGGCAGCAACATGGTTGTGAACGGTTTTCCAGAGTTTGCGCAGGAAGCGGCTGGCGCCTTCCACACCGGCGTCGTGCCATTCCAAGGTTTGTTCGGGGGGGCTGCGAACATGGTGAACAGGCGTACCGTATCGGCACCATACTGCTCAACCGCCGCATGCGGGTCTATGCCATTGTTCTTGGATTTGGACATTTTCACCACGCCACCGGCAATAATCTCTTCACCGGTTGCACGTTCGATAGCCTTGGTGGGCTTACCCTTTTCATCGCGCTCGACATCCACGTCGGCTGGGTTGATCCAGGTTTTATGGCCGTGTTCTTCTTTATAGAAAGATTCGGCTAGCACCATGCCCTGGCACAGTAACTGCTTGAAAGGCTCGTCACTGTTTACCAGACCTTCATCACGCATCAGTTTGTGGAAAAAGCGTGCGTACAACAGGTGCAAAATTGCATGCTCAATACCCCCCACATACTGGTCTACAGGCAGCCAGTAGTTGGCGCGATCCGGGTCGAGCATACCTTCCTCAAAATCCGGGCAGGTGTAGCGGGCATAGTACCAACTGGATTCCATAAAGGTGTCGAAGGTGTCGGTCTCACGTTCAACAGGAGTGCCGTTGAGTTCATCCTTGCGCCACTCAGGATCGGCCTTGATCGGGGACTGGACACCGTCAAGCTCCACATTTTCTGGTAACAGGATGGGGAGTTTCTCAGCTGGTACCGGAATTTCTCCGCCATCGGCGAGGTTGAACATCGGGATGGGGGCACCCCAATAACGCTGACGGGAAACACCCCAATCACGCAGGCGGTAATTGGTGGTCACCCGTCCCTTATCGGCAGCCACCAGTGCTGCGGAGATTGCGGTAAAGGCACTATCGAAATCCAGACCATCAAAGCTGCCTGAATTTACCAGTCTGCCCTTTTCTGTGAAGGCTTCCTTTTCCAGGTCAACGGTTTGGCCATCGGCGGCTTCAATAACCTGTACTACGGGCAGTTGATACTTCTGGGCAAATTCCCAGTCGCGTTGGTCGTGTGCCGGAACTGCCATGACGGCGCCGGAACCGTAATCCATCAGTACATAGTTGGCTACCCAAACAGAGACTTCCTCACCTGAAATGGGGTGAACAGCTTTCAGTCCCGTATCCATGCCTTTCTTGTCCATAGTGGCCATATCGGCTTCGGACAGAGACTGTTTTTTACACTCGGTAATAAAGGCTTTCAGCTCCGGGTTGCTCTCTGCCAGCTCCAGGGCGATAGGATGTTCGGCGGCCAGGGAAACATAGGTCACGCCCATCAGGGTATCCGGGCGGGTGGTGTAGACATCGAAGTGGTCCATACCAGCCACTGTCTTGGGCAGGGCGAAGCTCAGTTCCACACCGCGGCTTTTGCCTATCCAGTTGCGCTGCATGGTGCGCACCTGTTCGGGCCAGTCGGGCAGCTTGTCGAGGTCATCGAGCAGTTCTTCTGCGTAATCTGTGATCTTGATAAACCACTGGGCCAGCTCGCGGCGCTCCACTGTAGTGCCGCAGCGCCAGCAGGCCCCGTCCTCTACCTGTTCATTGGCAAGCACAGTCTGGTCGTGGGGACACCAGTTCACGGCAGAGTTCTTCTTGTAAACCAGGCCCTTCTCGTACAGGCGGGTAAAGAACCACTGCTCCCAGCGGTAGTAAGAGGGCTGGCAAGTGGCCAGTTCCCGTGACCAGTCGAAGCCAAAACCAAGGGCTTTTAACTGGCCCTTCATGTAATCGATATTGGCATAGGTCCATTTGGCCGGGGCGGTTTTGTTCTGGATTGCAGCGTTCTCAGCTGGCAGTCCAAAGGCATCCCAGCCCATCGGGTGCAGCACGTTTTTACCCTGCATACGCTGGTAGCGGGTGATTACGTCGGTGATGGTGTAATTGCGCACATGGCCCATGTGCAGTTTGCCGCTGGGGTAGGGGAACATGGATAGGCAGTAGAACTTTTCCCTGCCGGTGTCTTCCTTAACCTCAAAGCTCTTCTGTGCCTCCCAGAATTCCTGGGCGGAAGCTTCGACTGCGGAGGGGTTGTACTGCTCTTCCATCGATTGGGGACCTATACTCTGTGATCAAAAATTTGCGGGGAACCGTTCCAAATATTGGGTGGGACTGCCTGTGATCTGTAATCTATGGGATTGATCGTGATCAATTGCCGTCCCCAGGGCATCCTATAGGATGCACAAACGCGAGATTATAGGAGGGATACCGTGACGAAGGAACCAAAGTTACCACCGAAGGATGATCTGGCCGATGAGTTTCGCGAGGATCTTGAAAATCTGGTTGAAGGAGAACTGGCGGTGGAGGACCTTACTGCCAACAAAGTTGCTTTTCTTCGCGCTTGGTTAAAAGATGACCTGCACCGTGCATCGGATTACCTGCAAGGTCTTGGGGGAGAGTTACGAACCCTGGAGGAGCGCGGTGGCGACTGGCTGTTGAATGCAGCAGATCCAACAGAAACAGCGTGGCCCAACCTGATGCGCTGTATCCGTGAGGGTAAGCCCTGGGCACTGGCTGGCGAATACGTGGGGGCGGACGAGGAATTACAATGCCTTGGGTGTGGCTATCGGGCTCTTCCACCGGAGAACACCCAGATTACCCCCTGTCATCGTTGTGGGTACGGGTGTTTCCGCCAAATTGAGGGCGGTCTCGAGTATTGATCGAATTTCACACGGTAATGACCAACCTACTAATGCCGCCACTGGCACCATTGCTGGGATTGTTGCTGGCATTTTTCCTGCGCTTTTCCCCTGAGGGCTCTCTGCTGGGCAGATTTGCCCTGCCGCTGGCGGTCATTTCCTTTGCCGTGCTCTGGATCAGTGCCACCCCGGCATTTTCCAGCTGGCTGGGAAAGCGCCTGGGTGACGCACCGGACCTCGCTGGCGTATCTCCGGAGGCGGTAGTAATCCTCGGCGGAGGACGCTACAGGGATGGAGAAACAGGCAGTGAGCGTCTGTCTGCTACAAGCTTGGAGCGAGTATTGTGGGCCGCCCAGCAAGCACCAAAGAAGCTTCCGATACTGGTTTCCGGTGGGCGTGTTTACCGGGATGAGCGCGCAGCTGAGTCGCAATTGATGGAGGCCCTGCTGGAAGACAAACTGTCGCGTACGGTAAGTTGGCGCGATGATTGCAGTCGTACTACCGCAGAGAATGCGGTAAACAGCGCTGGGATATTGCGTGGTGCTGATGTGAAAAGTATTGTCCTGGTCACCCATTGGTGGCACATGCCTCGGGCAGCCGCAGTATTTAATGATGCTGGATTGCAGGTGCAGCCGCTGTCGGTAGGCAGTGCAGCGGAATTGCTGCCCAGGGCCCAGGGGGGAGTGTTGCGCCGGGTGCCCAGTGCTGCGGCCCTGCTGCGTACGCAGACATACTGGCGAGAGCTGCTGGGGCAAGCATGGTATCGTTTTAGGCCCCTGCCGCCAATCAGGAAATGTTGAGGAACTTTTAGGGTAACGGAATTTCTGAGGCCTACAGGAAATGAGGGAACAGGCGTCGAGCCGGATAAAAAGTACTCTTGAATGCTAGTTGCACCGGAATTAGGATGACTGGCGCCACAGGACTAACCCGCTGATTATCTTTTAACATGGAGTAGCGACTGTGGATTACAAACATAACAATAAACGAGATAACCTTAAGATGAAGGGCATCCCGGTTTCTTTTACTCCCATCCAACTGCACAATCGCTTGAACCGGGCGGTTTGGATTGGCTTCAAGCGCGTGGAGCAGGATGGGCGAACTCTATTATTTCTATGTGCTGGCTCGGAGAGTGGCGCTCAACTACGCAAAAATTTTGAAACCTTTGCGGGACAAATTGTACGCGAGTATCGTTTTGATCCATCAGAAGTGGAATTTATTGAACTGCGCGAAAGAGCTGAGGAACACCACTGGTACCGCTGGCATGCTCAGTGGGTGGGCTCTGCGCCAATGGAATGCCACGGAGATTTGGTAACCAGTGAGTCCAGTCGACGCTACCTTTCCGAAGCACTGGAGAGTAGTATGGCCGCCGCTTGAGTGGCGTCTTTAATTTTGGTTGCCTGACACAATCTGGAATCGAGCCTAAGCCTGTGCGTTGCTGGCGGCGCTGCCGCCATTTATCAGGTCGGCAAGTGCCTGCTCCAGGGTGGGAAACTGGAAACTGTAGCCGCTGTCGAGGGCGGTGCGGGGCTCAACCCGCTCGCTGGACAGCAGCAACTCCTCCGCCATGTCCCCAAAAAGAATTTTTAGCAGCCAAGCTGGCGAGCGCATAAAAGATGGCCGATGCAATTGTTTGGCCAAAAGCCGGGAAAAACTGTTATTGGTCACTGCCTCGGGGGCGCTGGCATTGAATGTGGTACAGAGGCGCTTGTCGATGGCATGCAGTATCAGCCCCACCTCATCCTCTTCGTGAATCCAGCTCATCCAATGCTCTCCGGAGCCCATGGGGCCGCCAAGCCCCAGGCGGAAAGCCGGTAACATCTGTGGCAGGGCACCGCCGCGGGTAGAGAGCACTATGGCAGTGCGAATGATCCCGACACACATTCCGGCTCTTTGTAGTGGGAGTGTTGCTGCCTCCCAGTCGCGACATAATTGCGCGGAAAATCCGCCGCCGGGAGGGCTGTCCTCCCTGAGCAGCTCGCCACCGCGATCCCCGTAGTAACCTATCGCTGATCCTGACAGGAAGTAATCCGGGCGTTTCCTCTGGGCCAGGGCCCAGCGCACCAATTTTTCTGTGGTATTCAGACGGGAGCTGCGAATCTCAGTTAGGCGTTTCTCAGTCCAGCGGCGGGAGATAGGTTCTCCCGCCAGGTTTACTACAACATCAACCGGTTCTTTGACCTCCTCTGGCTCACTGCAGGCCCCGACTGCTTCCCCGCAATGGGTACGCACCTTGTCCGGGTGGCGGCTCAATACGGTGATTGTGTCGCCGCGGGCGAGCCAGCGCTGGCAAAAGAGTCTGCCTATCAGGCCTGTGCCACCACTGATTAAACAATGCATAGGAGGGCATCCCTGCCAAGAATTTACCGGTAATTTGCTTGCAGCATAGCAGCCAGGCCCTATCGGGGCCTGTACCTGGCGGGCTGAAGTTGTTCCTGCCCCGATGTTAAACCGGGGCTAAGAATTCTAGGGGCGAGGGCTACTTATTGGTTGTGACTTCGCCAGTGGCTGGGTTGCCGGTCTTGTCGGCCCTTTTACGACGCAGAATAGCTGCCAGGGCCAGCATCGGCAGAGCCAGGGCAAATACGATGGAGATACCGGCCAGCATAAATGGGGTCGAGCCTCGCATTGCACGAATGTCGCCAGTCATATTGGCCTGCTCGAATTGCGGGAGTTGCTTGAGGATACGTCCGCGCGGATCGACGATCGCGGTTACCCCGGTATTTGTTCCTCGCACGAGGTAGCGGCCGGTTTCCAGGGCGCGCATCTGTGCCATCTGCATATGCTGCAGTGGCCCTATGGATTCCCCAAACCAGGCATCGTTGCTGATTGTGAGAAGCACCTGAGCTGAGAGCGCGCTGTTGGAAACCAGGCGCGGGTAGACGATCTCGTAACAGATCAGCGGCGCCCAGCTGGCCCCTGCCGCGTTTAACGGGCGCTGCTCTTCGGGCCCGGAGCGGATAAAGGAAGTTGGTAAATTAAAAAATTCGATGGTACCGCGAATGAAATCCTCCAGGGGAACATACTCGCCGAAGGGCACCAGATGGCGCTTGTGGTAAACGCTGGGGCTTCGGCCATATACCGCGGCCGAATTGTGCACAACACCGCTGCCCCCATTGGGATCACGGATGTCGTAGAGAATTCCACTGATCAGGTCGACCCCGGTTTTTTCCGCATTGCGCTGCAGTGCCCGCATCAGGTTGGGAGCCTGGCCGTAGAGCATCGGCAGTGCTGCTTCCGGCCAGATGATCACGTCTACATCCTTGTCACTCAGGGCGCGGGTGCCATCCTGGTATCGGCTGATAGTTTCGCCGCGAAATTCCGGTAGCCATTTTTTTTCCTGTGGAATATTCGCCTGTACCAGTCCCACTGTAATAATTTTACCCTCGGCGTGAGTCCACTCCACATTGGCGAGGGCGGCGCCGATGGGCCAGGGGAACAGGGCCACACTGAGTAGAGCGATATGGCTGCGCTGTTTAAGTGGTGTCAGGCGACCGCTGGCAGCGAGGGCGAGTACCGCTGCGCTAAAGGCTAGCAACAAACCGATACCGTAAACACTCACTATTGGAGCCCAGCCCGACAGCCAGGTCTCCAGGTGTGCATAGCCGGAGAAGAGCCAGGGGAAGCCGGTGAATATCCAGCTGCGGAACCATTCACTGATAAACCAGAGTGCGGCAAAGGCCAGGGCAAAGCTGAATTTGTTATCGGTGAAACGGCCGAGGAAATAAAAGGGGGCGGCCAGCAATATCGCCATCAGGGCGACAAAACTGCCGGTGAGTGCGAGCCCGAGAGGAACCGATGAATTGCCAAAGTTTGTGATCGAGATGTATACCCAGGAACCGCCAGAGGTAAACAGGCCCAGACCATAACAAAACGCCAGCCACAGGGTAGTGCGCCCGCGCAGGGTTTTTCCTCCGGAGGCCATCAGGTATAGCCAGGCGAGCAGGGCAAGGGACAACAGACCGCAGGCCCAGTAATTGAACGGGGCGAGAGAAAGTGTCATCAGCCCGCCAGCACCAGCACTGACAAGGGGAAAAAGTAATCTTCGCATAGACTCGCTTAATTGATGACCGACCACTGCGGCCGTGCATCCGATATTTCCTGCCCTTACAGCTGAAATCTCGTGTAGGGCGCTGTTGATGATCAGCTCCTTGCACGAGATTCAGTGAGGGGCTTCTGGTTAATCCTCTTCCGGCGGCTTGTGCATATGAGACACGCGCAATAAGTGGATCTGCCGGCTATCCGCGTAGAGGACACGGAACATAAAGTCACCCAGGCGGGTTACCTCATCTCGACCGGGCAGATGGCCGAAAGACTGCATGATTAGACCACCAACAGTGTCAAATTCTTCATCGCTGAATTCACACTCAAAAAATGCATTGAATTCTTCGATCGGAGTGAGCGCTTTGACGATGTAGTCATTGTCTCCAACCCGGCGGATAAAGCTATCCTCTTCCTCCTCGTCGGTTTCGTCTTCGATCTCACCGACAATCTCCTCGAGAATATCTTCAATCGTGACTACGCCTGAGACACCGCCATATTCATCGATAACCACTGCCATGTGGTAGCGGTTCTCACGAAATTCCCGCAGGAGGATATTCAGGCGTTTGCTCTCGGGAATGATATTGGCCGGGCGAATAATATCTTCGAGCTGGAATTCGCCGACACCCTTGAGGAGTAGGGGGAGCAGGTCTTTGGCCAGGAGGATTCCACGGATATCGTCGATGCTCTCACCGACAACTGGAAAACGGGAGTGGCCTGATTCGATAATTTTGGGCAGGAATACTTCGGGTTTGTCTTCCAGGCCCACTACTACCATTTGCGAGCGGGGGATCATTATCTCCCGTACTTGCTGGCTGGAAACATCCAGGGCACCTTCGATGATGGACAGTGCCTCAGCGTCTACCAGTTGGTTGTCAGCCGCGTCTTTAATGATATCCAGCAGCTCATCGCGGGATTTTGGTTCAGCGGAAAACGCGCTGAACAGCTTTTCCAGCCAGTTTTTTTCACTCGATCGGGGTTTACTTGAAGAGTGACTACTTGGGGGCTCGTCTGTGGTCATGGAAGTGGCCATGCTCCGGGTATCTCTCGTCTCTTGCTAATCAATTTCAGTTAATCGGTAAGTGGGGGGGCGGGGGGTCACCCTGCCTCCTCCAAAGGTGTATAGGGATCGGCAAAGCCCAGCTGTGCCAACAGTTTTGTCTCCAGCTGTTCCATAACCTCGGCCTCGGCGTCGTCGATATGGTCATAGCCCAGAAGATGCAGTGTGCCATGGACCAGCATATGTGCCCAGTGCGCGGGAAGCGATTTGCCCTGTTGATCCGCTTCCATTTGTACAATTGGCGCACAGATCACAAGGTCTCCCAGCAGGGGAAGATTCAGCTCCGCCGGAAAGTCCGTATGAAAGGACAGAACATTGGTCGGCTTGTCTTTGCCTCGGTACTGGTGGTTGAGCTGCTGGCTCTCGTCTTCATCGACAATACGCACAGCGAGTTCGACCTCTTTGCGATGAGCGGGCAATGCTGCGATAACCCAGGAGCGGATGTCGTCATCGGAGGGTAGGTATGTACAGCGGCTAGCCCGCTGCACATCCAGAGTTAAATCAATCATAGGTGTACAGCGGAGCCTCAGGCTGCATTTTCGCCAGCCTTGCTGGGAACATCTATTTCCCGGTCGGCCTCGTGGATATCGTAAGCCTCCACAATGCGCTGTACCAGGGGGTGACGCACAACATCTTTAGCGCCAAAGTGGGTAAAGCTGATGCCGTTAACCTTTTTGAGCACCTCAACAGAGTGGCGCAGGCCTGAAGCCTGGCCACGGGGCAGGTCTACCTGGCTGGGGTCGCCAGTGATCACTGCGGTTGAGCCGAAACCGATACGCGTCAGGAACATCTTCATCTGTTCACGTGTGGTGTTCTGGCTCTCGTCGAGAATGACAAAAGCGTTATTCAGGGTGCGGCCGCGCATATAGGCTAGAGGAGCTACTTCGATCACATTGCGCTCGATTAGCTTGCCGACCGTCTCAAAGCCGAGCATCTCGTAGAGAGCGTCGTACAGAGGGCGCAAGTAGGGATCCACCTTCTGGCTCAAGTCACCGGGCAGAAAACCCAGTTTTTCCCCGGCTTCTACAGCTGGTCGCACTAGCAGGATACGCTCAACCTGATCCTTGAGCAGAGCCTCGACCGCGCAGGCCACTGCCAGGTAAGTCTTGCCTGTGCCCGCCGGGCCTATTCCGAAATTGATATCGTTGGATTGAACCGCATGCACATATTTGCGCTGGTTCAGTCCACGGGGACGCACGGAGCACTTCTTGGTGCGGATTAAGACTACTTGGTCGGCCTCTGAAGAATCTTCCTTGTCGCCCTTGTTGAGCAGCTCCTCGACACCTGACTGCTGCAGGGCCAGGTGAATTTCATCGGGCGTCAGGTGATCCTGAGAGTCGGTTTCCTTGTAGAGGAAGCTCAGCAGCTCACCTGCAGCCCTGGCCGATTTGGACTCGCCATAGATGGCAAACTGGTTACCGCGGTTGCGGATCTCAATATCCAGTCGCTGTTCGATTTGGCGTAGATGTTGGTCAAATTGGCCGCAAAGATTTGCGAGACGGCGGGCGTCGTTGGGCTCAAGGGTGATGTTGTGAGCTAGGGTATGCGTTTCCAAATTGGTTTCCGGCACCTTAATTTGTAGGGTTCACTGCTAGGGTATACCCATTTTCCCTATATGGGAAAGTCTTGAGTGCTACCAATAGGTTCTAACTTTACCCGATTTTAATTACACCTTGTAATTTCATAGGGTTTACTAGGTCAATTTGGCGGCAAGATGTGCTTTAGAAGCATATCTTGCCGGTGGGAGGGCAGTCTTGCGGGCTATTAGAAAAGGTCTTCTTCTAATTCTGAGGTGACCAGGATGCCGCGCAATGAGTTGGGTAGGGCCTCTTCAATTACCACATCGGCAAACTTACCGATCAATGCCAGGTCATCGGCGCGGAAGTTGACTACCCGGTTATTTTCGGTTCGGCCCTGAAGCTGCCCGGGGTCTTTCTTTGATACACCGGTCACCAGGACCCGCTCGGTGTTACCCACCATGCGTCGGGCAATCGCTGCGGCTTGCTGGTTGATACGGTTCTGGAGCAGCTGCAGGCGTTGTTTCTTCACTTCCTCCGGGGTGTCGTCGGGCAGGTCTGCCGCCGGTGTCCCAGGGCGTGGCGAGTAAATAAAACTGAATGAAACATCGAAGCCCACTTCCTGGATCAGGTTCATAGTGGCCTCGAAGTCCCTGTCGGTCTCGCCAGGAAAGCCGATGATAAAGTCGGAGGAGAGGCAGATATCCGGGCGTATTTTTTTCAGACGGCGGATCTTTGATTTGTACTCCAGCGCTGTATGGCCGCGCTTCATTGCCATCAGGATACGATCTGAGCCGCTCTGTACTGGCAAATGGAGATGGCTGACGAGTTCCGGCACCTCTGCGTAAACATCAATCAGGGCGTCGGAGAACTCAACCGGGTGGGATGTGGTATAGCGGATACGATCTATCCCGTCGATTGCCGCCACATAGGTGATTAGTTCAGCAAAATCCACCTCGTGGCCGTCTTCGCCAGCTGCGCGGTAGGCGTTTACATTCTGGCCCAGCAGGTTTACCTCTCGCACCCCCTGGCCGGCCAGGTGGGCAACCTCTTCCAGTACATCGGCAACGGGGCGGCTCACTTCCTCCCCGCGAGTGTAAGGCACAACACAGAAGGTGCAGTACTTGGAACAACCTTCCATAATAGAGACGAAGGCAGTGGCACCGTCGGCTTCGGGCTGGGGCAGTCGGTCAAATTTCTCGATTTCCGGGAAGCTGATATCCACGACGACTACGCCGTTTTTCTGTTCCTTGGTTTCCATCATCTCCGGCAGGCGGTGCAGGGTCTGAGGGCCAAAAATCAGGTCAACGTAAGGAGCGCGCTTAGCGATGGCTTCGCCCTCCTGGCTGGCTACACAGCCACCGACGCCGATAACCAGATCGGGATTCTTCTCCTTAAGGCGTCTCCAGCGGCCGAGTTGGTGGAATAGTTTTTCCTGAGCCTTCTCGCGAATAGAACAGGTGTTGACCAGTAGCACGTCTGCATCTTCAGGGTCGTCGGTGGGTACCATGGCGTGGGACTCGCCGAGCAGATCGCGCATCCTGGCGGAATCGTACTCATTCATTTGGCAGCCGTGGGTTTTGATGTATAGCTTTTTAGCCGGTGTATCGGACATATCGTGCCTGGTTAAAAACTGGTCAATTAAACGGGTGGGGCATTATAACGACAGGACCCGGTACTGCATAGATGGCTATATTAGCGGTTGAGAACCTGTGCTATTCTTGCGCGCTTTTTCGGGCTTTGCCCGCTTTCTGATCAATTTTGAGCTTCGGGGTATTCCCCATCCTGAGAGACTTATGGCCAACCCGATATATAAAGTGATTTTCCACAACCAAAACCAGGTGTATGAACTCTATGCCCGGGCTATTTATCAAAGCGATATGTACGGCTTTATCGAAGTCGAGGAGTTCGTATTCGGGGAAAAGGCCCAATTGGTTGTGGACCCCAGTGAAGAAAAGCTGAAAAACGAGTTTGCTTCGGTAACCCGTTCCTACATTCCCATGCATAGTATTGTGCGCATAGATGAAGTAGAGAAAGAGGGAACCGGCAAGATAGTCGAAGTTAAGGGTGACAAGGTAGCGAAGTTCCCTTTTGCTCCTCCTATCAGGCATCCCCAGGATACCGAGTAATTCTCTTCCTCCCTGGTTGCGGGCTGGCGGGCGATTGCCCCGCTGGTCTGAACATTAAAACCTCCGCAGTTTTTTCCTTTCCGCTGCAATATAAGCTTCAATAAAAATCCTCCTGACTGTCATCAAATCGCTGCAAAGTGATTGCCCAGGCGATCAACACATATATCAATGTCTGTGTGATCGCAGCTTGTAAACCCTTGTTTTTTCCTGGCTGTGTGGCACTGCGTGAGCTGCAATTGATTTCCCTTATGTCGGCAAAGTAACTCATCGCAGCTAACAGCTGGTCAAAGTCTGGAATATTGCTATGAGCAATCGCTACCGCGCACTGTGGATATCCGATGTCCATTTGGGTAGTAGAGATAGTGAGCCCCATCGGCTGGCCGATTTCCTGGCGCAGAACCGCGCCGATACGGTTTATCTAGTGGGCGATATTTTTGATATGCATGCTCTGTCCAAGGGGCGAGGGACCTGGTGCCAAGCATCATCCATGCTGCTGGAAATGCTTTCCGAGTTAAGTTCCCTGGCACAGGAAGTGATTTATATCCCTGGGAATCACGATGCCCCTATGCGCAGCTGGGCCGGTAAGCGTCTTGGCAATATTCGTATTGAGCGAGACTGGATACACACAGCTTCTGATGGCCGCCGCTATTGGACCACCCATGGGGATCAATTTGAGCACCATATAAAAGTGCATCCAGTCAGCTACCACATCGGTGATCGCAGTTACTACTTGATGTTGCGCTTTAATCGCTGGATCAACTATTGGCGTAGCCGTTTTGATAAACCCTGGTGGTCCCTGGCCAGCCAAGTAAAAAACAGGGTTGGCGCAGCCCGGCAAATGATGGGTGACTTTGAAAATATCGCTGTAAAAGCGGCGATAGGAAAGGCGGTGGATGGCATTGTTTGCGGGCATATCCACCGCCCTGCATTGTGGCAAAAAGAGATCGGGAGTGGCACTGTGACTTACGCCAACTGTGGAGATTGGGTTGATTCCATGAGCGCGATAGTGGAGCAGCAGGACGGCAGCCTGGAGCTATTGCATTGGTACAGAGCACCGAAAATTGCCAGCATAATGACAGAGGTGGTGGCAGCATGATCCAATTGGAAACACTATTGCAAAGAAACCCCTGGTATAGTGCGGCACCGCAGAAAACCACTCGTAAAATCGTCTCCGCCACCTTGAAAAAAATTTGCTGTGAAGAGCGAATTCTGGAGTTTGGACGGCGCTATCCGCACTTGGGTGGAATTGACTTTATTCGCCAGTTATTTACCGAGCTGAATTTTCGTTATGAGTTGAATCCCTCGGAGCTGGAAAGAATACCTGTCAGCGGACCATTGGTTATTGTTTCCAATCACCCTCTCGGCAGTCTCGATGGGCTCGCGCTGATTGATATGGTGACCAGGGTGCGTAAGGATGTACGCGCTGTTGCCAGTCAGTTACTTTGGAATATCAAACCTCTACGCCCACATTTCTTACCTGTGGATAATTTTCAAGGACGCACTCGCCGCACGGATGTTGAGGGAATTTACGATCACCTGGGGCAGGATGGTGCCATTATTATTTTCCCCGCCGGGGAAGTATCGCGCTTTAGTCCCCACGGAGTGCGCGATGGTCGATGGAATCCAGGGTTTGTCCGCTTTGCAGAAAAAGCGAATGCGCCAATTCTCCCTGTGCAGGTTCTAGGTAGAAATTCCTGGTGGTTCTACGGGTTATCGATGCTGAATAAACCCCTGTCGACACTTTGGTTAATTCGGGAAATGTTCAAGCAGTCCAGTCGCGGTATTGATATCCGAATTGGCCGTCCACTTGAGGCGGAACATTTCCGTAGCTGGCCATTGACTCCGCGTGCTCAGGCTGCTCTTTGGCGCAAACATGTGTATAAGTTGCAGCGCTCACCAGCAGCTCTTGGCCCCGAATTAATAGCTGCTGCAGAACCCCGGCCTGAAGTGGCAAGTGTTATTGAGAATTGCGAGGTGTTGACAGCACAGGGTGCATTCTCAGTGCGTCTTTACCGCCAGAGAGCTGATTGTCCGGTGATGCGTGAGTTAGCGAGAGTACGAGAGGTGGCTTTTCGTGCAGTGGGGGAAGGGACCGGGCTGAGCCGTGACTGGGATGCCTTTGATGCCCACTATGAGCACTTATTATTATGGGATCGTGAGCGCCAAGTGATTGCCGGGGCCTATCGTCTGGCGACTACAGAGGCTTTAGGCGAGGATGAAATTTACAGTGGGACTTTATTTAATTACCCAAGTCCTCCTGGTCAGTGTTTACCCGCGTCTGCGGAACTCGGGCGAAGTTTCCTGTTGCCCGAATATTGGCGTGGGCGAGGGCTGGATTTACTCTGGGCGGCCATTGGTCAGTGGGTTTTACGGAATAAAGTACGCTACCTGTTTGGGCCGGTATCTATGCCGGGGACTTTCTCTGTACGGGCCAAGTCAGCGATAGTACGCTATTTTTCTCACTATTTTGCTCCGGAAAATTCCTTGGGTGATGCACGTTTGCCTTTCCTTCAGGCTGCTGAATCCCTGCCACTACTTTGCGGGGATTCAGTTTCTGATATGCTCCAGCTAAAACAGGTGCTGCGCGAGGAGGGTGTGGTGCTTCCGCCACTTTTTAAAAAGTATGCATCCCTGACCAAGCCAGGAGGTACCACTTTCCACGCTTTTAATATTGATCCGGATTTCTGTGATTCCGTCGATGGCCTGGTGGTCGTTGATCTCCATCTCGCCGACGAAAAATTTGCCAGACGGTATTTGGCCGGCCATTTTCACCAGGAATAAAAAGCGGCCGAATTGGCCGCTTTGATTCATCGGATTCTCCGTGCAAAATTTTAGGGTTATCCTGTTTCTTGCAGGCGGTTCCGGATACTTGCCAGTTTGACGCAGAGCACAAATATGGCCATGGCTGTATCCAGTTCCTCAAGGGGGGGGAAACTCGGAGCAATACGGATATTACTGTCCTCAGGGTCCTTGCCATAGGGGAAAGTAGCTCCGGCCGGTGTGAGCTTTACTCCGGCATCCGCTGCCAGTTTTACTACGGCTTTAGCGCAGCCGGGGCGGGTGTTGAAAGAGACAAAGTAACCACCCTCGGGTTTATCCCACTGTCCCAGGTCGGAATCCCCCAGACCATTTTGCAGATGCTCCAAAACACAATCGAACTTGGGTTTGAGAATATCAGCATGTTTGTGCATGTGATTTTTTAAAGTGGTGAACTCAGTAAAAAAACGGGAGTGACGCAGCTGATTTACCTTGTCCGGACCGATGGTCATGGCCTTCATCTGATGCTTTAGGGAGTCAAGGTTGGCGCTGCTGGCACTGACAAAAGCGATCCCTGACCCTGCATGGGTAACCTTGGAGGTAGAAGCGAATTGCAGGACAGAATCAATGGTATCGTTTTCCAGGGTGGCCGAGCGGATGCTGGGCAAGCTCACATAGTGGCCGAGGTCGTGAACCGAATAGGCATTGTCCCAGAATATACGGAAACCCGGATTGGCAATTTGTCCCAATTGCGCCAGGCGCTCGACAGTTTCGCCACTGTAAGTGTCACCGGTGGGGTTGGAATATTTGGGAACACACCAGATGCCAATAATATCGCTGTCTTCTTTGATGTGCTTTTCCACAGCATCCATATCGGGACCATCTCCCCTCATGGGAATATTGATCATGCCAATGTCAAACTGCTCGCAGATGGTGAAGTGACGGTCGTAGCCGGGAACCGGGCAGAGAAATTTGGGCGCTTTTAATTCCCTCCAGGGGGGATTGCCGGCAAAACCGAACAAATAACCAGTTACTACTGCATGGTACATCAGGGTGAGAGAGCTGTTGCTGCCGGCAATGACCTCATCTGTGGGTACCTGCAACATATCCGCGCCCAGTTCCCGGGCACAGGTAAGGCCGATGAGGCCTCCGTAATTGCGTGTATCTGTGCCATCGGCAGCGCGGTAATCAGTAGCGAGGATGCCGTCGAGTTTATCGGATAAATTTAATTGCTCCGCCGAAGGTTTTCCACGGGTAATATCCAAACTCAGTTCATGTTGGCAGATACGCTCATAATGGGCGCTTAATTCCTTCTCCCACTCCGCTAGTTGGGCACTATTGGCGGATTCGATATGCACAAGATTTCCCCTGGCTGGTCATTGGAATAGGCGAGCTTAGCAGCCTGTGTGTGGCTTCGTCAGCCCTGTTGATGTCTGGGATTGATAGTTTCTAATGCATCTATTTGTAGTTAAAGATTCTGGCTTGCTCTTTTGGATGTGATGTTACTGGCTGGCGAGGGTGCGGAAGTCCTGGGCGTATTCACGCAGCGTTTTACTCAGGTGGTGTCGCTGGGCTGGGCTGGTGCTGGATAGTATTTGTTTGGCTAAATCTCGCGCCTGTTGCTTGCGTTTCTCCTGCGCCTGGCGGTATTGAGGGGACCAGAGCTGCTCTGGGCTAACTAACAGGCTACGAAGCTTATCCAGATACCCCTCAGGTTTTGTGCGCAACAGTTCCATGGCTTTTGCCTGCCAGAGCAGTCTCTGCTCACTGCGTAGCAGGGGGTTGTATTCCATTTTGGATACCATGGCGGCAATCAGGTTTTTTTGTTCTTCGGTGAGGCTACCGAGCCAGCGTACACTCTCCTTGCGGATTTGTTTATCCCGCTTACGTTGAATTTTCTCTGGGGACCTTTGCCACTTTCTCAGGCTTTTTTGATCCTTTTTCAGGAGATTACTCTGTAGTTCATCAATCTGCTCCTCACTCAATTGTGCAGCTATTGGTAACAGCAAGTTGTAAACATTTTCGCTAGCAGAATTCAGGAAGTGCTCAACCTGTCTTTCAATAGGTTCCAGCTGAGGGTTTTCCAGTCCACCCTCGTCAACCCGGTCTGCCAACTGGGTAAGGAAATCGGCGTAACGGGGTAGCTGTGTCTGTCGATGCCAGCGGAAAAAACTTTGTAATGCAGCTCGCAATTCGCCTTTCTGGGTTCGGTCCAGACTGACATAGTCGTTGGCTTTCCAGCGTATCCAGTAGTCCACATTGTTGTAGACAAATTGAATACTGGAGCAGCTACTGAGCAATAGAAGGGTGACAATTAGCGCAACACTGCGCCAGAAATACGTTATTGGCGTACCAGCTGGCTTTGCCATCGACTCTTTCCTATGGAAATTGTTCGGCTGCTGCCGATGGGTCAACTCCAAGCATAGATGATGGGCATTGGGCTGTTGTATGGCGCTTTATACATTTTAGCAGCAGTGAGGCCCTCATTTGATTGGCAGAGAGATATACCAATGGCAAATCATAGTGCTAATTGGGTATGGTCTGTGAGAGAGCAGCACATAGACTAATTATTGCAGTTCCATTTTAGGCCCCGGTCAACATCGGGGGTGGGGCTGTACAAAAATCTTCATTGCGAGTGGAGGGCGGCATGGCCACCACCATTATGGAAGCTGAGGCCCGGGAGGCTCCGGCCAGGATTGCCGAGCAGTTGCAAAATAATGCGGCAATCATGACTCGCCTGGGGGAG
The DNA here is from genome assembly GCF_007183175.1 of Microbulbifer sp. GL-2. Taxonomy (NCBI): domain Bacteria; kingdom Pseudomonadati; phylum Pseudomonadota; class Gammaproteobacteria; order Cellvibrionales; family Microbulbiferaceae; genus Microbulbifer; species Microbulbifer sp. GL-2. The sequence continues at coordinate 2,597,596 of NZ_AP019807.1, forward strand.
CGACTACGTGCGCAGCCCCCGCGCTTTGTCATGATTGTGGGGCGTGGTTCATCTGATCACGCAGGGGTTTTTGCCAAATACCTGATTGAGATTGAAACAGGCACGCCGACTTTTGCGGCGGCACCTTCAGTTTCCAGCGTCTATGGGCGCAGACTGAAATTGGAGGGAGCCCTGGTGCTGGTGATTTCCCAGTCCGGGCGCAGCCCGGATATCCTTGCCCAGGCGCGCATGGCAAAGGAGTGCGGTGCCTATACCGTGGCTCTGGTAAACGATGAGCAAGCTCCGATTAAGGGCGTTGTCGACCAGGTTATTCCTTTAAAAGCGGGTCCTGAAAATGCAGTGGCGGCTACCAAGAGTTATCTGGCAACCCTGTCTGCGGTTTTGCAATTGGTGGCCTTTTGGACAGAGGATAAGGCGCTCAAACAGGCCTTGGAGAGATTACCGGAGACCCTGGAGACTGCGGTGCAGGCAGATATCCAGCTGCGACCTGAAGACCTGGCTGCGGTACAAAACCTGGTGGTGCTCGGGCGTGGGCCCGGTTATGGCATTACCCGTGAGCTGGCTCTGAAGCTGAAAGAGGTGTGCAATATTCACGCAGAATCCTTTTCCAGTGCTGAGTTTTTGCACGGTCCGGTCACTCTGGTGGAAGACAGGTTGACGGTGGTGAATGTTCCTATTGAAGATGAATCTTTTTACTGCCATAGCGAACAGATTGATGACATCGTGCGCCGGGGAGGCGCCCTGATTAATTTACATGTGCCGAGCAAGGGGGTGCACCCAAGGGTCGCACCACTGGCATTACTGCAACGCTTTTATATTGATGTGGCCCACGTGGCTGTCAGTCGGGGAATTAATCCGGACGAACCTGCGGGACTGAAAAAAGTCACCCAGACCGTGTAGTAATTTGCTCACACGGCCCCGCCAAGGGGAGGTGATTGAGGAGGGGGAGCGTGGGTTTTGCCCTGGTAGCAGAGCGATTGTTTGACGGCGAGCAGGTGCATGAGGATGCGGTGCTGGTTGTCGATGATCACGGGCGCATTATTTCTCTCGGGGGAGAGACTCCAGCCGGGGCGCAATATGTCCCCGGACTACTGGCACCCGGTTTGATAGATGTGCAGGTTAACGGTGGTGGCGGTGTATTGTTTAACCAGGAGCACAGTGTCGATGGATTGCGCACCATCGGTATGGCGCATGCGCAATTTGGTACAACTGCCTTCTTGCCCACCTTGATCACCGACCGCTTCGATATAATGAGTCATGCCGCAAACGCGGTTAGTGAAGCTTTACGGGAGGAGGTTCCCGGGGTAGTCGGTATTCACTTTGAGGGGCCGCATTTGAGCGTACCCAAGAAAGGGACTCATGAGCAGTCATTGATTCGCCCCCTGAGCGATGCCGAGTGGATCCTGTATGCTCGCGATGACCTGGGGGTAAAAGTCGTCACCCCGGCTCCCGAAACTGTGCCCGTAGAGGATATCCACCGCCTGGTATCGCTGGGAGTCTGCGTGTGCCTGGGGCACTCCAATGCCGATGGGGAAACCGTACGCGCGGCGCTGGCTGCTGGTGCGACGGGATTTACCCATTTGTATAACGCCATGTCACCTTTGCGCTCGCGCGAGCCGGGAATGGTGGGGACAGCTTTAATCAGCGATAGCGCTTGGTGTGGATTGATTGCTGATGGTCACCACGTCTGTTCCGAAGCCATAACGCTCGCTTTAAAAACCAAGCCCCAGGGCAAGTTGATACTGGTCACGGATGCAATGTCCCTGGTCGGGAGTGACGCGCACAGCTTTCCCCTGTTTGATCGGGTGGTGACTCGCGAAGGCGACAAATTGACTTCTAGTACTGGGGAGCTGGCTGGGTCACACCTGGATATGATTGGCGCAGTACGCAATATCTGCCAGTGGTGTAATTTGAGAATTGATGAAGGTCTGCGCATGGCAAGCCTGTACCCAGCGCAATTTCTTGGTTTACATGTCGGCAGGATTTTTCCTGGTGCCAGGGCTGATCTAATTTTATTGGATGAAAGCCGGCGAGTGCAAAAAACCTGGATTGGTGGTAGCCAGGTTTTTACCCGGTAGACTCTGCATCTGGCGGTGTGGATAAATCTCAGCTATTGATGGCTTTTTGCGGCGCTGCTCCACTGGATTCCCGCACGATGAGCTTGGGGGTGAAATAACGGGTAATTTTTTGTTCTCGATTTACTGAACTCGCGCCTTCTTTGCTTTTTCCACTCCTTTCCCCATTGCACTTACTTTGAATACGCTTCAGTACCAGCTCTGTCGCACAGCGCGCAATTTCGTCGTTGGGCTGATGTGCGGTTGTGAGTTTTGGCCAGGTTTGGCGTGAGAAGGGGCTATCTTCAAAACCGGCGATAGATAGTTGCCGGGGTACGTCAAAATTGAGCATACGTGCGGCAAACAATGCACCTGCAGCAATTTCATCATTGCCGGCAAAAATAGCTGTGGGGGGATTGTTGGACTGCAATAAGGCAGTAGCATTGGCTACACCTGAATCAAAAGAATATTCCCCCGGTATTACTAGTTGCTCATCAAAGGGAAGCCCTGTCATTCGCTGAGCCTTTTTGTAGCCTTCCAGGCGCCCCTGGGTTGAGAAATGCTCGGTACCGCCACTCAGGTAAGCAATGCGTTTGTGCCCATAATCCAGCAGGTGTTGCGTGATAGTAAAAGCTGCTGCGGTGTCGTCGATCAGAATACTGTTGTTTTCAGTCGATTCGTTGCCGTGGGATGAAATAATCCGTACAAATTCCACGTCCATGGCACAAAGGGTGTCGATGACTTCAGGACTTTCAGAGAAGGGTGGAGTAAGCACTAGTCCCGCAACCCTGTTCTGCTCCACCAAGCGGTGCAGTGTATCGTGAATAGTCCTTGATTCGGCATTGCTCGGGTGGATAAGCAGCTCGTAGCCTTGCGCTCTGCAGGCTTCAAGGATGCCGTTTTGCATATCAATAACGTAGTAAGCGTTGGGGTTATCGTAAATAAAGGCAATTGAATAAGAGTGTGTCCCAGCCAGGTTGCGCGCGGCCAGGTTTGGGCGGTAATTCAGTGCTTGCACCACTTCCAGAACACGCTCCCTGGTGCTCGGGCGTACCGAGGGTTCATTATTCATGACCCGTGAGACGGTCTTGATCGACACGCCTGCGCGCTCTGCCACGTCATTAATAGTGACCTTCATTGATATCGATCCTTGCGGCTTGAATCCCTAGTGTTGAAGTTACCTGATAACAGTTTGGCATCTTGCCGGTATTGGCGGGCGCGGATTCTTGCAGCCTGTTGGCGGTGCCACCCCCGGTCCTGAGCGGGTCACCTCTTTTACTGGCTTTTACACAAACCTTCATTCCTGGGAGCTCATGCAATTCATGTAATTTTCTTACAGTTTGACTGATCTGTCAGTGCCAGTCTGTCCGCAGAGATCTCAAATTAAGTGCCCATACTTGTATTTAGGTGGCAATTTACGCCACTCTATCCAGCAATTTTGCTGGCTAGTGGAGGAAATCTCCAAACTCAGCATAAGTTCTTGAATGTTTTTGTAGTTTTACTACATAATGTTCCAAATTGAGGCTGGGTTGCGTTTAACCGGATTTTGGTGACCCCTTGGGCGCGGGAAATTTCTACCCCATTGCAGGGGAGGAGGTGAAGACCATGCTGCCTTATTAACATGCGGGGTGCCAAACCTGGATATGACTGCTGGCGGGAAGCTGCATGCTTTCAGTAAGAAAGTTCTTCCAAGGGCGCCAGAAATACTCTTTCAGGCGCAGCATTTATTTTTTTCTGGAATGAATTTTTGGTTTTACCCTCTGGAGAGCAACAGATTCTCCAAGCACCTGGTTCTGTTACTGGGTGATAGGTCGCCAGCCGCACTACAACCCAGTAGTTGGAGCGGAGTTCTCCCTGGTGGATTCCCCTTTCAAGGATGAATGATCACCGGTGGTTGAGAGACCCCCGAAATACGGCATTGGCGACTGGGCTGGTGACGGTGTTACAGCAGAATTAATACGGACGAGTCATGGTTCACAGCAAGGTTCAGGCAATTACCGATCGCATTATCCAGCGCAGTGAGGAGACCCGCGCCCAGTACCTGGCGCAGGTGGAAAAGGCTCATGTTGAAGGCCGGGCTACTGCGCACTTGTCTTGTGGCAATCTGGCACATGCGATTGCTGCCTCTCCTGAAAAGGAAAAGCAGCTGATTGCATCCGGGAGAGGGCCCAATCTGGGAATTGTTACCGCCTACAACGATATGCTCTCTGCCCACCAGCCCTACGGGACTTACCCTGCACACCTTAAAGAGGCAGCGGCGCGCCACGGCGCTACTGCCCAGGTGGCAGGCGGAGTACCGGCGATGTGTGACGGTGTCACCCAGGGGCGGCCGGGTATGGAGTTGAGCCTCTTTTCGCGCGATGTAATCGCCATGTCCACAGCCGTGGCACTGTCCCATGATGTGTTTGAGGGCGCTATGTTCCTCGGCATTTGCGACAAGATCGTCCCGGGTTTGGTGATCGGCGCCCTGGCGTTTGGCCACCTGCCATCTATTTTTGTGCCCGCAGGCCCCATGCCCACCGGCCTTTCCAACGCGGAAAAGGTGCGGGTGCGCCAGCTCTATGCTGAGGGCAAGGTTGGCCGTGAAGAGTTGCTGGAAGCGGAGAGCGCCTCCTATCACAGTGCTGGTACCTGCACTTTCTACGGTACCGCTAACAGTAACCAGATGCTGGTTGAAATCATGGGCCTGCAATTGCCAGGCAGTTCTTTTGTTAATCCGGGAACAGGCCTGCGCGATGCCCTGAATGAAGCGGCGGTAGCGCAGTTGGCGAAAATTACCGAGCCCAGCCAACATACATCGATCGCCAAAATCCTGACCGAAAAAGCTTTTGTAAATGGTGTTGTCGGCTTATTGGCTACCGGTGGCTCCACCAACCATACCCTGCACCTGGTGGCTATGGCCCGTGCAGCAGGCATCCAATTAACCTGGCAGGATATGGCAGATCTCTCCGAAGTAGTGCCCCTGCTGTGCCATGTGTACCCGAATGGTACCGCAGATATTAATCACTTTGCCGCAGCTGGCGGTATGCAGTTCCTGATTCGCGAGCTGCTCTCCGCAGGTCTGCTGCACGATGATGTGCACACAGTGCTAGGCGATTCCGGACTCAAATCCTACTGTAACGACCCCTTCTTCAATGATGCGGGTGATGGTGTGGTATGGCGCCCGACCGCGAAGGAGAGTGCTGATACTTCGGTTATCCGCCCGGTGAGCGACCCCTTCTCTCATCACGGTGGCCTGCAGTTGCTCGAAGGCAATCTGGGCCGCAGTGTGATCAAGGTGTCTGCAATTAAGTCAAAGCATCTCAAAGTAAAAGCCCCCGCGATTGTCCTGCACAACCAGGATGAGCTGCTGGAGCGGTTTAAAGCTGGTGAATTGGAACGCGACTTTGTAGCCGTTGTACGTTATCAGGGCCCCCAGGCCAACGGCATGCCGGAGCTGCATAAGTTGACGCCTACGCTGGGGGTGCTGCAAGACCGCGGTTTTAAGGTGGCATTGGTCACCGATGGTCGCATGTCGGGAGCCTCCGGCAAGGTGCCGGCGGCCATTCACATGTCACCGGAAGCGGTCGAAGGTGGCCCCATCGCCAAGGTGCGCGATGGCGACGTTATTGAGCTGGATTCAGAGGCGGGCGTGTTGCAGGTACATGTGGACGAAGCAGAATTTGCCGCACGTGAAGCCGCACAGTGCGACCTGTCAGGAAATGCACGGGGCATGGGCCGTGAGCTTTTCACCAATATGCGCGCTATTGCCAGTGGTGCAGAGAGCGGTGCCAGTATTCTTTATTAATTAATGCAGTGTTTTATGGCACTGCAACAGAACGACCTCAGAGCGATATTTATGCTTAACCCATTTGATATGGTGTTGTTTGGCGGTGGTGGTGATCTTGCGTTACGCAAGCTGATCCCAGCGCTGTACCGCGCATACAGGGAGGGCAGCCTGGCCGATGGCAGCCGAATTCTTCCCGTATGTCGCCGCCAGGAAGATGCCGATCAATACTTACAGACTGCCCACCAGGCTTTACAGCAACACTTGCGTGATGGTGAATACAGCGATTCCAGCTGGGACGGCTTCAGCCAGCTACTGCGCCCGATTGCACTGGATATAGCGGTACCCGATGCACAATGGGAACATCTGGCTGATATTCTTGGCACTGATCCCGAGCGTGTGCGGATTTTCTATCTGGCAATTCCTCCTGCGGTATTCGGCCCCTGCTGTGAAAACCTTTCTATCAAGGGCCTGATCTCTGATCATTCCCGTGTGGTTGTGGAAAAACCCTTAGGTTATAACGCTCAGACCTCCGACGAAATTAACAGCAAGATCGCCAGTTATTTCCCGGAAAATAATATTTTCCGTATCGACCACTACCTGGGAAAGGAAACTGTACAAAACCTGCTGGCGTTACGTTTCAGTAATGTGCTGTTCGAGCACCTGTGGGATGCAAAAAGTATTGATCATATCCAGATCAGTATTTCTGAGACCGTCGGCCTTGAAGGTCGCGCCGGTTTTTATGATGAGACCGGGGCACTGCGCGATATGGTGCAAAACCACCTGCTGCAGCTGCTGTGCCTGATTGCGATGGAATCTCCCAACACCATGTCTGCGAAAAATATTCGTGCGGAAAAAATCAAAGTACTGGAAGCGCTGCGTCCACTAACTGGTTCAGGGGTGGATAAAAATGTAGTGCGCGGACAGTACGTTGCCGGTGAAATTGATGGCCAGCAGGTACCTGGCTATTTGGATGAACTGGAAGGCGGTATTAGCGCAACAGAGACTTTTGTCGCTATTCAAGCGCATATCGACAGCTGGCGCTGGGCCGGAGTGCCTTTTTATCTGCGTACCGGCAAGCGTATGGAAAAACGCTGTGCAGAAATTGTGGTGCAATACAAAAATGTCTCCCACCACGTCTATGACGAAAATGCCGGTAATGTTGTTCCCAACCGTTTGGTTATTCGCCTACAGCCGGAAGAGAGTATCAAGTTGGTATTAATGGCTAAGAAGATGGATAGCCTTACTACTGAGTTACAGCCGGCAGAATTGAATCTAACCCTCTCGGATACCTACGATAGTTTTCACAGTGATGCCTATAAGCGTTTGATGCTGGATGCGGCAGCGAATAATTCAGCTTTGTTTATTCATCGCGATGAAGTGGCTGCGGCCTGGGCCTGGGTCGATCCAATTATTGATCACTGGCGTGAGACAAGTAACCAGCCAAAACCTTATACCGCTGGCAGCTGGGGGCCAAGGGAGGCTAGTGATCTGCTGGCCGGTAGTGGTCGCCACTGGTTTAACGCCAAGTAATGTTTACGGGATATCTCTTGCTTTAGGTGGGCAAGTGTCCCAGGAATTAAATGGAAATATCCATGGCAGAAGAAAAATTTTATTCCGATCGCGAACGACTGGTACAGGCATTGGTTCATGACTGTGCTGGCGAACTGCAAAAAGGTATTAAGGAGCAGGGACAGGCCACCTTCCTGGTTTCCGGTGGCAGCACTCCTGAACCGGTATACCGGGAGCTTTCCAGGCGGCCCTTGCCCTGGTCAAAAATTACTGCCGCATTGGTGGATGAACGCTGGGTGGACAAATCCCACAGTGGCAGTAACCAGGCATTTATTGAAAACAGTTTGATCCAGAATTATGCCGCGGAAGCCACGTTGCTGGGAATGAAAAACCCACAGGCAACAGCAGCGAAGGGTGAAGCTGATTGTGAGCGTGCCTATGCGGAGCTAAGTCGCCCATTTGATGTGTGTATTTTGGGAATGGGCAGTGATGGCCATACTGCCTCACTGTTTCCCCATGCACAGGGCCTTGAAGAGGCTTTAAACCCTGAAACTGAAAAATTGTGTAGTGCAATCACTGCCAGGCAGAGTGCAGTAACCGGTACAAATACCGAACGTATGTCACTGACTCTGAGTGCGATTTTACAGGCCAAAAATATCAAACTACTGATTACTGGTGAGGAAAAACTGAAAGTCTATCGCGAGGCTTTACTAGGTAGTGATGAGTTGGAAATGCCGGTGCGCAGTATTCTCAAGCAGGGACTGAAACCAGTCACTGTTTATTGGGCGCCTTAACGAATTATTGGAATTGATTGATGCAGAAAAATATCGCCGACATTTTGCAGGTTGCTGGCGTTGTTCCAGTGCTGGTTATAGAGCAGGCTGAAGACGCGCTGCCTTTGGCTACGGCACTACTTGAAGGTGGTTTGAGTGTACTCGAGGTTACCCTTCGGACGGAGGCCGCGCTGGATGCGGTGGAGCAGATATCCAGGCAATTACCTGAGGCTCATGTGGGCACTGGCACTGTATTGAATGGCGACGACCTGAGGCGTTCAGTTGATGCTGGAGCCAGTTTTATGGTCAGCCCCGGAGCTACAGACCAGTTACTTACAGCTGCTGAAGGCAGCGATGTGCCACTGTTGCCAGGTGCCGCCAGTGCTTCTGAGGTTATGCGTTTGTATGAGCGTGGTTATCGCTACCAGAAGTTTTTCCCGGCCGAGGCTGCAGGCGGTGTGCCTATGTTGAAGTCCCTCGCTGGTCCACTGGTGGAGGCCCGTTTTTGTCCGACCGGTGGTGTTAGTCCTGGCAACGCGGCGGACTACCTGGCTCTCAACAATGTGGTTTGTGTGGGCGGCTCCTGGATGGCATCCAGCGCCTTGGTGCGAGAGAAAAACTGGGCGGAAATTACCCGCCTGTCAAAACAGGCTGCTGCATTAAAGTCTTGATCCAGTGTCGGTCTGGGCGGGAACTAATTCCTGGAGCGGAGTTTTTCGCGGTTGTCCGACAAGTTATGGACAGCCTGTTGAGTTGCAGGGTTAATCGTCACAAAAGTTCGCTAGGGTGCATTCGTTGATGGGTGCAGCACGGAAAAACGGAAAATCAGAAGCTTATAATTAGGGTAAAACCAGATGAAAATTAAAATTGCCATCAATGGTTACGGCCGTATTGGCCGCAACGTCACCCGAGCCATCTACGAGTCCGGATACAGTGATCGGATCCAATTGGTCGCGATTAATGATCTTGCCCCGGTTGCATCCAATGCGCACCTGACCCGTTTCGATACCATCCACGGGCGCTTTGCTACTGAGGTAAAAGTGGATGGCGACGCGCTGGTAATAGGTGGCGATCGCATACAGGTTTGCCAGGAGCGCGATCCAGCCAAACTGCCCTGGAAAAAGCTGGGTGTGGATCTGGTGCTGGAGTGCACTGGCCGCTTTACGGATAAGGCTTCCGCTTCCGCACATATTGAAGCGGGTGCTGCTGCGGTTCTGATTTCTGCACCATCAAAAGATGCCGACCTGACAGTAGTGTACGGTGTTAATGATGCAAACCTCACTGCTGATCACCGCGTGGTTTCCAACGCATCCTGCACCACCAATTGCCTGGCGCCGGTGGCCCAGGCATTGCACCGCGAACTGGGCATAGAGCGCGGTGTGATGACTACTGTGCATGCCTATACCAATGACCAGAATACCCAGGACGCGGTCCACGCAGATATTTATCGGGCACGTGCCGCAGCCGACAATATGATTCCTACCAAGACAGGTGCCGCCGCCGCTGTGGGGTTGGTCCTGCCTGAACTAAAGGGTCGCCTGGATGGTATGGCGGTGCGTGTACCAGTGAGCAATGTATCATTGGTGGACTGCCAGTTTATCGCTGGCCGTGACACTAGTGTCGATGAAGTGAATGGGATCATGCAGAAGGCCGCAGAGGCCAGCAATGGCGTTCTTACTTTCTGTGACCAGCCCCTGGTATCAGTGGACTTCAACCACACCAGTGCTTCCAGCCATTTCGATGCCAACCACACGCGTGTAAATGGCAACCTGGTGAAAGTGATGGCCTGGTATGACAACGAGTGGGGTTTCTCCCACCGTATGCTGGATACCAGCCTGGCTATGGCGGCCGCGTTGCATCTGGATCTGCCGGTTGCCGAGTCCGCCTGATCGAACTTTTGCAATTAGCCGGCCCTGGGCTGGCACACAGGTGCGGGAAAACCTGTGAGTTCGTCCTGTACATTAGAAGTCGGCAACAGCGACTAGAGAGTAAGGCTCGCCGGCTTGAACAATTTTACATCTCATTAAATACCTGACGGGACCATATGATTCGCCATACAAAAATTGTTGCTACCCTGGGACCCGGCACTGATAAGCCCCACGTAATCGAGGAAATGATTCGTGCCGGGGTAAATATTGTGCGCTTGAATTTTTCTCACGGCTCTGCTGATGATCACCGCCGCCGAGTGGAAGAGGTACGCGATGCCGCAACTGCCCAAGGTAAAACTGTCGCTGTATTGGGCGATTTGCAGGGGCCCAAGATCCGAATAGCCCGCTTTGCAGAGGGCAGTGTTGAATTGGAGAACAATGACGAGTTCACGCTGGACCTTGATTGCCCGCAAGAAGGCGGTGATGAGCAGCGCGTAGGCGTAGATTACCCCAGTCTGATCAGCGACTGTGAATCCGGAAATATCCTTCTCTTGGATGACGGTAAGATCCGCCTTGAGGTAACCGGCACCACCCCGAGCAAGCTTTACTGTCGGGTACTGCAAGGTGGCAAGTTGTCTAACAACAAAGGCATTAACTTGCTCGGTGGCGGCCTATCGGCGCCGGCACTTACCGAGAAGGATTACCGGGATATCGAGCTGGCCGCTGAGCTTGCAGTAGATTTCCTCGCCGTGAGCTTTCCGCGCTGTGCCGGTGATCTGGAAACTGCGCGCAAAGCCATGCAGGCGGCTGGAAGCCAAGCCGCGATTGTGGCCAAGGTAGAGCGGGCTGAGGCTGTTGCTGATGATGCGGAAATGGACGCCCTGATTCTCGCGTCTGATGCCATTATGGTCGCTCGTGGTGACCTCGGTGTCGAGATCGGTGATCCGGCTTTAGTGGGCGTGCAGAAGAAGCTGATCAACCGCGCCAATGCGCTTAATCGCGGTGTGATTACTGCGACCCAGATGATGGAGTCGATGATTACCAGCCCGACGCCGACTCGTGCGGAAGTCATGGACGTGGCTAATGCCGTATTGGATGGTACCGATGCGGTCATGCTCTCAGCCGAGACCGCCGCTGGCGACTATCCGGTAGCTGCTGTGGAGTCCATGAGTGAGGTGATTGTCGGTGCGGAGCAGTATCTCGGCAGTGTGCCTTACACTCCAGAAGAGCACGGTGCATCAGAGCGTATTGATACGGTGATCGCCCAGGCGGCAATCGATGTGGCCTCACGTGTGGAGAATCTCTGTGCGGTTGCGGCTTTGACTGAGTCGGGGCGCACCCCGCGCATGATGTCCCGCGCGAATACCCGTCTTCCTATTTATGCAATGACGCGACACCCAAATATCGCACGTCAGTTGGTGCTGTTGCGTGGTGTTGAGCCCATCAGCTTCGATCCGGCTGCGGTACCCCTGGGGCACCTGACCGAATCTATTATCGAAGTACTCAGCTCACGTATCGACCTGCAAAAAGGCCAGAGAGTACTGATTACTCAGGGTGAGCGCCTCAATGTGGGCGGACACACCAGCTCTATGCGTATTAAAGAAATCGAATAACCTGCAATTTTCGAAGCCATCACTAACCCGATACCTGGCTGGGTCGGTGATGGCAACGCAGCCGCTGATGCAATGTCACGGCTGTGGATACAAAATATATTTTTCGCTTTTCCTTTCACATTCAGGCTGTTTCTTGTACAGAAATAGTAGAAGCTGGTTCCACACTGCTTCCTTATTTACCGATCCATTGCTTTTATAGGCGAATAAATATGCCTAATATTTTTTCGAGAACGACAGTGCTCTTGAGGATACTTACCCCGAACATAGGTAATTTTGTGTTAGCGCTTTAAACCTGAATTTTATTTTCCGATAGAGTGTTTCCGGATAAATTATCCACAGTTTTGAACCCCTGAAGAAAACAGTTAGGTAATTTAATTCGATTATCTTTCCTTGTCTTCGATGCCAACTTAGCTCTTTGATTTGTGCTATTCGTGTAATGACACTTATCTATCCCAACCAGCTAATTTGCGGTAATCTGCTCCAACAGGTCGCAATTTCAGGTATCTCCTGCCAGTAGCTTTGGCCTCACCCCATTCAAATGCCGGTGAATTGGAACTATTGGCAAGTAGAATTTCCATAAGCCAAACAGGCGATGGTATTCACTATTTAAGATTTCACAAATTGCGATTACCCTAATTCAATATGTTTTCTAGGGGTATTCAACCGTGCGGAAAATAGGATTTTTGATTGCAAATTGAGCAATCCAAAAGTTAAAGATGAATCCGGCTCTTCGAGTTGGTATTCCCAATACAAAGACAAAAAATAAATCAAAGCGATTTATTGGGTCAGGAAATGATAACTAGAGGCTGGCGCACAGCGGGCTTACGGCGTTTGAAGGATTATCCATGCAGCTAAGTGTCGAGAACAGGCAAGGCGTTCGTTATATGGTCAGAGTTGGTTGGGCGTACCAGATGGGTATTCCCCTGAAGGTCAATGCCAGCCAGCTGTTGTCGATGTTCGACGATGCCGTAATCCAGAAGATTCACGAACACTTCTTTGGCATGAATGGTATCTCCTGTAATGCGCTGAGTGTCAGTATTCAATCAAGCCAGGCAGGCACAGTCTTCTTAGGGCCACTGAGTGAAGCGCCCGGCCATCTTTCCAGTCGAGAGCAGGAAATTTACCAGGCCCTGATCCAAAATCGCCTGATTATTGAAGAAGCTCCGTTTGCAGCCACGGCTCTTGCTGACAAGCAGTCAGAACTGATTGCCAAGATCCGCATGGGACTGCAGCGGATTATCGCCCAAGAACGCGCTGAAGCGGCGCTAATCCAACAGCGTCACGAGCAGCGCTCTACCTTAGAAAAAGTGGGCGCCTATGTTGATCGCGGTGCTACCGGCTTAGGCAATGCCGCCTGGGGCCTGGCGGTTTGGGGCAAGGACGTGATGGAGGTAGCTGCGCTAGTTAATCCCATGCGCCAGGCCAGGGAACTCAGCACGGCAACAGCAAACTACCTTTTGTACGATAAGAGTTTCGAGGAATCCGGCAAAGAGTACCTCTCTGCAGTGCATCGGGAAGCCGTTGATGTGCTTGGCTTTGATCCATCCAAGATCACCAAGCAGCAGCTGGAGCTGGCCCTCGAAGTGGCCCAGGTGATTTATGACGAACCGGCACTGCGCGATACGATTTTCCGTTTCGCTCAGGACTATGTAAAAGCCCAGCACAGCCTGGAAATCACCGAGATGGCCGGTGGTGGTGCATTCGAGATTATTCTTACTATCGTCTTGGCTGCAGTAACAGGTGGTGCCGGTGCTGTGGCATCCCTGGTTAAAAATGCCCGTTTGCTGAAGGCTTTCCGCGGTATTGGCGATTTGATGCTCGACTTCGCCAAGCTGAAAAAGCAACGTAACCTGCTTTCCAAAAAGCGAGGTGGTAATGCCAAGGGTAATGGAGCCAGCTTTTCTGACCTGAGTTCTTCCGATGCAGCCGCCCCATCCAATTCGAGTGGTCCCTCTTCGAGCAGTTCGAATTCCAGTGGTAGTTCCAGCAATTCTAGTGCCAATAACAGCAACCAAAGCGGAAATAGCTCTGGTAATAACGGCAATAATTCTCAGGCTAGCGATAGCAGTAAGACCAGCCAATCCAGCGAAGCGGATAAAACCAATAGCCAGACCGGGAAAAACCATAACGGAGATAGCTCTCAATGTAATGGCAAGGCTTGCGAAGGTGGCGAACCTATTAACCTAAAAACGGGTGAAGAACGCCTTACTTTGGTTGATGCCGTACTGGATGGTCCACTGCCACTCACCGTGGCGCGTACCTACCGCAGCAGTAATTCCAAAGACTTCGGCCTGGGCCACGGCTGGACCCACACCCTGGGTGAAAAGCTGGTATGGCGCCCGGGTAAAGCAGTGCAGTTCCACGATGCCGAAGGCCGGGTGATCAGCCTGCCTGCCCCAGGAGACAGCGGCCGCAGCCACAACGTAGTGGAGCAGTTAAGCCTCACCCGCATTAATGACGATCACTGGATAGTGACTCCTTACGGTGCCCCCAAAGGTGTACAAAAACACTTTAAAGCCACCGGAGATAAAGGCTCCCTCAGGCTTGCAGAAATCCGCGATGGCTACGGCAATTATTACCTGTTCCACTATGTCGACGAACGTCTGATCTGTATCGAAAGCAGCATCGGTGAAGCCCTGCATATCAGCCCGCCGCCAGGGCAGGCTAACAGCCAGCATATTGGTGAGCTGAAAAAAGAAACCCGCGATGGCCACATTAAAGTACTCGCCAACTATGAGTACAGCGATGAGGGCGACCTGATCAAAGCCACCGATGCTGATGGCCACAGCGAGCAGTATCAGTACCGCCAGCATGTTATTAAGCAGCGTACCCTAAAAACCGGCTACCGCTTCCACTTCGAATGGGATGCCGAAGGTCCCTCGGCCCGCTGTGTACGCCAGTGGGGCGATCCTATCGATGGGCAGGCCACTTACAACTACCAGTTTGATTGGGATGATGATGGCAAGGGTGTCACCGTAACTGATACCCGCGGCGGTAAAGAGCGCTATCGCTTTAACGACCGCGCCCTGCCCATTTATCACCGCGACCCTGAAGGTGCTGAGACCCTTTACAGTTACAACGACCTGGGCCAGATCACTAAGGTACAGCTGCTAAGCGACGATGGCAGCTTGCGCGAAGAGATTTATCAATACGATGATCAGGGCCGCTTGGTACAAAAAACCGATGCCGCCGGCAATAAGCACCGCATTGAATACAATAGCGAAGGCCTGCCCGCAAAAGTTACGGACCCTGCGGGCAATAAGTGGCAACGCGAGTACAACAAAAAAGGTCAGATCGCTGCCAGCAAAGATCCTCTCGGCAACAGTACCCAGTATGGCTATAACCCCGTTGGTCTGATCGGCAGTGTTACCGACCCACTGGGAAATACCACTCGCTACTTGTGGAACCCCGAGGGTAAACTCGCCGCGGTCAAAGACCCCATGGGCCGCGCCCAGCACTACCGCTACGACAGCGCTCGCCGCCTGGAAGAAGTACAACACGCTCCTGGCCAGGTCACTCGCTACGAATACGATGCCCAGGATCGCATCCATGCGGTAATCACCCCAGATGGTGCCCGCACTCAATACAGTTACAACCCCCAAGGGTTGCTTGCCGAAGTCATTGACTCTGTAGGTCGCAGTACCTGCTACGCCTACGACGGTCTCAGCCAGGTTAAGACCCGCACCAACCCGGACGGCAGCCGCCTGGAATATCACTATGACGGCGAGCGTAACTTAATTGGCCTTACCAACGAAAACGGCGAGCGCTACCAGCTTAAATACGACCTCAATGAACGCCTGATTGAAGAAGTTGGCTTCGACGGTCGTGTTACCCGCTACGCCTATAACCGCGCCGGCCATCTGGTCAGTTCCAGAGCCGTAACTGATACGGAATCCGGTAAAGGTGTAGACACCATCTTCGAGCGCGACCCCTTCGGTCGCCTACTCGAAGAAGTGACCCCCGACGGCATTACCAACTTCCGCTACAACCGCAGCGGGCAACTGATAGAAGCGGAAAATTCCCATCGCAAACTGCGCTGGGAATATGATGCCAACGGCCGTGTGACAGCGGATTGGCAGGGCAAAGATAAACTCAGCTACCAGTACGATGCCGCCGGCAACCGTATCGCCACGACACTACCCGATGGCGAGGTACTTAACTTCGCCTTTAACCCTGCTGGCCAATTCCAAAGTCTGTACCGCCGCCCCTTAGGCAGCGATACCGATCAGCTGATTACCAGTATCAGTCACGACGAACAGGGCAGGGAAAGCCAGCGCCAACACGGCAATGGACTGGAAAGCCAGAGAGACTACGATCCACAAGGCCGCCTGTACAAGCTGCGCCTGGGCAAAACCAGCAGTGCAAACCAGAGCCCGGTGTCCGATCCCACCCAGGACGCAAGCTCAATTCTGGAGCGCAGTTACCAGTACAACAAAGCCGGCCAGATCGCCAAGATCGAAGACAGCCTGCGCGGAACCCGCAGCTACCACTACGACGCCCTCGACCGCCTTACTCAGGTAGACGGCCCCAACCCCGAATACTTTGTGCACGACCCCGCACACAATATTCTGGCCGCCGCCAATTCAAAAGACGAAGCCAAGCAACAGGCCAGCGCCACCCAGGTCAAAGGCAACCGTTTAGCCTTCCGTGGTGATACCCACTACCGCTACGACATTCATGGCAACCGCATCGCCGAACTGCGCGGTAAAGGGCAAAAACTGCAAACCCGCTACCACTACAACAACCGCCAACAGCTGGCCTGTGTAGAAAAGCTCAAGGTAGAAAACGGCACAGAGCAATTCCAGCAGGTTATTCACTACCAATACGACCCCTTGGGCCGCCGTATTGGTAAAGCGAGTGAAAGCGAGCAAACCGATTTTCTCTGGGATGGCGACGTACTCCTGCAGGAAAATAAAGTCGATACCCAGACTAAGCAGGATCTCAATACTCGTACTTACTACTTCGAGCCGGGCACTTTCAAACCGGTTGCTTTAAAAGAAAGTAAGCAGGAGAAAGAGCAGGTATACCACTACCACCTGGATCATCTGGGAACCCCAGATACCCTTACTAACCAAAATGGTGAAGTGGTATGGAGTGTTGCCTACAAGAGTTATGGCAATATTGCTCTGGCCCATGAAAATCAGATAGAGCAGCCGATTCGTTTCCAGGGGCAGTACTTTGATGAAGAGACTGGCCTGCACTACAACCGGTTTAGGTACTATGATCCGCAGGTTGGGGAGTTTACTCAGCAGGACCCGGTGGGGCTGCTGGGGGGAGTTAATAATTATCGGTATGTACCCAATCCAGTTACTTGGATAGATCCCTACGGGCTAACTAGTAAAGATTGTCCACCAGTGAATTCTTGGAATGAATTTCAGAGAGACACTAAAGGGCATTTTGCGAATAGCTCTGAAGCGGCTAAGTCATATCAAAAAATGAAAGAAGTGGCTGCGATGGGCGGTCGCACTGAAAAGCTTAAACGACCGGATCCGTCAACTTACTTGCCGCAGTCCTATATTAATGCTCATTTAGATAAATTTCAGAATGAAGGGGCTGGGTTTATTGCTATTCAAGGTTGGATGGAAAACCCTGAATATCCAACTCTCCCTCCACGTAAATTTGTTGGTTTACGATCTGAAATGGATGCTGTTATAGAAAAATATGAGTCATCTGGCCGTGATTGGACGGTTTTAAGGGATGAGCTGAGTTTAGGTAATGTAGATTTGAGTGACGAGAAAATAGTTTATGTGGTGATAGAACCAGGAGATACAAGGTTTACTTATGATATTCCTGATGGTCGTGAAGCTGGCGCATATGAGGGAGAATGGGTCCCAGGAGGGAAAACTAAAGGTGGAACTAGCGAGGCTGCTTTAGTGGGTTCTGAGAAAATTGCACATGATAATAGCGCAGATGAACTAATGAATAATTTTTCAAAATCCAAGCGTATTCGGTGAGTTCTATGGTTAATTTATTTGAATTGGCTCTAAATAATAAAGAAACAGATAACTTTTTTAGAGGAGAGGGTGTCTACTTTGTTCCAAGTCCTGATTACGAAGGGCATGTACATGGAGCAAACATAAGTGGTCATGCGCATACATTTTTAAAAGCATCTTCAGATAATGGCAAAAAGTTTGACGATTCTTTTATAAATTTTATAAAGGACCTGTCTCTCACGGAAGCAGATCTATCTAACTTTCTTGCAAATTTTTCATCATATGTGGCTCAGAAAAGTTCACATAAATTACCGGGGTCCAATTTGTTTTTAGAAATGGATTCTTTGGAGTCTACTCTTGTAAAAAATTACTTGTTAAAGTTTAAGAGTGCAGGTGCCTTGAATGAATATAAGGATAAATTAAACACGCATGCTAGTTTTGCTTGCCGCAAAGGAAATGAGATTTTAAAAAAAATTCTCGAAGAGCTTGAAATGGAGTAGCATGTTGGGCTCAAACATCTAAATGTGTAGTTTGGAAACCCAGGGCAAATTGTAGAGTGGTCCTATAAGCCTTGCTGCTGGTTCCATTAAGCCCTTAAAACTACTTTAAAGTTTCGGTTGAGATAGACTACTTTTGTGGACATCTAATACTCCCACCCCTAAAAACCGGCTACCGCTTCCACTTCGAATGGGATGCCGAAGGTCCCTCGGCCCGCTGTGTACGCCAGTGGGGCGATCCTATCGATGGGCAGGCCACTTACAACTACCAGTTTGATTGGGATGATGATGGCAAGGGTGTCACCGTAACTGATACCCGCGGCGGTAAAGAGCGTTACCGCTTCAATGAGCGCGCCCTGCCCATTTATCACCGCGACCCGGAAGGTGCCGAGACCCTTTACAGTTACAACGACCTGGGCCAGATCACTAAGGTACAGCTGCCAAGCGACGATGGCAGCCTGCGCGAAGAGATTTATCAATACGACGATCAAGGCCGCCTGATACAAAAAACCGATTCCGCCGGCAATAAGCACCGCATTGAATACAATAGCGAAGGCCTGCCCGCAAAAGTTACGGACCCTGCGGGCAATAAGTGGCAACGCGAGTACAACAAAAAAGGTCAGATCGCTGCCACCAAAGATCCTCTCGGCAACAGTACCCAGTATGGCTATAACCCCGTTGGTCTGATCGGCAGTGTTACCGACCCACTGGGAAATACCACTCGCTACTTGTGGAATCCTGAGGGTAAACTCGCCGCGCCCAGCACTACCGCTACGACGGTGCTCGTCGCCTGGCTGAAGTGCAACACGCTCCAGGCCAGATAACCCGCTATGAATATGATGCCCAGGATCAGATCCATGCGGTGACCACCCCAGATGGTGCCCGCACTCAATACAGTTACTACCCCCAAGGGTTGCTTGCCGAAGTCATTGACTCTGAAGGTCGCAGTACCTGCTACGCCTACGACGGTCTCAGCCAGGTTAAGACCCGCACCAACCCGGACGGCAGCCGCCTGGAATATCACTATGACGGCGAGCGTAACTTAATTGGCCTTACCAACGAAAACGGCGAGCGCTACCAGCTTAAATACGACCTCAATGAACGCCTGATAGAAGAAGTTGGCTTCGACGGTCGCGTTACCCGTTACGCCTATAACCGCGCCGGCCATCTGGTCAGTTCCAGGGCCGTAACTGATACGGAATCCGGTAAAGGTGTAGACACCATCTTCGAGCGCGACCCCTTCGGTCGCTTATTGGAAGAAACCACCCCGGACGGAATCACCAACTTCCGCTACAACCGCAGCGGACAACTTATCGAAGCAGAAAATGCCCACCGCAAACTGCGCTGGGAATACGATGCCAATGGCCGCGTTTCCACCGACTGGCAGGGCAAAGATAAACTCAGCCACCAATATGATGCCGCCGGCAACCGTATCGCCACCACACTACCCGATGGCGAGGTACTTAACTTCGCCTTTAACCCTGCTGGCCAATTCCAAAGCCTGCACCGCCGCCCCTTAGGCAGCGATACCGATCAGCTGATTACCAATATCAGTCACGACGAACAGGGCAGGGAAAGCCAGCGCCAACACGGCAACGGACTGGAAAGCCAAAGAGACTACGATCCACAAGGCCGCCTGCACAAGCTGCGCCTGGGCAAAACCAGCAGTGCAAACCAGAGCCCGGTGTCCGATCCCACCCAGGACGCAAGCTCAATTCTGGAACGCAGTTACCAGTACAACAAAGCCGGCCAGATCGCCAAGATCGAAGACAGCCTGCGTGGAACCCGCAGCTATCATTACGACGCCCTCGATCGCCTGGCCCAGGTAGACGGCCCCAATCCCGAATACTTTGTGCACGACCCCGCGCACAATATTCTCGCGGCCGCCAACTCGAAAGACGAAGCTAAACAACAGGCCAGCGCCACCCAGGTCAAAGGTAACCGTTTAGCCTTCCGCGGTGATACCCACTACCGCTACGATATCCACGGCAACCGCATCGCTGAACTGCGCGGTAAAGGGCAAAAACTGCAAACCCGCTACCACTACAACAGCCGCCAACAGCTGGTCCGTGTAGAAAAGCTCAAGGTAGAAAAGGGCACAGAACAGTTCCAACAGGTGATCCACTACCAATACGACCCTCTGGGGCGCCGTATTGGCAAAGCCACAAACAGCGAACAAACCGGCTTCCTCTGGGATAGCGATGTCCTCCTACAGGAAAACAAAACGGATAACCAAACCAAACAGGATCTCAGTACCCGCACCTATTACTTCGAACCGGGCACCTTTAAACCGGTTGCGTTAAAAGAAGACGAGCAGGTTTATCACTACCATCTGGATCACCTGGGAACGCCTGATACCCTGACCAATCAGGAAGGTGAAGTGGTCTGGAGCGTTGCTTACAAGAGCTATGGCAATATTGCCTTAGCCCATGAAATTCAGCTAGAGCAGCCAATCCGCTTCCAGGGACAGTACTTCGATGAAGAGACCGGTCTGCACTACAACCGGTTTAGGTACTATGATCCAGAGGTTGGGGAGTTTACTCAGCAGGATCCGATTAGGTTGTTGGGAGGGATTAATAATTATAGATATGTACCGAATCCAATAAGGTGGATAGATCCCTTCGGACTAAGCTGTAAAGAAATATCGACTTTGTCCATCCCAAATGGACGAAAATTTGAAGGTACAGTTTATCGATACGAACAGCCTGATCGAGTAGAAACAACATGGGATGCTCATAAGTATAATCAAGCAGCCAATCATAGATATACAGAATCTGGTATTAGTGGTGTTTATGCAGGAACAAGTGCTAAAACAGCTGAGGCTGAGATTGCCCATTATGGAGCGCTTGAAGGGAGAGTTTTAGTCTCAAAAGATGTGCAGATGAACAATATTTTGGATATTACAGACCCTAATATTCGAGAACAATTAGACGTATCGCTAGAAGATATTACAGGAGATAGTTATGAAACTACTCATGCACTTGGACGTTTTGCCAAGGAACATGGATTTGATGGAATTTTAGCTCCTTCAGCACGAGATTCTAAAGGTTCTAATTTAATTTCATTTACAGGTTATTAAAATGAGTGACAATCAAGCTTGGGCTAATTATGCAGGTTTATTTTTAGATGAATTTGATGACACAAAAGAAAATAGAGAGTTAATAGATTACGTTGGGGATAAGGAAATTGCTGCGGTGATAAAGTATCATTTTCGGGCTACCTATAAAAATTGGTTAACATCTAAAGTTGATGCGTTGGATGGCAAGACACCAAGTGAGTGTCTAAAGTCAGAGAGGGGAAGGAGTCAATTAAAAGAAATTCTAATGAGGATGCATTGATGCTTAATTTTTCGGTGAAAATTTTTTAGGTTTTCGAGAGGCGGTTGTGGTTGCCCCAAAAAATAAGTGCGTCTGTCAAAAATATATTTTTGTGTGAAATTCGATATATATTGTTTGTTTGAGGGTGGTGAATGTGTTGGGTTCTTCTGGGGTCGTATCATTCAAGGGTGGGAGAATCGATATCCAAGATTAACTGCCCCCCAGTCTCAATATCTAAAGTTTTAGTTAAGGAATTTCAAACTCTTTCCTTAAGGGAAATCTAAGTAAGAGTTGGTGAACTTTAGTTTGGCGGTATAAGACCCCGAAAAAAATGGCAAGGGGAGTAACGTGATAAGAGACACAGCTTATGCGGCTAAGAATAAAATATCCAAGCTCTGCGAGTGACAGATGATGTAACCTGTTCATTTTATTTTGACAAAGAAGCAGGCCCGTTTTGTAACGGGTATAAATATTTTGATTGAAGTGTTATTAACCTGGCGGAAAAATAGTTCCATTATGCTGCAGATTTAATCGATTCATACCGGAAGTAGGATGCTGCACGCGTGGGTTTCTTTTTTAACATTCTTATGTAAGAAAGCACTTTGCTTTTTAGCTTCTTCTTGGGTCGCGCTGGTATGCCACTGTAAACACCTCCTTTAAGATCGCAATTCAAATACTCATCTGGATTCAGCTCAGGTGAATATGATGGCAAATAAAAGATTTCTATTTCATCATCGTGCTCTTTCAGCCAAGCTTTAACGACTCGAGCGTGATATACCCTAAGGTTGTCTAGAATGAGGAAAACTTTGCGGCCTGCCGTTTTGATCAATTGCTTGAGAAAGTCGATAAGTCTGTCAGCATTCATACTTCCTTCGTAAATTTGAAAGCGTACTGTTCCTTGATTTGTAATCGCGGAGATCATATTGAGTGAACAACGCTTTGCATTCAGCTTCACAATGGGCGTTTTTCCTTTTGGTGCATAGCCGCGCTCATGCTGGCAATCGCTGTGTATGCCTGTTTCGTCGCCCCAGTAGATCTCCGCGCCTTCCTGTTTCGCACGCTGTTTAATGCCTGGATAGTTGATCCTACCCATCAAAAACGGACACACCACTAAGCGACTAGTTGTCCCTCAAACACCTCAGGGCTGAGATAGCCAGGCGATTTCGATTGTAGTCTATCTCTATATACTCATAATACGGCTTCTCGCATGAGGCATCTTGTGGGAAAGCGGTTACCATGGATTGCTTCTACTTTAAGTGAGTGGAAGTGATCCTACCCACCAAAAACGGACACTCTCTTTAGCGATAAACTACGCAGCAGAGGTGCCCTATGACAAGACCAAGTAAATCAACCAAAACCACTTGTAAACATTACTTGTAGTAGTCATAGGATTCACCGTTCGTGTTTTTCTAACAAATGAATCAGGCCGCAATGAGATCGGGTAGGCTATCTGTTCGTGAAAATGTGTTGTGTATCAGCCATCATTGCTCATGGAATTCAATGCTGATTTGTCTAGACGCGCAAAATCTTTTGCAGTCAAACTGCCAATATAGATATATTTATCGGTCTCCAACACACTGGTATTGGTAGGGTAGGAGCCGCTTGGGTCCTGCAGATTGGCGACTATGTTGCCATTGTCATCAAAGGCTATTACATGACTGTAGAGGGTAGCTTTCGGGCGGATAAATGCAGGCATGCGCTGAATGATTTTACGTATAAAGGGCTTGTCTGATAGTTTATCGACCAGAGGGTTACGCGGTGAGACGAGCCCTACCCAATAACGCCCACCCAGTCCGCGTGTAATGTTATCCGGGAAAGAGGGTAATGCATCAATCAGAACTTCCGTCTGGCCTTTTTTGGGGCCTTTCAGCCAGTGTTTGTGTATGCGGTACTCACCTGTCTCGTTGATATAGAGTGCACTTTCATCGTGTGCCAGAGCAATACCGTTGGCAAACGTCAGCCCGCTGACCAGAGTTGTGACCTTACCTGTCTCAGGGTTAAAACTAAATACTCGGCCATGCCCACCGTGCTCCATCAAATCCAGCAGACTAGCCGGGTAGCTTCCACCATTTGCTTTGGCGCCAAATTTTGAGGATGCATCACTGAAGTAAATGGTGCCGTCGGAAGCAATATCAAGGTTATTTGAATATTTCAAAGGCTCAGCGTCCACCTCGCTAAGTAATTTGGATTTTTTACCGTTTGGGCTGACTTTTACCAGGCCGTCAAACGCATCAGCAACGATCAGATTGCCGGCGTGATCGAATGCCAGCCCCAATGGACGGCCGCCAATACTGGCAAACAGCTCGATATTCAGGTTTTTTGGATTTATGCGCAGGATATTGCCCTCATGGGTTGATACATAGATATTTCCCTGCTCATCCATGGCGATATCTTCAGGCCCGCTATCCTTGCCGATATCAATGATTTCAAGTTGACTCAAAATATTGTTCGGCGTGTAATCACCAGAATAGCCAGGATTTTTAGCCACTTGCCAGCGCTTGGGGTCAACAGGAACCGGGTAGAAAAGCAGATAGGTAATAAGTAATATCAGCAGTAATAATATGACGGATATTTTTTTTGTCATAGTAGTTGGACTCATTTTTAATACAGTGGGGTAGTGAGTTTATTACGCTTTACTTTAGGGCACCAGAAAATTACTAAAACCTGTATGCAGCGTCCACACCAAAGCTCATCGGATCATCAATGGGTAAACCTGAATCATCCCGGTGATGATACAACTGAAATTGATGAGGTTTGCACCCCACAGGGCGATATCCAATGTATGCTTGAAGCCTGGGTCGAAGATAAACATACAGGATTAGTGCGGCATCCCACAGACTGTAGGCATCGATTTCGTTACAACGACTAGTGCCACTCCTTTATTCGCTAGTCCTGTAGTAATTAGTTAAATCATATAAATAATAGGCATTACCAAGCGCTAGAGCATCATTCATGCCAAAGCTAAATTACGATGGGAATTTCTCTTTCGTTCTAGTTTCTGTGCTAATGATTTTATTCCTTCCTCTCGATGACAGCCATTTCCATAACATTCTATCTGGGTGGTATGTGACCTGGGCATCACTCCAATAATTTATATGAGTGCCATCAATAGAATTTGCAAAACGATTAACTTTGCAATAAGTAAAATATACAAGTGCACCTTGAAGGCGGTACTAATTAGAGTGGCTTTTATGGGTGGTCGTGTAATTAAAGTATGGTTGTGTGGTGAATGTTTTGCGGTGTTATTTCCAGAGGGTTACTAAGAATATTATTCTGTTAAAGATTTTTGGTGCTTGTGTATTTTCTAAGATCGCGTTTATTGGGGGCTAGTTTGCACTCTTAATTATTTACCTGATGGGGTTCTATATATAATTTCTTTTGAAACTATTTTTCCTGTCATTGGTGTATTTTTCTATTTTCTTTTTTTGTTTGGGTATTATTCCGTATTGGAGTGGTTTGGTTTTTCATGTTGAACTTGATGCCCTATAAAAGAAATTGATGTCATTATCATACTTTTTGTATTTGGTACTATTGACACGAGTTGGTTTTAGAGTGGAAGGTGATCGGGCTGTCTGGGGTTATTAATTTAATAAAAAAAATTAAGGTTTAGGTTATGAGAAAAGCTAATGTTCCAACTTCAATAAAAGCTGCATTATCTTTGTGTTTGCTAATATCACCTGCTATCGGTTTTGCTGAAAGTGATTCATCAATTGAGCGTGCTAATGACAACGCTAAATTTAAACGTTGTGGTACTAACCATCCTTCTATCCAGGAAGCTGCTTTGAAAGAGCAGCATTTTACTGCACTACGTGGACAGTCTCGTAGTTTAACCAGTGGAGGTCATACGCTACGTCCAGCTGGCTCTGTAACTATTGATGTGTACTTTCATGTTATTACTGATAACGCAAACAATGGATCGCTACCCAGCAATGTAATTAATTCGCAAATGGCAGTGCTTAATGATGCTTATGCTAGTACACCGTTCACATTCAATTTGGTTTCTACTTCAGTAACGGCGAATAACTCTTGGTATAACGTTGGTTATGGTTCCTCCGCAGAAAGCGCTATGAAAAGTTCATTGCGTGTTGGTGATGCGGGAGATCTGAATATCTATGTGGCAGATATCGGCGGTGGTCTACTTGGGTGGGCAACTTTTCCTAGCAGCTATTCCTCAGATCCGCTGGATGATGGTGTAGTTATTTTAACCGGCTCTGTACCTGGCGGCGATGCTGCGCCTTACAATGAGGGCGATACCCTTACTCACGAAGTTGGCCACTGGTTAGGTTTGTATCACACCTTTCAGGGCGGCTGTGGTGGAAATGGGGATTATGTCTCTGATACTCCTGCAGAAAGGTCACCGGCTTATGGGTGTCCAGTAGGCAGGGATTCCTGTACAAGGGGACGGAACGCAGCCGGTCTTGATCCGATTACAAATTTTATGGATTACACGGACGATAGCTGCATGTACGAATTTACAGAGGGGCAGGCCACTCGCGCTGATGAGCAAAGCAGTACCTATCGAGGCCTATAATAATTTTTCGGGGGGATTATTCCCCCCGATACACTGACAATTATGAACAGCATCCGATTATTTATCTTATGTGCCTTGGTATTGATGAGTACGGCTAATATAACTGCCCAGAGGCTCGCTGTGCCAGGTTATGTCACTTGTGATAGAAACCAGTTGACTTCCTGGCAGGGAGAGGTGACAAAATTGGTGCGTGAAGGAAACAGTATTAAGGTATGGATTTCCACTGATTACGACACTAAAGAATCATTAGTGTTGACAATGCCTAGCTGGAAAGCACTTCTAGGGCAGTTCCGCTTACAAGGGAAAGAGTTTCTGGCGAGAGACTGGGAAAAAGTGACTGATTCACAAGCAGAACTTAGGCCTGGGGTTCGAGCAGTGATTTGGTTATGCGAGAATAAGGCCTATCCCGCTGTGATCAATTGGCAACCTCCGCCAGAGTAGGTACCTGCATATTTACTTTTTGTGTAGTTAAGTTTTTTATTATATCTTAGTGTCTCTTTATTTAATTCAAAGAAACCTTTTATGATGATTAGTAATTCTTAAATCAAAGGTTGCAAGTCGTTGAAAAGTAACCCCTCGATAAGGTTCGGAAAGCTGGCCCTATATCGAGGGTTATTCATGGAGCTTATAATTTTTTTGGTAGGTTCAATTCCAGGGATTCCCGTCAATAAATCGATTTCTTCCACCGTACAGCATTTTTGCATTTCCGTTTGCACGAAAATCAACATCTCCCCTATAAATTAGTTCTCGATATGGGCTGCTGGAGCTAACTGTATAATCCTCAAGTTCAACTCCTTGCTTGAATATAAAAATAAACATATGAGTAGCACTATTTTTATATCTATCTTCTGAGAAAAAAAGTAGGGTGTGGGCATCGCTTGGGCTAAAGCACTGTGTTGAAGGTGTTAGATAAACTCCGGTTTTAGCAGACTGGCCCCGGCGTGTCCTATCTGGGGTTCCTTTAATAAATTTGTCTATCATTAAGATCTGATTAAATCCAGCTTGACTTGTGTAGTGAATATATATTGGGTTCCCGCCTTCGGATCCTCTATTCATAAGAACGTCTACTAAAGGTGAGGCCCCTCCAGTTGGATAAATTTTATCTCCTATGGGATTATTTGGCACGTTTATCTCCTTGTGTGATTTTTATATTTGGAAAGAAGATAAAATAACCGGATGGGGTAGTAAAGTTTGAGGTTGACAATTTTCAAAAAATTATTTTTACCGATAGAGGATCGCTTGGTTAGGGAGTTAATATTTTTTTAAACTTGGATCTGCTCAGTTTTTTGGTATTCCCTGATCCAAGAATCCAGCATCGACACCGAACCAAAAGCTACCATCTTTGTTGTCGAAATACATATATCGAATGTTTCCTCCACTGGGTACAGTAGTTTGGCTAACAAATTTTTGTGTATCTATATCAAAAGCAAAGATGATGTTAGGAATATCACCTGTGTCTGCTACCCATAGCCGGCCTTTGTTATCTATTGCGGTTCCGTAAGGGCGAGGGTTCTCAGTGGGGAGCTTCCACTCCTTGAATTCTTTTGTGCTGGGCGTATATCTGCCAACATAGCCCTCTGGATAGTCTACATACCAGATATTGTTGGACGTATCGATTTCCAGCCTGCGAGGTCGAGCGTTCGGCCGGGGAATTGAGATTTCGTTTACCATCATGGTTTTAGGGTCTACCCAAGCTAATTTATTCGTACCAAATAGGGCAACCCAGGGGCGATTTTGTGAGTCTACCTTGATTCCATAAGGACGTGCGTTGGCCGTTTGAGGTGTGGCTATTTTCACTTCTCCACTATTGACATCCAAAATGCCTATGCGGTTGCTCTGTTGGGCTGTAAACCAGATATTGCCATCATGGTTGAAAACCAGTGTATGTGGATCATTTACGCCTTTTGGCATTGCGTATTGAGTGATTTTACCCGTCTCTGCATCCATACGCCCAATATGTGCATTGCGGTTACCGGCATACCAAACCATGCCCTGCTTATCTACTATCAGATTATGAGGGTGGGTTCCTTCAGGAACCTCGAATTTTTTAAACCGCTGATCGGACGGAGTAAATCGGCCGATATAGTTTCCGGCCTGTCCACAGAACCAAACCTGCTGTTTGTTATCCACATGAGGGTCTCTGGGCAGTCCCTGCCAAGGTACTTTCCACTCGTTTAACTTGAGTCGGTCTGGCAGTTTATTTTCTTGTGCCACAGTATTTATTGGAGTAAATAAGAGATAAGTGGCGCAGATAACGATTTTTAGTGACAGCGTATAAAGCTTTAGGTAGATATTCATTTGCCAGTTCCAATGATTAAGACGTCAAGAGGAATTTATACGTTTATGTCGTAGCACGAAAATATGAGTGAGCTGAGTCCTGGTCAAAGCATAGGTGATAATTGGTCCTTATTTGTAATGGTTCATAAAATCAATATTTTGCAGAAGAGTGGTTTCAAACTGCCTGTTAGTTGCCAGGAATACAATCGGGGCACCCGATTATATTCACGAAAGAGATACTAAAGCTCCAGAATTCTATTTGGCGAGTTCTTATTGAGTCTGTGGAGCTTAATTGAGAAGGGTTTTGTCTTTACAGCTAAGCAGAATTAACAGGCGGTTTTGCGGTACCTGGCAGTCATATTACCCTCAATTTACACGTCAACGTGGTATAGCGTATATTGCTGCCCTTAGTGTAGGAGTCCCTCCATGTTACAACGCCTCCGTCGACCGGAAATTCTGCTGTTAATCCTTGCAGCCTCAATGCCACTGTCTTTTTCTGTCTGGAATACTCTCCTTAATAACTTTGTGATAGCCAAGGCTTCATTTACCGGAGCTGATATTGGCCTGTTACAGAGTGTTAGGGAGATACCTGGGTTCCTGGCGTTTACAGTGATATTTGTATTACTGCTTATCCGGGAACAGCGCTTGGCACTTCTCTCACTTGTAGCGACCGGGATTGGCGTGATGCTGACCGGTTTTTTTCCATCTCTCACGGGTTTACTACTCACGACATTGTTGATGTCGATCGGTTTTCACTTCTATGAAACCCTGCAAACCTCTCTGGCTTTGCAATGGTTTCCAAAAAAGACATCGGCAATCTGGATGGGACGGATGGCCGCTGCTGGTTCATTTGCAGCGCTTCTAGCTTACGGTTTGGTTTGGTGTCTGATGGACTTTGCCGGCTTAGACTACTCGTGGGTTTATTTGATCGGCGGTGGCATCACTGTGCTTATTGCTTTGGCTGCCTGGTTACTTTTCCCACAGTTTGCTCAACCCCATAGCCAGCGTAAGCAATTGGTGCTACGTAAGCGCTACTGGCTTTATTATGCGTTGACGATGATGAGCGGCGCGCGTCGACAGATCTTTATTGTCTTTGCTGCTTTCCTGATGGTTGAAAAATTTGGCTATAGCGTTGGTGAAATTGCTGCGCTCTATACAGTTAATCATCTGCTCAATTTATATATAGCGCCTAAGATTGGACAGTTTATTGTGCGCTTTGGCGAGCGTCGTATCCTTACCTTGGAATATGTCGGTTTGATCTTGGTGTTTGCCGGTTATGCTCTGGTGGAAAGCGCGATGTTGGCAGCGGCGCTCTATGTTATTGATCACCTGTTCTTTTCCATGGCCATTGCCATCAAAACCTATTTCCAGAAGATTGTTGATGAGCGGGATATTGCCTCATCAGCCGGCGTCAGCTTTACCATTAATCACATTGCGGCAGTTATTATCCCGGTGTTGTTTGGCCTGATTTGGCTTACCTCTCCAGCTATGGTGTTCTTTGCCGGATCTTTGATGGCTCTGGTCTCTCTGGGTTTGGCCCAATTAGTGCCTGAGCAACCTGGACCAGGCAACGAAGCGCGTCTGGGGCAGGGAGTAGCTGTAACTTAATTGCTCCGTACTAATTCTTGATCAGGACTTTTAATAATAAATAGGAATTCTTATGCGTGTAGCTCTCTTAATAATGATATTTACTCTGCCGTTAAGTGCACTTGTAAATTCAGAGACAATATTGGTTGGTGAATATCATATTGAATATGAGATCAAAGGCTCTGGTAAGGCCACCTTGTTTCTCGAAGCCGGGGGTTCGGCCGGGATGCAGGATTGGGACTCCATCTATGATGACTTGGCGAAGTATGCACGAGTAATACGTTATTCTCGTGTCGGCAACGGAAAATCAACGGCCATTAAGAAACACTTTAGCTCTGAGGATTATGCTCAAGGGGCCAGGGCTTTATTGGAGGCTTTGGGGGTTAAAGGGAAAGTTACTTATATTGCCCACTCCTATGGCGCTTATGTAGCACGAACTTTTGCCGCGCAATACCCTGAAAAAATGGCAGCGTTGATGCTGATAGAACCTTCTTCTGAACATGATGTGGATATTATGCGCTCGCAGGATTTGAAGTTGGCCGAGGAACAAATTGCTCAGGTAAAACTGGATGATATGAAAAACGGCATGTCGAATCAGTACCTGGATTTTTGGTCCAAGCGCCCTTTACCTGACTATCCACAAATCCCTGACATCCCCGTCACAGTAATTGTCTCCGTCAAAAAGTATGACAATCCTCCTCTTCTTTTCTTTACTGATGAAGCCCGGGATATGTGGGGGGAGTTGCATTCGAATTGGGCTAAAGCGTTTCCACGAGGTAAAGCTGTTTTGACTGAGAAGAGCTATCACTATCCCCAAAATGATGAGCCTGAAATGGTAGTAAAAGAAGTGCTAGCGCTTATTGCTAGAGGTTGCAAATAGTTGGCAAGGACAAAAGGCCCAGGCAGTGTTGATCGCCGATGCGGAAACGCTCAACTCTTTTTTCGGCGGGCTATGCAACAGCCTCGATCTATTCTCCAGGTGGGAGATAGATCGAGGCTTGCCGGATGCCCTAGGGAATGACAAAGGTGCTCTCAATACGGCCGAGCAGGCCCATGGCTTCTACGAGCACATTAATATCTACCCCTTAATTGAAATACCTTGCGCCATGAAGAAGGGGGCGACCCGACGCCGTTGCCTAGCAACGTCAGGCGATGATGGCAGAATCCATCGGCACCATAACCACTGAATATTGCTACATAAGCTATCCCTATCCTAAGAAGATGAATCCTCTGCTTGCTGAGGACATTGCGGGTAAAGCCCGTGATTATGGCCATCGATCTCCTTCAGTTGATTTGCCTGCGAGGGAGGTAGACTTTGACGATATCTGGTTTATATCCGAGCGTGATGCCCTGCATCGGCCACCGGCAATTGAGCTGGCTAGCGCAACTCTGCTGGAACATACCAATTTATCCCTGCAGGCTATCGATTTTTTTTGACATATACAGCTACTTTCCCGGTGCGGTTCGGGTTGCCTGCTAGGCTATGGGCATCTAGCCCCTTGATCCCAGAGGGTCACGTTAAGCGAAGGGCTGCTTTTCTTCGCTGGTCCTGGCAACAACTACTCTCTGCATGCCATTCACAAATATTGGAAGCATTGCGCCACAAAGGTTCAGGACACGGTCTGGTCAGCGCCAACGGCCTATATCAGGCCAAGGTCGAAGGTATTCAGTGAAAGGCCCCGAGGAGTGTGCAATGCCTGATACCCACAAAGAACAAGTGTGTCGTTTTTATGACGAACATCCTATCAACGAAGAGGAAATCCTGGCAGAACTCGCAGCCAGAGGCCTGGATCTCGATGCGCTCAGCGAGGAGGATTTAAAGGATTTTGACCAGGATCACTACTGTGGTGTGCAGGCAGTGGAGACCCTGGGGGAATTGGCTGCGGTAGGTAATTCGAGTCATGTGCTTGATGTTTGTAGTGGTATGGGTGGCCCGGCTCGCTGGCTAGCCCACACCATTGGTTGTCATGTTAGCGGGGTTGATTTAACCGTGAGCCGAGTAGAATCTGCCAGGCGTCTGACCAGGCGTGTACAACTTGATGGACTGGTCGATTATGTCTGCGGTGATGCTACGGCGATGCCGCTACCCGATGCAAGCTACGATGCCTTGATCAGCCAGGAGTCATGGTTACATATTGCGGATAAGGCGAGGCTTGTGCAGGAGTGTGTCCGGGTATTGAAACCTGGGGCAAGAATGGCCTTTACCGATATCATATTGCTGTCCACCCTGACAGATGAGCAAAAACACCGATTGAGTGGCGAGCTGGCCACGGCATCCATTGCCGTGGCTGAGACCTATCCCGAATTATTATGTGCTGAGCAGTGTACGATTCTCAGCTGTGAAGACCTGTCCAAAACCTGGGCCAAGGAATTGATCGATCGCCTGGAGTCCTACCGAGCATTGCGAGATACCACAGTTGCAAAATTCGGTGAAAGTCATTTCGCATACTGGGACAGCCTGTACAGTTTTTATGCAGAATTATTTGTCAACGGCAAACTCGGCGGTGTGCGTATGGCCGCGCAAGTCCCCGGCTGACCCACAGATTTGGCACTTTCAGGTCATTTCTTATCAAATGGCTGGAGGGCACAGATGCATCTTTAATAAGAGTTCACCACCCTCGGTTCAATAAATGCAAAAAAGTTATATGGTTTATCTCTCTATTGGAAAGGGGTTAGCTATAACTTCGCTTTCTTTGATCAAGTTTCTGAGCTTAATTTTGATGCGAGGTACCAGGAGTTTATTCTGTGGGTCTTGGCTGCACAAAATACCTATGAATATTATCGTGAGCTAACGCGTTTTAATGCACTTCTGCAGAATGGTCACACCAAGATTTATTACTCCAAGGGCCTGTCTGTCCAGTATTTGGGTTGGCCAACCGTTCACTGGGCTGAGGCTGGGCATCAAGCAATAGTCACAGGGGCTGAGAAGGGGTGGAGTCAGAAATCCCACCGGGTTCAATTATTGTTGCGGTAAATGGGCAGGATTTACAGGCCTATTTAATGGAGCGAGTCATGCCCTATATTGCCAGCTCGACCCAGCATATTCTCTGGAATACTGCAGTTCGGAATGTTCTATATGGCAAGCCGGAAACCATAGAGGAATTCACAATTGAGACTCCAGTGGCAGGGTGAAAGATGTTCTGGTTAAGCGGGATGCCCGTAGCAGGGAGATCGAACATATCTTTATTAAGCAGTCTGCTTCCAATGGTGAGTTGTTGGAATTTAAGTGGTTGGGAAGTGATATTGCCTATGTGGCTTTAAATGGCTTCGATGATAAAGAGATCGTTAAGCAATTTCAGTCCCACTATGGTGAGATCAGCAAATCCAAAGGCTTGATTTTTGATCTGCGTTTTAATGGGGGCGGCAGTACTATTAACGCTGGAGAAATTATCTCCTATCTGGCCAACCAGAACTTGCCAGGCTCTATCTGGAAATCGCCCAAGCATGTGGCTGCCTGCAAGGCCTTGGGGGCAATTGCTGATCAATTCGAAGAATATGAGGAGTATTGACCCTATGTAGAGGGTACTTCCTGTGAATTTAGCGAAGATTCTTCAGGTGTACTTAAAGCCAAACTGGAGAACAGCCATATAGTGCCAACCTATGTCCTGATTGGCCGAAATACGGCTTCTGCAGCTGAAGATTTCTTGGTGTATGCGGATTCTCTCGAACACTTTACAACCGTTGGTGAGCCCACATATGGCAGCACCGGCCAGCCAATTTTTGTAGATCTTCCGGGAGGTGGTACTTTCAGGGTATGTACCAAGCGGGATACATACCCTGATGGGCGGGAGTTCGTCGGCTATGGTATTAAGCCCGATATCCTGGTCGAGAGTACCCTGGCCACTGTACGTTCCGATGAGGATGAGGTGCTCGACAGGGCGCTGAGAGAGCTTCAGGCTGAGCTTTAATTCACCCTGGTGTGAGCTGCTGGCCTGTGTCTGTTAATTCGGTTAGCAGGCTGCATTCTTTCTATGTGCGTAAGGATTGACCTAGTTGTTATGGGGGCTCGGGATGCTTGA
Source organism: Microbulbifer sp. GL-2 (assembly GCF_007183175.1). NCBI lineage: Bacteria > Pseudomonadati > Pseudomonadota > Gammaproteobacteria > Cellvibrionales > Microbulbiferaceae > Microbulbifer > Microbulbifer sp. GL-2. The sequence goes on from NZ_AP019807.1 coordinate 2,631,343, forward strand.
GTGGGCTAGATAGTGTACTTCAGAGGTTTTGAATGTACATGCAGCAGCTTTGCACAAGAATTACCAGCTTATCGGTTATGTTCCGTTTCCGTGAGATGCCTGTGATTGTAATTGGTACGAATGTCTTGAAAGTTGCCTTTATAATCGACTAATTTTTGCTTTAAGGTGCTCACCGCAGGCTGTGTTTGCCTGTTGGCCCGCTTAGCTGTTTAATGCTGGCTTTGGTTTCCGGCGACTGCGGGAAAGCACTTGTCATCGTTAATGCGCCAATAAAGTGGTACGTTAGGGTATCTCTGAAAATTAAGTAACTATAAAAGTAGCTAGGAGTTGTATTTATGGCACAGATCAAAGCTTTGGATAAAAAGGCACATGCCAACCTAAAACTCACCCAGGACATCACTTTTGATCATGTAGGCGGCAATCATATTCTGCCGTTGGTGGTTCAGGAGATTGTGCAGGCGGCCCAGAGCTACCCGATCCTGTTTGTAAAAGACCAGAATACCGAGCAGTTCAAAGTGGTTGCGCTCACTGGCCTGCGTCCGGGTGAGAACCTGTTCTCCGGTGCCGAAGGCTGGAACGGCAGCTACGTCCCGCTACAGGTTCGTACCTACCCATTCGTACTGGTTAAGAACCCGGAAAATGCTGATCAGGCAGTGCTTTGCATTGATGAGGATTCCAGCATGCTGAGCGAGTCTGAAGGTGAGGCTCTGTTCGATGGTGAGGGCGAACAAACTGATTACCTGAAGAATCGCGCTCAGGCGGTGGTTGAAACCGCGCAGCGTGTAACCGTTACCGAGTCATTTATTGAGTTTCTGGAATCCAAGGATCTGTTCACCCAGAAAAAACTGACTCTGCGTGTTAGCGAAGATGAGAAACCTTATGACCTCACCGGTTTCTATGTGATCGATGAGGAAAAACTAAATAACCTGTCTGATGAGGATTTCCTGGAACTGCGCAAGCGTGGCGCATTGCCAGCAATCTACGCCTCCATGATGTCCTCCATGCAGGTCCAAAACCTGATCCGCAGGAAGCGCCTGAACTGATCCTGATCTGCCCGGTAACTGTGGTTGTCGGGCGGTCCGCTTCTGCCAGGTTTTCGGGATACAGTTATCAGCATTCTGTATCCCGTCTTGATCCCTTCTCATAGTCGTACCACTATTAGCCCCTTCTGATGTTTTAGTTCGCGAATAATAAGATGAAATACCTAGCGCGGCTCTCTCTCCGTTATTGGTTTGCCTGGTTGGTCCTTTTTTATGGGGTATGGTTATTCCTGATTGCCCAGGGTGACAATCTGGCTTTGGCCTTGGAAAACTGGTCTATGGCGCTGGCCATGGCGCTCGGTAGCTATGCCGCAGGGTCTACGCCAATGGGCGGTGGCACTGTTGGGTTTCCTGTTTTGGTGCTGCTGTTTGATATGCCGGCCAGTCTCGGCCGTGATTTCAGTTTTGCGGTGCAGTCCATCGGTATGGTCAGCGCCAGCCTGTTTATTCTCTGCCGGCGCCAGCAGCTGGCCTGGTCGATGTTGCGTGGGGCGCTGCTGGGTTCCCTGCTGGCTACACCCGCAGGTATCCTGCTGTTTGCACCGTTGATCCCGGAGTTGTGGGTAAAGTTGTCCTTTGCCGTGCTCTGGGGAAGTTTTGGGATTTTCCACCTGTATCGACTCAGTGAGATCACCGACTGTGAGCATGAGGGTGATCCGCAGTGCCCAACAGATTTCCGGGTCGGTTTGTTACTCGGGGCTTTTGCGGGGTTTTGCGTAGTCGCGGTGACCGGGGTGGGTGTAGATATGCTGGTGTATGCGGCGCTGGTGCTGCTGAGCCGTGTAGACCTCAAGGTAGCGATTCCCACGTCGGTTGTGATTATGGCCTTTTGCTCGGTACTCGGTGTACTGGTGAAGTCGCTGGCCGGTGACTGGCAGCCGGGGGTGTTTGGCAATTGGCTGGCAGCGGCGCCGGTAGTGGCTCTGGGGGCTCCCCTGGGCGTTTTTGTGGTCAGTCTAATTGGGCGCAAACCCACGCTGCTGATTGTGGCTTCCCTGTGCGTGGTGCAGCTCGTATGGACATGTATCTCTGAAGAAGAGGCGCTGCGCGGTTACGGCGGTGTGCTGGTAATACTGGCGCTGCTAATCTGCCTGGCAGGGTTTGAGTGGTTGCGGGCACTGGGCTTGCGCCGCGAGCGGGGTAGGCAAGTGTTGGACCATGGGCACGGGAAGTATGAATCTGTGGAAGCTGATACGGTACTGGTACAGGGGTTTAAGTAACAGGGTGCAGAGGTGTGTCCCTGAGATGCTGCTTTAGATATTTGAGTTGCTGCCCTGGATCGGGCCTGCGGGATAAATTCTGGAATATGGCTGGGGCGGAAGGATTCGAACCTTCGCATGACGGGATCAAAACCCGCTGCCTTACCGCTTGGCTACGCCCCAGTTTCAAGATTCACAAAGAATAGTCTCTGTGATTTGAAATGGTAGCAAGGGGGAGACTCGAACTCCCGACCTCAGCATTATGAGTGCTGCGCTCTAACCGGCTGAGCTACCTTGCCATTTCTTTTGTCGTCTCGGCCTAACCGAGGGCGCGCATTATTAATCGATGGGCCGGGTGTGTCAATACTTTTTCTGTATTCTTTTCAGTTAGTTAGCGATTTTTTTTATCTGAACCCGGGGAGTGGTTGGAACTGCGCCTGGAGCGGATCGCAGCAAGGGCGGAGCCCACTACCACGGCACCTGCACCGGCCCAGCTGATCCAGTTGAGGGGCTCCACCGCAATATAATCTGGCCAAATACTACTGATCAGGGTGCTGAACAACAGAGTAATGACTGGCACCAGGGACAGAGTAGCGCTTACGCTGGATGCCTCCCAGTGCGCAAGGGCCTTGCTGAAAGCTCCATAGGCGATCAAAGTGTTGGCGGTAAGAAAGGCTATAAGTGACCATTCGAGCCAGCCCAGGTGCGTTACTTTCATCGGATCTGCCATTGGCAGGAAGCACAGGGTGCCTGCGATATAAATCACCACCAGCAGGTCCTGGGGCGTGGCACTCTTCAAAATCTTTTTCTGGAAGAAGCCATATATTGCCCAGGTAACGGCGGCAATCAGGATGTAGCCGAGACCGAGCAGGTAGTCGCCACCAGTGCCGCTAGTGAGTTCTTCCAGCCGCTGGTTGAAAAACAGCAGCAGGCCGATTACCACCAGAACCACACCACTCCACTGGCGCGGTGAAAAGCGCTCCCCCAGCCACAACACGCTGGAGCTCAGTAGCAACAGTGGCGCCAGCTGGATAACCACCTGGGCGGCACCTGGGGTGATGTAATCTAATCCACTGGCATAGGAAAGGTAGTTTACCAGCAGGCCGGTTACAGCCAGCAATGTGAAAGGTAGGAGCCCGCGGCTGAACAGCGGTCCCAGTTTCAGTTTGTGTGCCGAGCCGTAGTAGAGGCCAGCCAGTACTGCTGCACCGGCAAAGCGATACCAGGTGGCAGTGCCGGGGCTGATGTGTTCCAGTAGCCCTTTGAGGGCGATGGGCAGTGCCGCCCACATAAACACGGTGATCAGGGCCAGTGGAAGGCCCACTTTCCAGTTTGATTGCGCCATGGCTTCTACGCTGGTGGAAAAGGCCTCCCCGCTGGCGGGGAGGCGAAAAGGAAGAGGGGGTTAGACGTTAAAGCGGAAGTGAACCACATCGCCGTCAGCAACAATGTAATCCTTGCCCTCCAAGCGCCACTTTCCTGCCTCTTTGGCACCCGCCTCGCCATTATTGGTAACGAAGTCGTTGTAGCTGACCACTTCTGCGCGGATAAAGCCCTTCTCGAAGTCGGTGTGAATTTTACCGGCTGCATTGGGCGCGGTAGCCCCCAGGGGAATGGTCCAGGCGCGCACTTCTTTTACACCGGCGGTGAAGTAGGTATGCAGGCCCAGCAGTTGATAACCGGCGCGAATTACGCGGTTCAGGCCCGGTTCTTCCGTACCCAGCTCTTCCAGGAACTCCTGCCTTTCGTCATCTTCCAGCTCGGCGATTTCCGCTTCGAGTTTATTGCAGATAGGCACTAATACCGCATTCTCTTCCGCGGCAATGGCGGCAACGGCATCCAGATGCGGATTATTCTCGAAGCCATCCTCATGTACGTTGGCGATGTACATGGTTGGTTTTATGGTCAGCAAGCTCAGCTCACGCAAATCTGCCAGCTCATCCTCGGACAGACTGAAGGAGCGCAGCGGCTTGGCTTCATCCAGGTGCGGTTGGATCTTTTCCAGTAGCGCTTTCATCTTGATAGCGTGCTTGTCCTGTCCCTTGGCCGCGCGGGTAAAGCGCTGCAGGGCCTTTTCCACGGTATCCAGGTCGGCCAGGGCCAACTCAGTGTTGATCACTTCGATATCGGCTACCGGATGAACCTGATTGGCTACGTGGATTACGTTGTCATCTTCAAAGCAGCGTACGACGTGAGCGATGGCATCAGTTTCACGGATATTGGCGAGGAATTTGTTACCGAGGCCTTCGCCTTTGGACGCACCCGCGACCAGACCGGCGATGTCGGTGAACTCCATCGTGGTTGGAATAACTTTCTGTGGCTTGACGATGTCTGCCAGCTTGTCGAGGCGGGTGTCCGGCACTGGCACTACGCCGGCATTGGGCTCGATCGTGCAGAAGGGGAAATTCTCTGCATCAATGCCCGCTTTGGTCAGCGCATTGAATAGGGTGGATTTGCCCACGTTAGGCAGGCCGACAATACCGCAAGTAAAACCCATGGTGATATTTTTCCGTTTGCCTGAGGCGCATATTGCGCGCTCTGCTAATTGCGTTTGAGGTCCGGTAGTGATTGCGCTGGCGGGAGTCTGGGTGGGCGGGGTATCGCGGCCACCAAATGGTCCGGGCCAGCCGGGAAGATACCGGCAATTTGGCGCAGCACACTATCGAGATTTCCGGGACAAAAGGCAAGCCGCCCGGTGGGATCTATTTGGCGGTGTGCAGCGATTTCATGGCTGCGCCCCAGTCGCCGGAGGCGGCGATGGGCAACACATCGATTGAACGATCGATGGCGTCAGCCAGCGTTTCCTGTTCCGCCCTGGGGGCTCGCTGGAGTACAAACCGGGATACGTCACTCGAGCTGCCAGGGTGGCCGATACCGAGTCGTAAACGCATAAAATTCCGGTTGTTGCCCAGTGCGGCGATGATATCCCGCAGGCCATTATGTCCTCCGTGACCGCCGCTAGCCTTGAGGCGTGCGACACCGGGGGCTAGGTCCAGCTCATCGTGAGCGACCAGTATGGCTTCCGGGGGAATTTTGAAGAAGTTCGCCAGTGGGCCGACAGACTGGCCGCTGCGATTCATATAGGTAGTGGGAATCAGCAACCGTATATCCTGGCTGCCGATCCGCACACGGCCCGTGAGGCCGTGGTATTTGCTGTCCTGGCTGAGCTGGGTGCCGTGTTGGCGGGCCAGCTCGACAACAAAGTCAGCACCGGCATTGTGCCGTGTCCGGTCGTATTCCGGCCCAGGATTTCCCAGGCCGACGATCAACTGGATCGGGGTGTCCGGTGCTGCAGCCAAGGCGAATTACTCTTCGCCTTCGCCAGCTTCGGCTTCAGCATCAGCTTCCACAGCGCCGCGAGGCTTGTGGATAGAAGCTACAACCAGGTTGTGGTCTTCGCCGTGGCTCAGGTCTACAGACTCGGCACCTTCCGGCAGTTTCAAGTCGGAGATGTGCAGGATACCGTCCAGATCCAAGTCTGCCAGGTCCACTTCGATGAACTCGGGCAGCTTACCGGCAGGAGCATTCACTTCCAGCTCGGTCAGGGTGTGGGAAACGATACCACCGGCTTTTACGCCTTTGCTGGATTCTTCGTTAAGGAAGTGCAGAGGCACTTTAACGCTTACCTTGGTGCTGGCGGAAACACGCTGGAAGTCAATGTGCAGCAGCTGTTGCTTGGCAGGATGACGTTGCAGATCGCGCAGGATGACTTTCTGTTCTTTGCCATCGATGTCCAGGGTCAGCATGGAAGAGAAGAAAGCTTCGTTTTCCAGAGCTTTGAACAGATCTTTTTGTAGCATGGAAACGGACAGCGGTTCAGCTTCACCACCGTAAACGATGCCGGGTACACGGCCTTCCAGGCGACGCAGGCGGCGGCTCGCACCTTTCCCTTCATCGCTGCGGGCATTGACGTTCAGTTTGATATCAGACATGGGATAAACCTCGGGTTGTCTGTCCAGAGAGACCTGCGACCGGACCGCTCTGGTATTGAAGTAAATTGGGCCTCTGGCCCAAAAGTAATTGCCCGGCAGAGCCGGGCGGGCGCGTATTCTACGGGAATTGGGGGCAAAGGCAAAGTGTCTCGATGCCGGTGCATTTTGCTATCTGCCTGGGGAAATCTCTGCTGCGCGTCCTTAACGGAACATCGCAGAGAGGGATTCCTCGTTGCTGATACGGCGCATGGATTCGGCCAGCATGGCAGACAGGGTTAGCTGGCGGATTTTCGGGGCCTTCTCCATCTTGTCACCCAGAGGGATTGAGTCAGTGACTACCAGCTCATCCAGTACGGAGTTGTTCAGGTTGCTGATGGCGTTGCCGGACAGTACCGGGTGAGTACAGTAGGCAACAACCTTCTGTGCACCGTGTTCTTTCAGGGCATTGGCAGCGTTGCACAAGGTGCCCGCAGTGTCGACCATGTCATCAACCAGCAGGCAGGTGCGGTCGCTGACTTCACCAATAATATTCATTACCTCGGCAACATTGGCGGCGGGGCGGCGCTTGTCAATGATGGCTAGTTCGCAGTCGAGGCTTTTGGCCACAGCACGGGCACGCACAACGCCGCCGATGTCCGGGGATACAACCACCAGGTTTTCATACTTTCGGCGCTCGATATCGTCAAGCAGTACTGAGGAGCCGTATACGTTATCCACAGGTACGTCGAAGAAGCCCTGAATCTGCTCAGCGTGCAGGTCGACAGTCAGTACGCGGTCGATGCCCACGCTCACCATCATGTCGGCAACCACTTTTGCGGAAATAGGGACGCGTTGGGATCTGACGCGACGATCCTGGCGTGCATAGCCGAAGTAGGGGACTACGGCGGTGACGCGGCCGGCGGAAGCGCGGCGCAGGGCATCTACCAGCAGGATCAGCTCCATCAGATTGCGGTTGGTGGGCTGGCAGGTGGACTGCACTACGAAAACGTCGCGTCCGCGTACGTTATCGGTAATTTCTACTGCAATCTCACCGTCGGAGAAGCGCTTGACCGCGGCTTCGCCCAGGGGGATCGCCATATGGTCGACAATTTTCTGTGCCAGTTCCGGGTTTGCGTTGCCGGTAAAGACCATTAAGTCAGCCACTGCGAGTTCCTTTGATTCTGTTTTGATGTGAATTGAAGTGTAGATGCCTGCATTTTCCGCTAGCAGTTGGGATGCGATAGCACCACTTTTGTGTTGGGGGATACCGGGTTAGGCGAGGCAAAGTTAGAGTTGTTTCCCTGCTTTGCCTGATCACCCAGGTGGTTGCTTTGAGCTTTGGGGGGCCTCCGGGTTGTCGAAGAGCGCTTGCTAACAAGCTTGTCTATGACATCTTTATAGAGTTGGGGGAGGCTGCTCTCAGCCCTGTATAAGTGGCCTGGGCCGGTTGGGTCAGTGTCGACTGAAACATGTCGGGACCGGTTTATGCTTGTGCCACTGCATACAAAAGAAAATGGCTGGGGCGGAAGGATTCGAACCTTCGCATGACGGGATCAAAACCCGCTGCCTTACCGCTTGGCTACGCCCCAGTATTTTTCCTCAACTGTTTGAGGTTAATTTCGCGAGCTGCTGGTGTACAGGTGAAACCTGGATACCGTTCGCTATAAAACCCTGCCATTTTCGCGGTAGCCTGGCAAGTGCCACTTGAGCCGCTTGCTTAGTTTGGAAGGCTGTAAAAACACAGCTTCCAGTGCCGGTGAGATATGCTGGTGCAAATTGTTGCAACCATTCTCTGGCATCGCGAACTTCAGGGTAGAGACTTTCCACCAGTGCCTGGCAGTCGTTACCGGAAAAAGCTTCCAGTTTTTCACTGCTGAGCGGCATTTCTGTGAGCTGCCCCTCGCGAAGGGCCGCTAATGTAATTGTGACGGAATCTCTTGTCAAACGTGAATCGTGAAAAATTTTCGCGGTGCTTACCTCACAACCAGGGGACACCACAAGATAGTGGCGTTTTTCCGTGGCGACCGGAGTTAATTTTTCCCCGATACCTTCGGCCCAGGCGGTGTGCCCGCGCACAAAAACGGGAATGTCAGCGCCGAGTTGACGTCCCAGCCCGGACAGGGTTTCGACGGACAGATTACAGTGCCAAAGGTGATTGAGGCCGAGCAGTGTGGTGGCAGCGTCGCTGCTACCGCCACCGATGCCACCACCATGTGGGAGATTTTTTGTCAGGTGGATGTGAGCGCCCGGCAGTTTGCCAACTGTGGAGCTGGCTTCCCTTCGAAGTAATTGCGCTGCTCGGTAAACCAGGTTGTCTTGCTCGGGAACATCCAGATCCCCGGCATCTACGCTGATGATGCCGTCTTCGCGCGTGGAAAACTCCAGCGTATCGCCGTAGTCGAGTAACTGGAAAAGGGTTTGCAGCTCATGATAGCCATCCTGGCGACGGCCGAGAATGCGCAGGATCAGGTTAAGTTTTGCAGGAGCAGGTAACTTCAGCATACGGACGGGGTGGGCCGGTTAATTCAGGGTGGCCCATAATACCCGCATGCTGGGGTTTAGGCATTTAAAACCCCCACTCCTTGATCACCAGGGTTACATTGACCGGCCCGGCAGCGGCGTTGGTTTGCGCTTTGATACGGGTGGGCAGGGTGAAGGGGCCATTCTGACGATAGTCACTGAAGCTCAGGGTCCAGCCAGACTGCTGCAAGCTCTGCAATTGACCCTGGTCATTGTGTCTCTCCGCACCTTTTGGGCCTGGAGCGGGCAGGCCTCGCACCCAGTAAAACATCTCTCTGGCGGGTAGGGGCCAGCCCAAAGTCTGCTGAGTAAGTTGTGCCGCATTGCGCGCGACAACTGGTGCTTCATTGCCGCGCACCAGGCTGACGCCACCGGCGGTACCGGAGATTACCGTAGTGCCGGCGCCGAGTGGGCCGCTTAGGTGAATGCGGAAATTCTGTGCTCCGCTCTGCTGCCAGGTCAGGTTTGCGCTGCCGTTATCCGCTGGGGAGCGCACCCCGAGTTTGCCTTTGATTGTCCACTGTTTGAGTTGGGCCACGGAGGTGGGCGCCGCAGTCTCCTGCGGGGTGTCCGCAGCCGGTTGCTCTTTGGTTTTTTGCCCGGCACAAGCCGATACCAGCAAAGTGAGAGCGGCTATCAGTAAAAAATAAAATTTTCGCGTGACAGTGGTTTCAGTTGTCAGATACATGCTGTTCCAGTGACTCTTTAATTTGCAGACGTTTCATTGCAGCCGGAATAATCTTGCTCTGCGGATTGATTTTCAATCCGTCGTTCCAAATTTTCAGTGCCCCCTCGCGATCACCTTGAATCCAGAGTACCTCGCCCAGGTGTGCGGCAATTTCGTGATCGGGCAATTTCTCCATGGCCTGGCGTAAATATTTTTCCGCGGCAGGGTAATTTCCGAGATGGTATTGAACCCAGCCCATACTGTCGATAATGGCAGGGTCTTCAGGTTCCAGCTCCAATGCCTTACTGATCAAATCAAGAGCCTCCTCACGGCGGGCATCATCATCGATCAGCTTGTAACCCAGGGCGTTCAGCACTGTGGCATTTTCTGGATCACGTTCCAGTAAGTTACGCAAATCCTGTTCGAAAGCCGCAGCATTACCAAGCTGGTCATTGAGCAGCGCGCGAGTGTACATCAGGCGGCCGCTACCGCTTATCGCGGCGAGACCCTGTTCGACCCGCTTCAGGGCCATCAGCGGCTCGTCGTTTTTGCGTAGCAGTTCGACCTCCATCAGAAAGAAATGTTCTTCCTGTCTGGGATGTTGCTGGCGAAGTTTGGTAAACCACTTTTCGTTTTCACCGTGCTCACCGGTGGAGGCAAGCAGCTTTGTGCCTTTAGTAATGGCTTCCACATAATCGTTGCCGGGCTCCACTTGGCGAAAGTGCCTAACAGCGGTGGAGATCTCCCCCTGTTTTTCGGCGAGACCACCCAGGTAGAAGTGGGCTGACGATTGGTGTTGTTCCAATTCCAGCAGTCTGTCGAAAAGTGGTTTGGCCGCATCCAGCTGGTTGGTTTCATACTGGATCAGGGCCAAGGATAAAATCAGGTTGCCATCCTCGGGGCGCTGCTTAACTAATTCGGCAAATTGCTGGCGCGCCAGAGCAAGATCTTCCCGAATCAGCAGGCGCGCATATTGCAGGCGCAGTCGAGTTTCACTGGGGTGTACGCTGACCAATTTCTCCAGTAACTCAATAGCTTCACGCCGCTTGCCCAGATCTACCAGCAGGTGGCTCTGTAACAGTGGGGCATCCAGTTGCCCCGGATTGTTCTCCTGGATACGGCGCACTAGGGTCAGGGCTTGGTTGTACTGTTTGCTGGCGCGTAGCACCATGGCGTGAGCCAGGGCTACCTCGTCGTTTTTTGGGTAAGTCTGTGCCAGTCGGGCAAATTCTGCACGGATCTGCTCGTCGAGTTTTTCATGACCGATCGCGGTGGCGGCGAGGGACTGCAATGGTGCCTTGCCCCCAAGTTTGAGTGCCTGTTCTGCGTGGACCAGGGCCTGTGTCAGCTCTCCAGCCAAGGTGAGTTCCGCGGTCAGTGCCAGCTGGGCATCGGCGTTGCCTGGTTCCAGCTCAACCCAGAGTCGTGCTGAGCGCAGTGCGGCCTGGCGGGCATTCAGGAAGCGGGCGATACGCGTGGCTCGCGCTGCAACGCCGGCATCTTTGGTGATTTCCGCTTGATGGTAGTAGTTGGCCAGTGCCACATCGTAGCGTTCACGAATACCGGCGACCTCCGCCACCAATAGTGTGTAGAAGGTATCAATGGGAAAAGTGCGCGGTTCAATCTCCCTGGATTCAGCGGCGCTATCCTCTATCTGGTTCTGCGTTATGTCTGGCTGCCCGTCTGAGGTTACCTTTTGCGGATGCACCTGTGAGCAGGATGCCAGCAGCAGGCAGAGGAGCAGGAATAGCGGGGTAGTGGCTTTGTGGTTCGATTTGGGCTTTCGGGGTGGGAGCATAGATCGTGTCCATACGTTGCTGCTGCGCATAAGCGGTGTACGAGTGGCGTGTTTTAAACGATTATCGCCATATAATTCTAGTCGCGAATCCGCTTTTGGACGCTGGGCTCCGGCCGGCTCGGTCAAATCAGCGCACAATTAAACCGCCCTTCGACCTTGCAAGCAAAGCGGCGGCCCGTGAAAATGCGCCCCCAATACGGATGATGTACTCCTAGATTTAACGCCGACGGAACTCTATGCCAATTCTTACCCTGGGGATCAACCACGATAGTGCACCCATTGAGGTGCGCGAGCGGGTCGCTTTCGCTCCCGAGGTGATGCCCGGTGCCCTGGGGGATGCGCGCAAGGCGCTCGATTGCCGGGAGCTTGCAATTCTCTCTACCTGTAACCGCACGGAGATCTACGGGAACCTGGAAGCTGAGCCCCTTCTGCATTGGCTGGCGGAATATCACCAGGTACCCTTGGAGCAATTGAAAGGCTGCAGTTATATCCACAGCGGGGAAGAAGCCGTACGCCATATGATGAGCGTCGCCTGTGGCCTCGACTCAATGGTTTTGGGGGAGCCGCAAATCCTCGGGCAGATCAAGTCTGCCTATGCGGTGGCGCGTGAGTCCGGTAGTGTTGGCAGTGAGTTGCACCGAGTGTTCCAGCGAGTGTTTACGGTGGCGAAGAAGGTGCGCACAGAAACGGCCATCGGCGAAAACCCGGTGTCCGTTGCCTATGCCGCGGTTTCCCTTGCCTCGCGTATTTTTACCGACCTGAAGAAACAAACCGCACTGTTGATCGGTGCGGGCGAGACCGTGGAATTGGTTGCTCGCCATCTGCTGGACCAGGGCATCAAGCAGCTGATCGTAGCCAACCGGACTCTGAGTCGAGCGCAATTGCTGGCGGAGAATTTTGGTGCCGAGGCCATCCTGCTCGCCGATATTCCCGAGCACCTGGCCCGTGCGGATATTGTGATTAGTTCTACCGCCAGCCAGTTGCCGATCTTGGGCAAGGGAGCGGTGGAGTCGGCTCTGCGCAAACGTCGACATAGCCCGATGTTTATGGTGGATATCGCGGTTCCACGGGATATCGAGTCCGAAGTCGGTGAGCTCGACGATGTTTACCTGTATACCGTGGATGATCTGCGCGGTGTAATCGACGAGGGTATGCGCTCCCGCGAGCGAGCGGCGGAGGCCGCCAGGGAAATTATCAATGTCGCTGCGGCAGAATTTACCAAAGAGAGCCGTGCGCTTGGCGCTGTGGATACCATTCGCAGTTACCGACAGCGTGCTCAGCAGATTAGTGGCACTGAATTGGAGCGGGTGATGCTGCAGCTGGACAAGGGGGAGGACCCGCGCCGTCTACTGGAGCAGCTGGCACGCTCATTGACCAATAAATTGATCCACGCGCCTACGATCAGCATCAAAAAAGCGACTGCCGAGGGCGACCTGGAGCGGCTGCGTATCGCCCGTGAAGTTGTCGGGCTGGACGATCTCGCCGATATCGAATCAGAGAAAAAACACAGATGAAAGAATCGCTACTGAATAAACTGGAGACTTTGCAGGAGCGTCACGAGGAAGTGTCCGCACTGCTCGGCGATGCCAGTGTGATTTCCGACCAAGAGCAGTTCCGCGAGTTATCGCGGGAGTACTCGGAGCTGGAGGAAGTGGTTAAATGCTATGGCCGCTATAAGCAGCTGAAGGAAGACATGACCGCTGCGCGTGAAATGCTCAACGAGAGCGATCCGGAAATGCGTGAGATGGCCCAGGAGGAACTGCGCGAGGCGGAGACCCAGGTAGAACCGTTGGAGCATGAGCTGCAGACATTGTTACTGCCCCGCGACCCCAATGACCGCAAGAATGTTTTCCTGGAAGTCCGCGCTGGCACAGGTGGTGATGAGGCGGCAATTTTCTCTGGCGATCTGTTTCGCATGTATTCCCGCTATGCGGAAAAACAGGGCTGGCGTCTCGAGATCGTCAGCGAAAATGCTGGTGAGCACGGAGGTTACAAGGAGATTATCTCTCGTGTGGCCGGCGAAGATGTGTACGCCAAATTGAAATTTGAATCCGGTGCTCACCGTGTGCAGCGGGTCCCGGAAACAGAGTCCCAGGGGCGCATTCACACCTCTGCCTGCACTGTAGCGGTGATGCCGGAGCCTGATGAGCGTGATGCCATTGAAATTAACAAGGCTGATCTGCGTGTGGATACTTACCGCGCCTCCGGTGCCGGTGGCCAGCACGTAAACAAAACTGACTCTGCTGTGCGCCTGACCCACCTGCCTACGGGAATTGTGGTGGAGTGCCAGGACGAACGCTCCCAGCATAAAAACAAGGCCAAAGCGATGGCGCTGTTACAGGCCAAGCTCTCAAGCGAACAAGAGGCGGCAGCGGCGCAAGAGATTTCCGATGCGCGCAGAAGCCTGGTTGGTAGCGGTGACCGTTCCGAGCGTATCCGTACATATAACTATCCCCAGGGGCGGGTGACTGACCACCGTATCGGCCTGACCTTGTATAAATTGGATGAAGTGATGCAGGGCGCTCTGGAAGAAGTGATTGAGCCGCTGCGCACTGAGCATCAGGCGGATCAGCTGGCCGCCATGGGGCAGTAATGGTGAGTTTGTGCATTGCAGGTAGCTCCTTCCGGTGACCAGCGTCAAGGAAAATGTCGCTCGCAGTGCTGAGCTGACCGATAGTGAATCGGCGCGACTCGATGTAGAAGTGCTGCTCGGCCATGTTCTCGGCCGTGAGCGGACCTGGCTTTACACCTGGCCGGAATATGAACTCACTGCTGCCGAGCAGGGTGAGTTCGAGGCGTTACTGGCCCGGCGTAAGAGGGGTGAACCGGTGGCGCACCTGACCGGTGAGCGGGAGTTCTGGTCACTTACTTTAAAGGTCGATCCCTCCACCCTGATTCCCCGTCCAGATACCGAGTTGCTGGTGGAAACCGCTTTGCGGCTCTGCCCACAAAGTACTTTGCATGCCCTCGACCTGGGCACTGGGACCGGTGCGATTGCCCTGGCACTGGCTTCAGAAAAACCGGGCTGGCAAATTGTCGCTGCGGAGAAATCTGAGGCGGCGTTGGTGCTGGCCGAGGACAATCGCGAACGCCTTGGCTTTACCAATGTAAAAGTTGTTAAAAGCGATTGGTTTGCACAATTACCACTTCAGCATTTTTCCCTCATCGTCAGCAACCCCCCGTATATCGATGCGGCCGACCCCCATCTGAGCCAGGGCGATGTGCGTTTCGAGCCGAGTACAGCGTTGGTAGCGGAGCGGCAAGGGCTTGCAGATATCGAGCATATAGCCGCGCAGGCTGGTGACTTTCTCGGGGAAGATGGCTGGCTGCTGGTGGAACATGGCTGGCAGCAAGCTCAGGCGGTTCGAGAAATCTTTACTGCTGCCGGTTACCGGGATGTGGAGAGTCGCAAGGATTTCTCCGGCTGGGAGAGAATAACGCAGGGGCGCAAATAGCCCGCGGTCGATAAGTAGAGATGAGCAGTCCCCGAGGGGAATTGGGAGGGAACCTATGCACGATCACGTCCACCATCGCAATGGCAACGGCGCTTTGCGCCCGCTGCTTATTGCCCTGATTCTCACGCTGGGATTTTCGTTTGTCGAAGCTGTTGGTGGCTGGCTGTCGGGTTCCCTCGCGCTACTCAGTGATGCAGGACACATGCTCACGGATTCCTTTGCCCTGGCGCTTGGCGCGGTTGCTGCAGTATTGGCAAAAAAACCAGCTGACCGAGAATTGTCTTTTGGTTGGGGGCGAGCTGAGGTACTGGCGGCGGTCACCAACGGCCTGATTATGCTGTTAATTGTTGCGGCTATTTCCTTTGCGGCGATCAATCGCTTACACAATCCACAGCCGGTACACGGCGGCACAGTAATGCTGATCGCCTTTGTGGGTTTGTTGATTAATATTGTGGCTGCCTGGGTCCTCTATCGTGGCGAACGCACACTCAATATCCGTGGTGCGTTACTGCATGTGATGGGGGATATGCTGGGTTCAGTGGCGGCACTTATTTCGGGTGCGGTGATTTATTTTACCGGCTGGGTACCCATCGATCCGTTGTTGTCGCTGCTGATCTGTTTTTTGATCCTGATATCCTGTGTGCGCCTGCTGCGCGATGCGGTAGATGTTCTGATGGAGCGAGTGCCGCGCGAGTTGAGCCTGCCGGTGGTGGGGGAAACTCTGGCACAGGTTAACGGGGTGCGCTCGGTGCATGACCTGCATATCTGGCGCCTGGATTCCAGCACCATCTCCCTGTCAGCACATATTGTGGTGGATGACCTGCAAGCCTGGCCAGCGGTATTGGAGCGCTTGCGGGAAACCCTGATCAAGCGCTTTGGTATCGACCATATTACCCTGCAGCCAGAGCCTATCGAGCAGGCCAAGGCCATTATTATCGACAAGGTTAGCGGGGCTTAGGCCAAGCTCACGGCTTTTTAATCATCCTCGATCTGTAACTCCGCAGGGGTGTCAGTGGAGGAGGGCGCTGTCACTGCTTTACCCGCCTGCACCGGGGGTTTTTCACTGATAGGCTCTTCCGCCACTACCTCCTGGGGCCTACTGATCTGTTCCTGTGGAGCCTGGATACCTATGTGATAGGCGGCAAAGCCGGGTTGTACTACCTGATCGAGGGCCATACCGAGAACACGCCCGTTGTGCTCTGAGCGAATCTCAGTGCGCACATTGGTGATGGGGTTGGTGACTGTACCGAGCAGATCCCCTTTACGTACAAACTCCCCTAGCTGTACTTCGCTGAAAATAATGCCGCCATTGGAGGATCTCTGCCAGGTGGAGTTGTAGTACACCGGCTCCGGGTCCCCCCACAAACGGAATTTGCTCACCATCCCCAGCTGGTTCAGAAGGGTGCGTATCCCCTTCACGCTGTGACTGACTGAGCGCTCGTCCAGAACCATCGGTGCACCGGCTTCCAGGGTCACTGTGGGAATGCCTGCCTCCACAGCGGCGCGGCGCAGCGTGCCTTTGGCCCCTGCGCTGTGCAGCACTACGGTGGAGCCGAAGCCCTTGGTCATCTTCACAATCTTGGGATTGCTCAAGTCACCACGCAGCTGCGGCAGGTTGGTGCGGTAAAAGGAGCCTGTATGCAGGTCGACCACCGCATTGCAATGGCTGATCACCTCGTGAAAAAACGAATTGGCGATGCGAGAGGCGGAAGAGCCATTGGGGTCGCCAGGGAAGTGTCTGTTGAGATCGCGTCGATCAGTGAGGTAGCGGGAGCTGCGGTGGAACCCCTGTAGATTGACAATAGGTACGCCGATAACAGCTCCGTTTAGCTGCTCGGCATCGAGGTCATACATAACCCTTCGCACTGTTTCTACGCCGTTAAGCTCATCCCCATGAACCGCAGCAGTCAGGCAGAGTACCGGCCCAGGTTTTGCACCATTGACCACCAGCACGGCTGTAGGGCTGTAAACCCCTTCGAAATGCTGGCTTGGGGACCAGGCCAGTCGGGTGGAGGTGGCCGGTGGTACCTCAGCGCCGAGCAGGCGCAGTGGCTTGGCTTTCTCTACTTCTATGGAGAGGCTTCCGCTTGAGGTTTCCCTTGCCTGGGTGGCTGGCTCCACAGTGGGTTTAGCTTCCGGCTCTTTTTTCGTGCTGGAGGTAGCATCAAGCTCACTGATCGGCTGATCCAGCTGCAGGTTTTCTGCCTTTGGCAGGGTTTGTTGCTCTTCGCTTTCTGAACTCTCTACAGGTGCTGCCACAGGCTCGGCACGGTCTTCGGTACCTGTTGGCGGGCCCAGCTCTGAAATTACCGGTTGGTCCAGCTGCAGGTTTTCCGCCTTGGGCACAACCTGTTCCTGCTCTTTGTCACCCTCATTCAGGGCAGCTGCCTGGGTCGAGGTCAAAAACAGGGCGAGGCTTAGCAGGCGGCGCGGCCTGGCCTGAGAGAGGCGCAAAATCATTCGGTAACTCCGGTCAACTTCTTATTGCAGGCTGTGTCGATTATTGACTTGCATTCGGCACATATGGGGACTTTGAGCGCCAGTATAGTCAAAGCGTTCCCCAAGAATGTGACAGATCGCGGACTATTGAGCCCTATGGGCACTGAGTATTGCCTTGCGGCCGGTGCGCCGAAGTCGCAGTACCATTAAAATGGAAGCCGTGCCAAGCCCAATACAGACGCCGGTCCAGTAGCCGTAAACACCCCAGTAGTTTTCCCCCAGCCAGTAAGCACTGGTGAGCCCCACCAGCCAGTATGAAAACAGTTGGATATACATGGGAACACGGGTGTCCTTGTAGCCTCGCAGTGCCCCCCAGGTCATGGCCTGGGCTACATCCACCAGTTGGAAGGCGGCGCAAAGTAGCAGCAGGTTAGTGGCTACCGCGATTATTTCTGTATTGCTTGTATAGGCTTGCACGAACAGACTACGCAAGGTGATCAGCAGAATGCCGGTACACAACGCATAAATCATTCCTGTGCCGATACCGACCTTGCCGGTAAACAGAGCCCGCTTGGGGCGGCCTTGGCCGAGTAGTTGCGCCGTGCGAATACTGAGTGCCTGTGCCAGGGCGAGTGCCACCAGGTAAAAAATAGAACCAACGCTCATGCTGATCTGATGTGCGGCCACAATTGCGGCGCCATAGGGCGCCAACAATATCGTGAGGCTGGCAAAGAATGTTACTTCGCCGGCGGCACCCACACATACCGGCAAGCCCACAGCGAGCAAGTGTTGCAGGGTTGGCCAGTGAGGTTTGGAAGGCAGCAATCTGAGTTTCAGGGAGTGATAGGCCGGATCGTTGCCGGCATGCCAAAACAGTGCCAGGGCGATCAGGCAACTGACCACGGCTGTGGCCCAGCCACAGCCGGCACCGCCCATGGCGGGAATCGGTCCGGCACCAAATACAAAGAGGATATCCAGCGGCAGGTTGAGCACGGCAGCAGCCAGATATATACGCATCACCGGGCGCACCTGTCCCATACCCTCGCAGTAACCGCGCAGAGCGGTGCCCAAGGCAAAGGGGAGTGTGCCGATGCTGAGGGCCAGAATATAGCCTTGTAAAACCTTGCGCACGGGCTCCTCTGTATCTATCCATTGGCTCCATACCGGTACCGCAAGCAAAGCGAGGAGCACAAGGATACCCCCCACAAGAGCGATCCACAGGGCTTGGTGCAGTTGTTTCGCGCAGCCTTCTTCATCCTGTCCGCCGCGCAGGTGGGCAACGACTGGAGAGATTGCGGCGAGGAGACCAATCAGGGTCACCGCACACACCGCCCAGATACTGGAGCCCAGTGCCAGACCCGCCAGGTTCACCTCGCCAGCGCGACCAGCAACGATAGTATCCACAACTCCCATGCTCACCACCGCCAGGTTGCTGACCACTAGTGGCCCGCCCAGTGTGGTCAGGTGGGATAGCTCGGTTGAAATGGCGCGTCGATAAAGCTTAAACAAGGGAAGAACCAGGTTTCTTGGGACTGTGTCTATGGATAATTGTGAGGTATCAGCCAATTCCAACAGAAGACTGTGGCAATACAGTTTTATCGGATTTATTGGCGTTGCCAAATGGCCTTCAAGGCTGGGTGGGTGGCTGAAGGGAATCTACAGCACAGGTAACCCGTCGCCAAAAAGGTCGGCTATTTTACGGCGAAAACCACTTCCCGCCCAGCGGCTACGGAGGAATTTCCTGTAATAATTCGGCGACTGAATGTGCCGCATTG
Organism: Microbulbifer sp. GL-2; assembly: GCF_007183175.1. Taxonomy (NCBI): domain Bacteria; kingdom Pseudomonadati; phylum Pseudomonadota; class Gammaproteobacteria; order Cellvibrionales; family Microbulbiferaceae; genus Microbulbifer; species Microbulbifer sp. GL-2. The sequence goes on from NZ_AP019807.1 coordinate 2,650,147, forward strand.
ATAATGCAACCGTGGTTTTCCGCAATTTCCCGATAGTGCCAACCTGGGATCCTGCGTGCGTGTTCTCCGCTTATATTGGCTGGTAAATAATGCGGGTTGGTACAGCGGATATATGTACAGGCAGGGCCCTGCTCTACTGTTTGGCGCAAATGAATGGGGTCCAGATAGGTTTTGACTGGGTGGGGGGTCATGCGCCTGGCTAACCAGTGGATATCGGCGGGGGCCTTTATTCCCAGCAGGCTGGGGGCCATTGGCATAAAACAGAGGGTACTACCTATTTTCCGCGAGGCGGCCAGGCGTTTGGAGCGGATTTCTGTGGGTAATTGTTCGGCAAAAGCGTGACCGGATTGCGGAATGGCACCATCCAGGTAGACCAGGTGGCGAATACGCTCCGGCAGGGCATCGGCAGCCCCGGTAGCCGCCATGCCGCCGAAGCTATGTCCCACCAGGATTACCTGTTCCAACTCCTCGAATTCAATCACGTTCACCAGATCCTGCACAAAGGTATCCATGCCTATAGAAGGTGAAAGTAAATGGTTTCTCTCGCCCAGGCCCGTCTGTGTGGGGGTGAAAACCCGATGCCCTGCAGCAGTCAGGTGCTTGGCTACACGCGCCCAGCACCAGCCCCCGAGAAACATACCGTGGACCAGTAGATAGGTATTCCCCACCCGCAGCTCCCATTTCGCCTTATAGAGGAACAAGCATAGTAAGCAGGGGGCTCGATCCCTTGTGTAAGAAGTGTCCTGCTCGCTCGACTAAAGTGAACAAATATACTGAAAAGAGAGTGAAAAAGGATGAGTAGTGCGATGAATATCCTGAGCAGCTGGTACGGTTGCTTTCTGCATTTCGTGTGTAAAATCGACTGGCTCGGGCCCTTGGCGCTGCGAATCTACTTGGCACCGATATTTATCATGGCCGGGCTCAATAAGATGGGCAGTATTGATGATGTGGCAGCCTGGTTTGGTAATCCCGACTGGGGATTGGGCCTGCCGGCTCCGATGTTTATGGCCTGGGCAGCTGCATTAGTCGAGTTCTTTGGTGGTATTGCTTTACTGTTTGGTTTCGCTACCCGCTTGGTGGCGATTCCTCTGATGTTTGTGATGGCGGTGGCCGCTGTAACAGCACATTGGGAGAATGGGTGGTCAGCTTTGCCGGACAAGACTTTAGTGGCTCCCTGGGAGTGGCGTGAAGATCTGATTGATGAAGCCATTACCCGCAAGGACAGGGTTGTTGAACTCTTGAAAGAACACGGCAACTACGAGTGGCTGTCTGAGGCGGGCGGCGTCACGATCCTGAAGAATGGTATTGAGTTTTCAGCGACCTACTTCATTATGCTGCTAGCACTGCTTTGCAGTGGAGCGGGGCGTTTCTTCAGCCTCGATTATTGGCTGTGCCGCCACTTAAGCAGGCGGGAATCCACTTAGGGTGATAGTATACTCGCCGATTATTTGAACATTTGAGCGAGTATATCACTTGATAGGAAAGTTGTTCCGTCGTTCCTCCTCCAATGAGGACAAGAGCCCCCGCCAGGGAGACGAGCGCTCCAAGCGCCGTAAAGACGACCAGAACCCGACTGATCGGGCCTCAAAAGGCCAATCCGCTCGGGGTAAATCTGGTCAAGGCGAGGGGAATTCGCGCCGGAGCAGCGGCAAAGCTTCCCACAAGGGCCGCTACCGCAATCGTAAGCCAAAGGCGGAAATGGCGGCCACTCCCTGGTCTATTGAGGAGTTCCAGGTTCACGCGGAGGAGGGCAAGGTTCGCTTCCATGACCTGGGTCTGCCTCTGGAGTTGATGCGGGGTATTCACGATCTCGGCTTCCAGTACTGCTCGCCTATCCAGGGGCGCTCACTGCCCCACACGCTGAATGGTCACGACCTGGTGGGCAAGGCCCAGACGGGCACAGGTAAGACAGCTGCTTTCCTGATCACTGTAATTGAAGACTTGTTGCGCCACCCTTTTGAGGGGGAGCGCTACGCTGGTGAGGCCCGCTCACTGATTATTGCTCCTACGCGTGAGCTGGTGATGCAGATCGCCGACGACGCTAAAGCTCTATGTAAGTACACCGACCTGGAAATACATACTCTGGTTGGCGGTATGGATTACGACAAGCAGCAACGCAATCTGAATGAGCGCTTGGTAGATATTCTGGTTGCTACACCGGGGCGCCTGCTGGACTTTGTCGGCAATCGTGATTGCTATCTGGATCAGGTAGAAGTCCTTGTGATTGATGAAGCGGACCGTATGTTGGATATGGGCTTTATCCCCCAGGTGCGCCGGATCGTGCGTCAAACCCCCCGCAAAACCCACCGCCAAACAATGTTCTTTTCTGCGACCTTCACTCCAGAGGTCGACTCCCTTGTTGAACAGTGGACGGATGATCCGGTGATTGTGGAAATTGAGCCTGAGCGTGTTGCCACCGACAGTGTGGAGCAACATGTTTACTTGGCTGCCAGCGAAGAAAAATATACGTTGCTTTACAACATCTTGCAGCGTGAAGATGTGGACAGCCTGATCGTGTTTGCCAACCGCCGCGACCAGTGCCGACGTTTGCACGAGCACCTTATCGCCCATGGTATTTCCGCCGGCCTGCTATCCGGGGAAGTCGCTCAGAATAAGCGTGTGCGTACCCTGGATGACTTCAAATCAGGAAAAACCAAAGTATTGGTAGCAACTGATGTTGCCGGCCGTGGAATCCATATCGATGGTATCAGTCATGTGGTCAACTTCACCCTGCCGGAGGAGCCGGAAGATTACGTTCACCGCATAGGCCGTACAGGTCGTGCCGGTAAAACCGGTACTTCTATCAGCTTTGCCTGTGAAGATGATTCTATGCGACTTGAGCCGATTGAACAGTTGCTGGGTGGAAAGCTTAAGTGTGAGGTGCCGCCTGAGGAGTTGCTGGTGGAACCCCCGCGAGTGAAAGTGCAGCGTAGTCACCATGATAATAGAGGTGGGCGCCATAGCAGTGGCGGCAACCGCCGGCCCCGCCGCCACTAAGGAATGACGCGAATCCCAAAGCGGAAATTGCTACCGATTTTGAGCGTTAGTGATTTTAGCTTGTGAGTATTCTTGGGTGCCGGCGCGACACTGACGGGTTGTGTGCTTTAGCGGTTCTGCTGGCCCATGCAGGACTGGCGGGTAGTTTTTCCCTGGCACACCTTTAAGGGCGTCGCGCTCACCGTATCCTACCTGCCTTGTTTACGGTTCTGGTGCCCCAGTTGCGGTTTACCGCCGTAACCTCTTCTACATGCCTGGCCGCTCCCGGTTCGGGAGCATTTATCAGGTTTTTCCTTTTGCTCTGGTTGCGGGATCATATTTCGGCAGACCAGTCTGGTGCTTTTCGGTAAAAAAGATTAGGCCTGCTGGCCTCCCAATGTTGGTCCAATATTCTTCAAGGCTAAGATTGTGACGTCTGTACCAGCTTTACTTTTGTCGCCTATTTAAACTTCCAGTTTTGTCCTAGAATTAAATTGAATACTGTTACTCAAATAATACGCAGGTTGCAGCTCGGCTTATCTGCGTTCGATTTTCTTTCCCCTATGTAGAGTTGTTGTATCTAGGATGCGAACCCTGCACCTGCATATCGGTTTTCATAAAACCGGCTCCAGCTCACTACAGCTCGCCATGAAAGAGTATTCGCAACAGTTGAGGTCTGCGGGAGTTGAATTTCTTTCCCTTGGAAAAAGGGGCAACTCTTCGGGTTGTATTGATGTATCCAAAAAAGATGGCCGGCTGTTGTATCAACCCAACCGGCGTCTTGAGGAGCTTTTTGCTGCAGCAAAGGGTGGTAGTGAGGAGGCAATAGTTTCAGCCGAGCACCTCTGCTTTCTCTATCGCCATGAGGATATAGAGCGGATTCGCCAGATCTGCATGAAGTATTTTGATCATATCCAGATCGTTGTTTATCTGCGCAGGCAGGATCTGCAAGCAATCTCCTTTAAAAAACAGGCTGCGCGAAGTTCGGTTCTGAACCTAAGCTCTTCCAGCAAGTTATTGGGGCATTCAGAAGGGGCTTTTCCTGATTCTGATGAAAATATCAAAATCTACTATGACTATTTTGCAAAATTGAAACTATGGGAGGAAGTGTTTGGCAGGGGTTCTTTACATGTCAGGGATTTTTCACGCAGTGCTTTGGTTGGGGGAGATATTGTTAGTGATTTTTCTGCGCTATTGGGGGCTCGAGTAGAAATTCCCAGCTGTCGCGTCAATGAAGGGGTTGGTCGCAAGCAGTTCTTGTTAACTCACAAGTTACTTGAGTTGGGAGTTGCTGAATCGGAGATCAATAAGCTGAAACCAATGATGAAAGCGGATGACTCTGAGTTATACCCCTCCCGTCGGGATGCAGAACAGTTTTTCTTGAGGTTTAAGGCCTCAAATCACCTTTTAAATAATCATTTTCTGCCACACAAGTCAGGCCTGGCATTCAGTAACGACTTCAGCGCATATCCCGATCAGGGTAATGACCGGCTGCGGGCGAAGGATCTGGCTCAATGGCTTCCCGAGATGTTTGTGGCTGGCATCAAGGATCCGGCTGGTTTGCGCGATGCGCTGTTGATAGGTCGAATCCAGGCACTAATGACTGAAAAGTTTATGGATGCTGCCTTGATGGAAGAATTGGAGGGACTAGTGCAATGTCTTGCATCAACAGCACATGTTGCCCAGGTGCAAGAGCCCTGGTATCGACTGCTCAAAAAGAAAAAACGCTCGGGAAGGTAGATGGAAGTTGCTGTAAGCGCGAATTGTATTGAAGAAACTTGAAAGTGGGGCCCATAGTGAGCCCCGTGTAGGAAATCAGGTAATGCTTTTGCCTGATGAGTTACCCGGTTGCTGTGTGGGAAAAGTATCTGTGCCGGGATCCCCTTCCTTACGCAGGCGTTCGATCCACAATGCAGTACCACCGGCTACAGCGGCAGGCATCACAAAGATATTTACAATGGGCACCATCTTCGCCAGCATCACGGTACCGCCAAAAGCGAGGCTGGTCAGTTTGCGACGACGCAATACCTTTTTAAGCTCGTCAAATGGCCGTTGATGGTTGTCGAGAGGGTAATCCACGTATTGGATGGCCATGGACCAGGCGCCCCAGACAGCGGTTAATAGCGCCGGAATCACAATTGTCCAGCTAGTGACTGTGGCAACCAGTAAAATAATCAAGCCCCAAAAAATAAAGTAACCCAGTTTCCGCAGTTCCCGCCCGAGGGTTCGCCATATCATTTGTAATAATGGTTCTGCCGGTGGGGCCTTGCCGGTTAGGAGTTCTTCCACTTTTTCCGCGAGAATGCCGTTAAAAGGCGCAGCAATAATGTTAGTGATAATGCCAAACAGGTAGCCGTAGATGAGGAAAAAAAGAAATAGCACCAGAAACGCAATGATCCAGGCTAGCCAGCGAAAAATACTGGCTGTCCAGGCTGCGCCATTGGCCATGATAGATTCCCACCATGACATGTTTTCCGTATCGACGGGAGTGTGAGAGAGCAGGCTGCCGATATAATCGCTGAGACCGCCCAGCTGAGAAATCATGATGCCGCTAATAATAATGAACAACACCAGGTTGATCAGTAGTGGGACCAGGATAAAGGGTCGCAGTTCGCGTCTGGTTATAAGATGGACGCCGCGCACCAATGCGTTGATACCGTGAACGGGATTTGATGTCATAAATCTACCTCTAACTAGCGTGGAGCCAGGATTTATTGTCCAGCACCGGCGGCTTTCAGTATGTCACTGTACTCTCTACTCTGGCGATGCTCATCAATTCGGGCAAGCAGTGTTTTGCCATCGGGGCCCAGGCTGTTGAGATCCATGCTTTCGGCAAGGAATAGTTGAACAAAGGTGGCGAAATTTTCCGCTTTCATACTGCGATAGGCACGCTCAAGCAGGTGGTAATCCCGATTGACCCCTTCAGGAGCTTCACCAATCAGGAATCCAGCGATGCGCTCTTTATCGAAAACTTCCCCGAGGACTTTCTGCTTGTCTTTCTTCAGGCTCAAAATTTTATCCTTACTTCTCTCAATGTCACTGGGTTGAAGCCCGGCTCGTGTATTTAAAAAATTGATATTTAAAGCAGGGCTTCCAGCTTTTGCTTGAGTATCTTATTAATTATCTGCGGGTTTGCTTGCCCTTTGGAGGCCTTCATTATCTGGCCAACAAAGTAGCCCATCATCTTCGGGCGCTTAGATTCATCAGCTTTGCGATAATTATCCACCTGGGCACCACTTGCGGCGATAACTTCATCCACCATTTTTTCGAGGGCGCCGGTATCGGATACCTGTTTCAGGCCGCGCTTTTCAATCACTGTATCTGCGCTGCCTTCGCCTTCTGCCATTGCTTCGAACACCTGTTTGGCGATCTTGCTGGAAATTGTATTGTCTTTTATACGTGAAATTAATCCAGCCAGGTGTTCGGCAGAAACAGGGGACTGGGTAATGCCGATCTCCCTGCGATTTAACAGTGCTGCCAGCTCTCCGGTTATCCAGTTAGCGGCTAGCTTGGGTTCGTCACAGGACTTACATACGATTTCAAAATAATCTGCACTGACGCGCTCCTGGGTCAGTTGGTCTGCGTCATAGGCGGAGAGTTTGTACTCGGACTGGAAGCGCTTGGCCTTGGCATCCGGTAACTCCGGCAGCGTCTTGCGCAGCTGTTCGATGTACTCCTCGGTGAGTACTACCGGTAGGAGGTCAGGGCACGGAAAGTAGCGATAATCATTAGCGACTTCCTTGCTGCGCATGGAGCGGGTTTCATTTTTGTCAGCATCGTAGAGACGAGTTTCCTGAGTGATGCTGCCGCCGTCCTCGAGAATGTCAATCTGGCGCTCAGCTTCCACTTTAATTGCGCGCTCGACGAAGCGGAATGAATTAATGTTTTTCAACTCGGTGCGGGTGCCCAGTTTCTCCTCGCCTTTTAAGCGCACGGAGACATTGGCATCGCAGCGCAGTGAGCCCTGTGACATATCTCCGTCAGAGATTCCCAGGTAGGTCACTATACTGTGAATTTTTTTCAGGTAGGCGACTGCTTCGGCGGCGCTGCGCATATCCGGTTCGGAGACAATCTCAATCAGCGGGGTGCCGGCGCGATTGAGGTCGATTCCAGACATGCCATGGAAGTCTTCATGTAGGGATTTACCGGCATCTTCCTCGAGGTGGGCATGGTGCAAACGTACTTTCTTACTGCTGCCATCCTCCAGGTGAATTTCCACTTCACCGTCTCCAACAACCGGCTGGTCCAACTGAGTGGTCTGGTAGCCTTTGGGTAGGTCCGGATAAAAATAATTTTTGCGCTCGAAAACGGAGCGCTTGCCGATTTCCGCATTCATAGCCAGGCCAAACATTGCGGCATAGCGAAAGGCTTCCTCATTGGGTACAGGCAGGGTTCCAGGCATTGCCAAGTCCAGCGCGCAAGCTTGGGTATTGGGAGCTGCGCCAAAACGGGTGCTCGCGCCGGAGAAAAGTTTCGATTCGGTGGAGAGCTGTACGTGAACTTCCAGCCCAATAACAATTTCCCATTCCACAATATTTCTCCTTATACGGCACTGGCTTTGTGCCAGTCGGTGACCTGCTGGTACTGGTGCGCGATATTGAGCATGCGTGCCTCATCCAGGTAGTTGCCGGTGATTTGCAGGCCAACCGGCATATTGTCCACCAGCCCGCAGGGTATAGACATTCCTGGCAGACCGGCCAGGTTGGTGGCAATTGTGTAGATATCCTCGAGGTACATAGCTACTGGGTCTGCACTTTTGGCACCCAGCTCAAAGGCCGGGGAGGGGGTAGTGGGGCCCATAATGACGTCCACTTTTTCAAAAGCCTGTACGAAATCCTGTTTAATCAGGCGGCGCACCTGCTGTGCTTTGTTGTAGTAGGCGTCGTAATAGCCGGCTGACAAAGCATAGGTACCCACCAGGATTCGGCGCTGAACTTCCTCGCCAAAGCCTTCGCCGCGGGAGCGCATATACAGATCGCGCAGGTCAGACGGCTTTTCACAACGATATCCGTAGCGCACACCGTCGAAGCGGGACAGGTTGGCAGAGGCTTCAGCTGGCGCGATTACATAGTAAGCGGGGATCGCCAGCTCAGTGTGGGGCAGGCTGATATCAACCAATTGTGCACCGAGCTGTTCAAGCTCCTTGAGCGCATTCTGAATGCGGGTTGCAGTTTCGGTATTCAGCCCTTCGCCAAAGTACTCCCGGGGGATACCGATCTTGATGCCGTCAATAGAGTTGTTCAGCCCAGCGGTAAAGTCCGCCGGTGGATGATCCAGGCTGGTCGAATCTTTAGGATCGTGGCTGGCCATTGCTGACAGCAGGTAGGCAGTATCTTCCGCATTGCGTGCGATAGGTCCAGCCTGGTCCAGGCTGGAGGCATATGCGACGATGCCCCAGCGAGATATGCGGCCATAGGTTGGCTTAAGCCCGGTAGTGTTAGTCAGGGCTGCCGGCTGGCGGATAGAGCCACCGGTATCGGTAGCAGTGGCACCCGGTACCAGTAAGGCGGCCACCGCAGCGGCTGAGCCGCCGGAGGAACCGCCGGGTACATAGCTGGTATTCCACGGATTTTTCACTGGGCCGTAGTAACTGCTTTCATTGGAAGAGCCCATGGCGAACTCATCCATATTGGTCTTACCCAAAGTGACTGTACCCGCCGTATTCAGGTTTTCCACAATGGTCGCGTCGTAGGGAGGAATGAAGTCATCTAGCATTTTTGAAGCACAACTGGTACGTATTCCGTTGGTGCAGATAATGTCCTTGTGGGCGATGGGAATGCCACACAATGCCGGTGCCTCACCTTTTGCCAGACGCTGGTCGGCTTTTTTTGCTTGGGCCATGGCCAGCTCTTCGGTTACGGTTATAAAGCTGTTGTAGTTGCTATCCAGCTGTTGGATGCGGTCAAGCAAATGGCGGGTTATCTCAGTGCTGGAGAATTCTTTGCTCCGAAGTGCTCGGATAATCTCGGCGATAGTAAGCTGATGCATGTTATTCCCTTAAAGACTCTGGGCAGACTGGGGACTATTGGTATTCAGGTGGGTTTACGGTGGTACCTGCGGTTCAATCAATCACCCTGGGTACCAGATAGAGTCCCTCTTCTGCCAGGGGTGCCAGAGCCAGAAGGCTCTCGCGCTGGTCGGATTCTGTTACGGCATCGCTGCGCAGGGTCTGCACTTCATCGAGTGGGTGTGCCATGGGAGCGACGCCGTCGGTATTAACAGCCTGCAGCTGGTCGACCAGTTGCAGGATGTCGCCAAGGCGGCCGCTGACTTCCTCAATCGTTTCATTGGATATGGCGATGCGGGCCAGTTCCGCCAGTTTTTCTACGGTTTGCGTATCCACTGCCATGGCTATGGGGCTCCTCCAGCATGAGTTGCGAATCTATCTGTGACTGCCTCAGGCAGGCGCCCGAACAGAACCGGCAAATTTAGCACAACAGTCCACTATTCTCATCGATCCTAGTGGTCTCGGCTCGTTGCAATCGATTAGCCCTGCTTCAGCCTTGCCCTGAACCGGTGCCGTTGTTAGAGTTTGCCGAATCCTGCCGGGCGATGAGAGACTCCGGCGTGTTGCGTAAATTCCGATTCGAAATGCGGCTCGGAACTCAGAATTATTTGCGCGGACTAACTAGGATTTGTATCCATAATATAAGCCGCGCCCGCAGTGCCCTACCTGGGGGCTGACAATTAGTACAAGGTAATTGAATTCCATGTTTAAACGTTTGCGGGGCATGTTCTCCAGTGATCTCTCTATTGACCTGGGAACCGCCAATACGCTGATTTACGTTCGCGATCGCGGCGTAGTTCTCGACGAGCCATCAGTCGTCGCTATCCGTCACTACAATGGCCAGAAAATCGTTGAGGCTGTCGGTGTAGAAGCCAAACGTATGCTCGGTCGGACTCCTGGCAATATCACGGCCATCCGCCCACTGAAGGACGGCGTTATCGCTGACTTTCAGGTGACTGAGAAAATGTTGCAGCACTTTATCAAGAAAGTGCATGAAAACAGCTGGATGCGTCCGAGCCCCCGCGTACTGGTATGTGTGCCATGTCAGTCTACCGAGGTGGAGCGCCGCGCGATTCGCGAGTCTGCCCTGGGTGCAGGTGCGCGCGAAGTGTCCCTGATTGAAGAGCCTATGGCTGCGGCGATCGGTGCAGGCCTGAATGTGGAGGAGGCCAGCGGTTCCATGGTGGTGGATATCGGTGGTGGTACCACTGAGATCGCTATTATCTCCCTGAATGGCGTGGTGTACTCTGACTCGGTACGCATTGGTGGTGACCGTTTTGATGAGGCCATCGTCAATTATGTGCGACGTAACTACGGCAGTGTTATTGGTGATGCCACTGCTGAGCGCATAAAAGAAGAAATTGGCTGTGCCTATGCGGGTAGTGAAGTTCGTGAAATCGATGTGCGCGGCCGGAACCTGGCGGAAGGGGTGCCTCGCAGTTTTACCCTCAACTCCGATGAAATTCTTGAGGCCCTGCAGGAGCCTCTGACCGGCATTGTGCAGGCGGTGAAAAGTGCCCTGGAGCAGTCTCCACCTGAGCTGGCTTCGGATATTGCCGAGCGTGGCATGGTGCTGACCGGAGGTGGTGCCCTGTTGCGCGACCTGGATCGGCTGCTGATGGAGGAGTCCGGTTTGCCGGTGATCGTCGCTGACGATCCTTTGACCTGTGTGGCCCGAGGTGGCGGCAAGGCACTGGATATGCTGGATCGCAGCCGCCTGTACCTGATGTCTAACTGAGTTAATCGAGGCCAAGGCGGTCCTCAATTTTATCAGCGGGCTTCCGCACTGGCGGTTAGTTTCACGTTGCAGTGACATCCGATATATTGTGAAACCAATAAAAACTGTTCTGTCCAAAGGGGGCTGCCTTTGAAACCGCTATTTACCCGCGGCCCCTCCCAAGAGACCCGCCTGATTACTCTGGCTATTTTGGCGATCTCCCTGTTTGCGATGAGCTATTACACCGACTGGCTCCATTCGGCCCGAGAGCGCCTTTTCGATGCTGTCGCTCCCCTCTATTGGATAACCGGCACGCCAGAACGCGTGACTGACTGGGCGGGCGAGCAGTTTCGTTCCCGCGACGAATTGCTGGAAGAAAATGATCGTCTGAAGCGCCAGGTATTACTGCTGGAGCAGCGCAGCCAGCTGCTGGCTGCGGTAAAGGCGGAAAATACCCAGCTCAAAGAGTTGATGAATTCGGCCGAAATGGTCGATGATCGAGTCCTGGTCGCGCAAATTATCGGTGTTTCCCCGGACCCTCTGGAACATGTGCTGCTGATCGATAAAGGTCGGGATGACGGTATTGATGTGGGCACACCGGTGATGGATGCCGGCGGATTACTTGGTCAGGTCATTGAAGCGGGAAACTCATTCAGCCGAATCCTATTGATCACAGATTCCAGCCATGCCATCCCTGTGCAGGTGTTACGCAACAGCATGCGTGCAGTGGCCGAAGGTACTGGGGACCTATACCGGCTCAAGCTGCGGCATCTGGCTAATACCAGTGATATCCGTGAAGGAGACCTGCTACTCAGCTCTGGCTTGGGGGGGCGCTTCCCGGCTGGCTACCCGGTGGGGGAGGTGATGTCGGTCACCCGAGATCCGGGTAAGCCCTTTGCCGAGGCAGAAGTGCTGCCCCGTGGGCGTATGAATCGCAGCCGCTTTGTTCTGGCTGTCATCAGTGACAGGGGGTCGGGCCTTGCAAGCGAGTAGTCGCTGGTTTATCGCCACTACCATTTTTCTCTCTATGCTGCTTGTGGTTATGCCCCTGCCACAGCAGTGGCTTTGGTTTCGCCCGGCATTTCCTGCCTTACTGGTCATATTCTGGGTCTCGCGTATGCCTCAAGTCCTCGGTGTGGGTTTTGCCTGGTTGGTGGGGATCCTGGAGGATCTGGTGACCGGAGCAAGCCTGGGTACCCATGCCCTTGCATTGTCTGTGCTGGCCTATTTCAGCTTGTTGACCTACCAGCGCACCAGGGTTTTCAACCCGGCGCAACAACTCTTGTGGGTTTTTGTGCTGGTAGGTATCAATCAGGTGGTAGGTAACTGGGTACACGGGCTGGAGGGAAAAACAGTGCCAGGGTTAACCTTTCTTTGGCCGGCGCTCACGACAGCGCTGCTTTGGCCTTGTGTCACACCTCCCCTAAGAGGTCTGTGTAATCGCCTTCACATACGCTGACTATTGCGTCAGCACTGTAAATCAATGTAAAAATTGATCATTTTTCGAACGATATCGCTATAATCAGCCGCTGGCCCACAGGGAATATGTAGTACAGTGACAAATACCACGATTTCAAATCGACTTCTCCTCGCCTCGGGCTCTCCGCGTCGTGCCGAGCTGCTGGCGCAGATTGGCGTTTCCTTTAGTCAAGTAACCCCTTCTGTCCCTGAGCAGAAACAGTCGGATGAGACTCCCCAGGAATATATCCAGCGCCTGGCCCATGATAAGGCTGCTGTCGGCCTGGGGCTGGCAGCAAGCCCCGATGGCCTCTGGGCATTGGGCTCTGACACAATAGTGCTTGCCGGTGAGCGAGTATTGGAAAAGCCACAAGATTATGCTGACTATAAGTCCATGATGCTCTCTCTTTCCGGTGTGGAGCATTCGGTGTTGAGTGCAATCTGCTTGCGCAGTCAGGAGCAGCAGTTCAGCCGCTTGATTGAGACACGTGTTCGTTTCCGCCACTTGTCCAGAGCGCAGATTGAAGCCTACTGGCTGACCGGTGAACCCGTGGATAAAGCCGGTGGTTATGGCATCCAGGGAATGGGAGCTGCACTGGTGGAGTCCATTAGCGGCAGTTATAGCAATGTCGTAGGGTTGCCCTTAGAGGCACTGGTTCCAATGCTCGAAAATGCGGGTATCCCTTACTGGCAGGAGACTCGGTCTTGAGTGAAGAGCTGCTGATTAATGTTGCGCCTACAGAGACCCGGGTTGCGCTGGTAGAAAATGGCGTATTGCAGGAAGTCTACCTGGAGCGTAGCGCGCGCCGTGGGATTGTTGGCAATATCTACAAAGGCAAGGTGATTCGGGTTCTTCCTGGGATGCAGGCGGCCTTTGTAGATATCGGCCTGGAGCGCGCTGGATTTATCCATGCCTCAGATATTGCCCCTCTGGATGATGAGGGGATGGAGTCGCGGGATGCTGAAGTCGCTGATATTCGTGCACTGGTACGAGAGGGGCAATCCCTGGTGGTGCAGGTGGTCAAGGATCCGATAAGCAGCAAAGGCGCGCGATTAACCACGCATTTGTCTGTATCAGCACGTTACCTCGTGTACATGCCGCAGACTCGTCATATTGGAATTTCCAATCGAATTGAAGATGAGAGCGAGCGGGAGCGCCTGCGGCAGTTGGTGGAGGCCGCTGTGTCCCGTCTCGCCGACGATGGGCTGTCGGCAGATGGCGGCTTTATTTTACGCACGGTGGCTGAAGGGGTTAGCGAGGAAGAGCTGCTGCGGGATATCCCCTTCCTCTACAAACTCTGGGGGGAGCTGGAGCAACGTATCAAAGTGCGCCCTCTGCCTTCAGTCATCTATGAGGACCTGCCGCTATTTATGCGCGCCCTACGTGATCTTGCACGCCCCTATACAGAAAAGATTCGTATAGACTCCCGCGAGGCACATGGCCGCGCGGCGGAATTTGCCGGTAAATATGCACCGGAAATTGCCGGCCGTCTGGAGCATTATCCCGGTGAACGGCCACTGTTCGACCTTTATGGCGTGGAAGAAGAAATTCGCCGCGCCTTACAAAATAAGGTAACACTGAAGTCTGGCGGTTATCTCATCGTCGAACAGACTGAGGCGATGAGCACAATCGATGTAAATACCGGTGCCTTTGTTGGTCACCGTAACCTGGAAGAAACTATTTTCAAGACCAACCTGGAGGCGGCGACGGCAATTGCCCGCCAGCTGCGTCTGCGTAACCTGGGGGGCATTATCATTATCGACTTTATCGATATGAAGGACCCCGAACATCAGCGTCAGGTCTTGCGCACACTGGAAAAGACTCTGGAACGGGATCATGCCAAGTCGAGCATTACCGGTGTTTCCGAGCTGGGGCTGGTTGAAATGACACGCAAGCGCACGCGTGAGTCTCTTGGGCAGATTTTGTGCGAAGCCTGCCCGGTATGCGAGGGCCGTGGCACCCTTAAAAGTGCAGAGACTGTTTGCTTTGAAGTATTCCGCGAAATCATTCGCGAGGCGAGAGCCTACGATAGTGAAAAAATTATGGTACTGGCAAGTCAGGTAGTGATAGACCTGTTGCTGGATGAGGAATCGGCCAATGTAGCCGACCTGGAGGAGTTTATTCGCCGCCCAATACAATTTCAGGTTGAGCCTATCTACAACCAGGAGCAGTACGACATTGTTCTTGTGTGAGTTACCAGTCGTTTTATCCCCGATACCTAGCGTGGACTATGAAGATATTCACGGCTGCCCCGCGCTCCGGGGAGAGTGGTAATGGCTGTGATGCGCTGGCTTGCCCGTAAGTTCTGGTTACTATCTGTCAGTCTGGTCATTGCCCTGGCGATACTGGTGCAGACCGGCCGCCTGTTGTCCCCACAGGTGGAGGAATACAGGCCGCAAATCAGCCACTGGCTGTCTGGCCAGCTGGGTGTGCCGGTGCAGATGGACAGGATTTCTCTGCGCTGGGAGGCATTACAGGTAGCCCTGCAGTTGGATGGTTTGCGGCTGGGCAAAAATGGCGAGCTTCGTATGGGACACGGTCTGTTCCAGTTGGATTTACTCGCCAGTTTGTGGAATCGCGAACTGGTGTGGAAAGACCTGCAAATGAACGCTTTTGCCGCCGGCCTGAGTCGCAATGCGCAGGGAGAGTGGCGCCTGGATGGTTTCCCCGATATTTCCTTGAAGCCCGATGGCAGGGTTGTTGCCGATCCAGAAGCGGCAGATCCTGCGAGACTTTTCCAGCTGAGCCCCAAAATCCAGATTCGGGATGCTGCCATTACTATTCGGCTCCAGGACGACCAATTGGCCGAGATCAACCTGCCGCAGATACAGCTGGAAAACCAGGGTGACTTCCACCGCCTGGTGGCCCGTGCGTTTATCTCCCGTGAAGGGGACAGTGAAAATGTGCACTCTGAGACCTTGCGCCTGGTTCTCGAGGGTCGTGGGAACCCGAGAAATAAAAAGCATTTCTCTCTGCGTGGCTATATGCAGCTTAATGAGCTATTGCTGGATGAGGATATCGTCACTCTACTGCACGAGTTGACACCACTCCCGGATCGATTCCACTGGAGCGGTCGCAAATGGGCAGATGGCCGCTTGTGGTTACACAGCGATGCCAAAAGTGGTTATCGCTTGGTTGGACAAGTCGACCTCGCCCAAGTGGAAAACCTGGACAAAGTTCTGGAAGACAAGGGAGAGGCTGCACCCTCCGGTGCCTATGTTATGGCTCCACTTCGCGCATTCTCTGGGGATCTATCAGGACGTTGGTTGCCTGGTAAGCACTGGCGACTGGCTTTACAGGATATTCAGATCGAGTGGCAAAACCTACAAATGCCCCCGCTGAATCTGCAAGTAAGCAGTGGCCAGCAAGGCTTGTCCCTGAATGCTGATGTGGTTGATCTGGCCGGCTGGGGTGACATTCTCAAGCGGCTTAATGTCCTTGAGGGGGCTGCGGATGACTGGTTGCGGGCTCTCGACCCCAGTGGCCAGCTGCGCCGGATTCAGCTGCTACGTACTGTAGAAGGTACTGTTAGTTTACGGGCCAACTTGCAGGGTATACAGGCCAAAGCATTTCGTGGCGCGCCAGCGGTTACCGATCTGAGTGGTTATTTGGAGCTCGATGGTGCAAATGGCCGGGTCGAACTGGATGGTTCACCTCTAACGGCACAGTTCCCAAATTTGTATCGAAATACTTTTGCTTTTGAACAAGCCAGCGGAACCGTGGCCTGGAGTCTGGACAGGGATGGAAACGAGATAAGCATACTGTCAGGTCCCCTCCGGCTGAATGGAGCCTTGGGTGAAGTTAATGGCCAGTTCCTGCTGTCCCTGCCTGTTCGTGCGCAGAGTCGTCCGGTCGATCTGGTACTGGCTTTGTCTTTGCGCGATGCTGCGGTTACCGCCCAAAAGCAGTTGGTACCAACTACTGTCAGCAAGGATTTGCGCAGTTGGCTCAATACGGGCTTGGGAGTGGATAATTCCGGTCGAGTAGAGAGCGCCGCATTTATCTACCGGGGTAGTAGTTATCGTTCTGATGGTAAGGAGGACTCACTGCGTGCTCTGGGGGCCCACCGCAACCGCCAAACCGTACAGTTAGCTGCGGATTTTGTCGATGCCAGCCTGAAATACGCTGTTGAGTGGCCTTCTGCGAATAATGTAGATGGTCGCTTATTGATCAATGATGGGGTGGTTTCTGTCGGCGCTGAGCGGGCCAAACTCTGGAATATTGATGCTGAAGATATTTTTGTTGAGGTTTCCCCAGTTGCCAGCAAAGGGTCGCGCCTGGATGTGCAGGCCCAGTTATCCGGCCCTGCAGCCGATGGCCTGCGTCTACTGAGGGAGTCTCCTCTGCGTCAACAGTTGGGCAGTGCCTTCGATGACTGGCGCCTGGCGGGGAATATCGATGGCCGGCTGAGCCTGACCCAAGCTCTCGGTGGTGCGAATATAAACGTCAGCCAGCGGGTTGAATTGCAGTTAAGTGGTGGAGAACTCGAGCTTAAAAACCTGCGTCTGCAAACTGATGAGCTGTTCGGTAAAGTAATCTATGACAGCGAGAACGGTCTTACAGGTACACGAGTGAGTGGCAAGTTGTGGGGAAGGCCAGTTAGCGCACATATCCGCCATTTTGGTAAGGGGACACTACGGGACACCCAGGTAGTGGTAGACGGAAATGCCACTACAGATTCTATTTTCTCCTGGAGTCAAAGGCCGGAGCTCAAATGGCTGGATGGTGCCATGGACTACCAGGCCCTGGTTACCATTCCCGCTAAGGCAAAGGAAGCCCCCTATTCGGCAGTTTTCGAGCTGACTTCAAGCCTTGCCGGTGTCGAAGTGAAGCTGCCTGAGCCATTGGGAAAACCCTCTGAAACCGAAACGAACTTTGTACTGCGGGCGCCGATTGGTGAACAGGGTAGCCTGTTTCACCTTGACTATGGTGAGCACCTGCAGGGACAGTTCTGGTTGGTGCAAGGGGCGCTTGATCGAGCCGCTATCGGCTTGAATGCAGAGGCAAAGCTTCCCAAGGCGCGGGGGCTGACGATCACGGGTGATATTTCCAGCATTGATTTGCCCCGCTGGGAGCAGCTGCTGAGCGTATACAGTGACGACCTATCCTCCCCTGGAAAGAGCGACTCCCAATTCGAAGTTGAAGCTGTAGATAGCCGGGTGGCAGGTTTCACTGGCCTTGGAAAACTGGCTGATACTCCCGCGAGTGATGAAGCTGCTAATTTTGCTGAACCATTGCCAGTGAGTATCGACCTCAGTTCTGACCTCCTGGAATTGGGTACTGTGAATATTGAACATATACACATTACCGGCAACGGTACAGGGACCGATTGGCGGCTGGAATTTGACAGCGAGATGGCGGCGGGCAAGTTGAGCGGAATTCTGGGAGGTGAGGCGCCTTTACAATTACAACTGGCCCACTTGCGCCTGCCAACCCCGGAGGAAAAGGGCGTGATTCAGCAGGATCCTTTTGCCCTGGAGCCCTTTGCAGAAGAGGCCCCTGACCCTTGGGCGGGCTTCGATTTTCAGAGCTTACCTGCTATTGATTTCAGTACTGAGAGTCTCCTGCTGGGTGATGAGGAGCTGGGGCGCTGGTCCTTCAATGTGCGCCCCTCCAAAGAGCGGCTGGTACTGAGCGATATTCGCGGCAGCGTGCGCGGCTTCCGTATTGAAGGGCGTGGCAAAGGGGAAAAACGCCAGAATGCGCAGCTGATTTGGATGCGCGATGCTGAGGGCAAAAGTTCATCTGAGTTTATCGGTCGCCTGGTGGCCGATGATCTCGCCGACTTCCAACGCTTGATGGGGCATGAGCCCTTGATCGAGAGCAAGTCCGCCAGCTTCGATACCGCCCTGCGCTGGAATGGATCTCCCGCCCTGGTTAAGGGAAGTCTTTTGTCTGGGGAACTCAAGATCGATATCAGGGATGGGCGCTTCCTGCGCTCCACAGGAACTGCGGGCTCTACGGTATTACGCCTGTTGTCCCTGTTTAATTTTGATACCTGGGCGCGCCGCTTGCGCCTGGATTTTTCCGATCTCTACAAAAGTGGCATGGCCTTTGATCGGGTGCGAGGGGAGGTGGTTTTTGAAGGCGACGGGCAATTGTTGATTGCGGTGCCGATTCAGGTTGAAGGCCCCACCAGTGAGTTGCAGATGGCGGGCAGGGTAAATCTGCTGCGTGAAGATTTGGACCTTACTTTGGTGGCGACCCTGCCAGTAAGTAATAACCTCGCGCTGGTGGCAGCCTTGGCTGGGGGCCTTCCTGCCGCAGCGGGGGTTTACCTGATTAGCAAAGCTTTTAAGAAGCAGGTGAAAAAGGTGGCGAGTGTCAGCTACCGTATTAGTGGCGACTGGGCAGACCCGCAGATGCGCTTTGAAAGGCTCTTTGATGGGGGCGGAGCCGAGCGCCAAGGGGCCGCTTCTGTAAGAGATAGTGCCGTACCTGCTCAAGAGATGAGGCCAGGCAGCCAATCTGCACCTCCGGTGAGCGCGAGCACCGGCAGCTAGTAGTCGATTAACCTCTTTGAACCGCACCGGTCCAGGGCGCTCTAATCTTATGGTGATAACAACACACTTGGAGAAAGGAGTTTTGCAGATGGCAGGATCCCGGTTATTAGGCTCCCTGTTGGTGGTGACCCTGGCAGTATCGGCTTGCTCAGAAGCCGATGACCAACGCATCCAGACTATGACAGTTGGAGAAGCCAAAGAGCGTATTTCCGATGGCAAAGGTCTGGAGCAGATCCCCAAATCAGTGTGGAAGCAGATACTCCCTGAGGATCGATATAAGGTCCTGTGGAAAAAGGACACTGAGCGAGCTTTTACCGGGAAGCTGCTTTATAACGAGGAGGAGGGGACTTATGTCACGGCTGGCTGTCGTCTCCCTGTGTTCAGTTCAAAACACAAATACAAGTCGGGCACGGGTTGGCCCAGTTTTTGGGAGGTGGCATACCCGCAAAATATAGTGTTAAAGGATGATTTCAGCTGGGGCCTGCGCCGCACCGAAGTATTGTCCAAGTGCGGAGAACATTTGGGGCATGTGTTTAAGGATGGTCCTGCGCCAACTAACCTGCGTTATTGCCTGAACTCCCTTGCCCTGGACTTCGTGCCTGCAGTAATGAAAAAGCAATAACTGCGACAAGTGGTCGGTGGGAGCTTCGCTCTGTCGACGAGGGATATGGGGGCGGGAGTGAAGCCGCCCCCATAGGACTGTTGTGGACTTCTAGGAGTCTTGCATAAAGAAGTCCCGCAAATAGCGGAACAACTTGCGCTGATTCGTGGGGGGCTTACTGTTTTTGATCTCCCGGTGGGAGTCCCGTACCAGCTGGCGCAATTGCTGGTGATCCACTTGAGGGTACTGATCAAACAATACACCCTGTGCACTGTTGCCCTCCTCCAGCAGGCGTTTGCGCCATTCCTCGGCCATTTTGTCGAAGCGCAAATGAAGCTGGTCTCGATCTTTGAATTTGTTCAGAACTGCCTCAATAGCTTCGTGGTCAGTATTGCGCATCAGCTTGCCAATATATTGCATTTGTCGGCGGCGAGCCTCGTTGGACTTGATACGCGCCAGGGTATCAATAGCTTCACGCAGATCCTCATCCAAAGGCACTTCGGCAAGCTGTGCTTTGGGTAGCTCGGTAAGCTGCTTGCCCAACTTTTGTAATTCGTGCATCTCCTGTTTGACCTGGGTCTTGCTCTTCGGCAGGTCATCTTCATAATCGTCGTATTCGTACATCTCGAATTCCGCGTGTTTACCCGGGACTCCCCGGTATTGTTCGAGCCTACAGCGCCGCTGTAGGATTGCTTTTTCGGCTCATCCAAACTGCCAGGTGGCTAAGCCAAGGAAGGACATAAATCCCACAACATCGGTAACCGTAGTCAGGGCTACACCACCTGCCAGCGCGGGATCGATGCGCATAGCGCGCAAAGCAACCGGTAATATCGCACCGGCCAACGCCGCTGTAACCAGATTAATCACCATTGCAGCGACAATAATAATGGCGATAGCGATATCGCTAAACCAGAGGGCAGTGATACCTCCCATAACCAGGGACCAGAGAAGGGCATTTAGGGCAGCAGAACCCAATTCGCGTGAGAGTAACCAGTTGAGATTGCTCTTACCAATTTGCCCAAGCGCCATCCCCCTGATGACAACAGTGAGAGTCTGGCTCCCGGCCACGCCTCCCATACTGGCGACAATGGGCATCAATACAGCCAGTGCGACTACTTTTTCCAGGGTATTCTGGAATAAGCTGATAACCCAGGAGGCGAGAAGGGCAGTGAGCAGGTTGATACCCAGCCACAGTGCCCGCCTGCGTGCGGTTCGCCTCACAGGAGCAAATGTATCCTCTTCCTCATCTAGGCCCGCCAGGCTCATCAGTGAGTGGTCGGCGTCTTCACGAATTACATCCACGATATCATCAATGGTGATACGCCCCAGCAAGCGGTTATCCTCATCAACTACTGGTGCTGTAATCCAGTCGTACTTCTCGAATAGTCGGGCGACTTCAGTATCGCGCATATCCGCAGGGATGGGCTCCACATCGGTATTCACAACTTCGCGAACAGTTACTAATGGGTCCGTGGTAAGCAGCTTGGATAGTGGCAGCAACCCGATGTACTGCCCTTTACGGTTGACTACGAACAGACTGTCGGTGGATTCTGGTAGCTGCTCGTGGCGGCGCAGGTAGCGAAGGACGACGTCCAGACTCAGGTTCGGGCGCACCGAGATGGTATTGGTGTCCATCAGGCCGCCGGCGGTGTTCTCGTCGTAGGCGAGTACACTTTCCACCCGCAGACGGTCGGTCTCGCTCATCGAGGAGAGGACCTCCGAGACCACACGCTCAGGGAGTTGCTGGAGGATGTCGGCAATATCATCCGCATCCAGCCCTTCCATAATCTCCACCATCTCCTCGGTATCCATGGTGTCGAGGATTTGGCTGCGTACTTCGTCGGTCAGCTCCTGCAGTACTTCACCTTCGACATCCCGGTCGATTAAGTTCCAAAGAACCTGGCGAATGCGTGGGGGAGAGCTCTCCAGCAATTGCGCAATGCTCTGTGGAGTCAGAGTTTTGAGCATGCGCCGCACTTCCTGCCCAGTGCCACTATCGAGTGCGGCGAACAGCTCACTGAGCTGATTTTGGGCGCGGAACTTGATTTCGGCTTGGGGTGGGCTGGACACGACTAATCCTTACTGCTTAGCGGTGGTTGGGGCGTTGGCTGCCGGGAGGTAGCAGAGATTTTATGCCCATGGCGGGACTCTATCCAGAGATGTTTGCTTTTGCAAACTACTCGGACTCGCCGAATCGATCCGTTACCAATTCACAGATTGCGCCAAGTGCATCGTCCTCATCGCGACCCTCAACCTCCAATTCAAGTTCAGTTCCCTTTGCAGCAGCCAGCAGCATTAGCGCCATAACACTCTTTCCATCTACTGACTTACCCTGGCAGTGTACTTTGATCTCTGCAGAGAAGCGTGCCGATGTCTGGGCGAACTTGCTGGCTGCACGTGCGTGTAGGCCGAGCTTGTTGATAATGGTGAGGCGCTGTTTTTGCATAGGAGAGTTGTGCTTGATAGAGGGCTATTTCTGCTGCTCACGATGGCGGATTTGAACGTTGTTAAATTTTTTTGCGAAGATCTGGGCCAATTGCTCCACCATATACACCGAGCGGTGGCGCCCTCCGGTACAGCCAACGGATATGCAGGTATAACTGCGATTACTTTTCTGGTAGAAAGGCAACCAATTATCCAGGAAGTTGGCGATGTCCGTCTGCATTTTACTGGTTTCGGGGTGGGCTTGCAGAAATTCGGCAACCTCCGGGTCCAGGCCGGTCTTTTCTTTCAGGGCTGGTTGCCAGTAAGGATTTGGCAGGCAGCGCAGGTCAAATATCAGGTCCGCGTCAACGGGAACACCATATTTAAAACCGAAAGACTGGAAAAGTATTGCCATGCCTTCTGACTTATCACCTACTACCCGGCTTTTCATCAGTCCACGCAATTCGTGCAAACTCAGGTTACTGGTATCAATCACCATATCCGCGATTGCCGAGATAGGAGTGAGTAGTTCTTTTTCCTTGTTTAGTGCTTCGAGAAGGTGGGTACAGTCGTTGCTGAGTGGGTGTTTGCGCCTGGTTTCGCTAAAACGTTGAACCAGTACGGGTTCACGCGCGTCCAGGAATATCACATCACATTTTATACCGCTGGCTCGCAGGGATTCGATAACCCTGGGAGCCTGCTTAATATCCTGCCACAGGTTGCGGGCGTCGACACCGAGTGCCAAGCGGGCTTCTTCTCCTGGTGGTTGCTCTTCAACCCGCTTGACCAGCTCGGGAAGTAAGCTGGTAGGTAGATTGTCGATACAGTTATAGCCCTCATCCTCCAAAAGTTGCAGGGCGGAACTTTTACCGGAGCCGGAACGACCACTGATAATCACCAAACGCATGAAGATCCCCTTTGTCAGGCCTGTACACCACTGTTCGTTGGAATTCTTGTCTCGCTAATATTACTCGCGAAATAACTGTTACCGATTCCACAATCTATCCCTGCATTGCCCGTGGTAAAGCTCAGTACCAGGCTTAGGCGGCTGCGGCGCTATCTACGGCCAGCGCGTAAAGTTCATCGCTGTTTTTGGCTTGTCGTAATTTATCTCTTACCAGGCTATTGGAAAATAATGCGGCGATTTCAGCCAGTGTTTCCAGATGCTGTTGCTCCGCATCCTCGGGCACGAGCAGGACAAACAACAAGTCGACAGGTTGACGATCGATAGCATCAAAATCAACTGCCGGCTCAATGGTGCAGAGAACACCAATGGGGCGTTCACAACCAGGCAAGCGACAGTGGGGGATGGCTACCCCTTCTCCAATTCCGGTCGAGCCCAGGCGCTCACGAGCGATCAACTGGTTGAACGTAGTATCGGAATCATGTTGCGGGTATTGTTCGGCGATAGCCTGGGCAATATTGAGCAGTAATTTTTTTTTGCTGCTCCCCGCCAGTTGGCAAAGGCTTAGGCGGGGGGAGAGTAATGCTTCGAGTGTCATAGTTTAGCGATGGTTCTGCAACTTCTCTTTGTGCTTTTTCAGTTGGCGGTCCAGCTTGTCGGTAAGCGCATCAATGGCCGCGTACATGTCTTTGTCTTCCGAACCGGCACAAAGATCGTGACCATTAATATGTACTCGAGCTTCAGCTTTTTGGATCAGTTTTTCAACGGACAGGATGACCTGAGCGTTAGTGATGTTGTCGTAGTGCCGGGATAGCTTTTCCAGCTTACTTTCGCAGTAGTTGCGCATAGGCGAGGTAACGTCGACGTGGTGACCACTAATGTTGATCTGCATGGATTTCTCCTAATCGAGTGCATCACATACCGGCGCGCCTCCCATTCGGGTCGCAACCCTACTAGGAAGTGGGCCAGAATGGAAGGATACACTCAAAGTTTGGAGTTTGGTTGTAGAGGAGGGGGTAAATGACGCCAGGCAGCTTGTGACTCAAGAATTAAGTCAGGTCGCAAACTTGCTTATGAAAGGTTAGACCAGCCGTTTTCGTTCACTGGAAGAGGGAATACCCATGGATTCCCGGTATTTTGCCACGGTTCGGCGAGCTACCTTGATACCCTGATTATCCAATTCCTGGGTGATTTTGTTGTCGGAGAGGGGTTTGCGGGGTGTTTCTCCATCAATAAGTTTGCGAATCAGCGCTCGAATGGCGGTGGAGGAGGCATCCTCACCGGAATCGGTGCTCACATGACTGGAGAAGAAGTACTTCAGCTCGAAGACTCCGCGAGGAGTGAGCATGTATTTCTGTGTGGTCACCCTGGATATGGTGGATTCGTGCATACCAATGGCTTCAGCCACATCGGCCAGCACCATAGGGCGCATGGCCTCAGGCCCTTCCTCAAAAAACCCCTGTTGTTTGTCGACGATACAGTTTGCTACTTTGAGCAGAGTCTCATGGCGGCTTTGCAGACTTTTTAAAAACCAGCGCGCCTCCTGCAGGTGATCTCGCAGGAAATTGTTGTCACGGGAATTGTCCGCCCGTTTAACCATGGACGCATAATGACTGTTAATACGGATTTTGGGGGTGATTTCCGGGTTCAGGTCCACCTGCCAGCGAAACTCTCGGCGGGAAACAATGATGTCTGGAATCACATAAGCTGTTTCCTGCTGCGCAAAGCCATCGCCCGGACTGGGGTTTAGGGTCTGGATCAACCGGATGACTTCGCCGAGCTGGGTCTCATTCAGGCGTGTACGTCGGCTCAACTGACGAAAATCCCGTTTGCCGAGCAGCTCAAGGTAGCGCTCAATAATATTTTGCGCCTGTTTTATCCAGGGCGTTTCAACGGGGAGTTGCTGTAATTGCAGCAGCAGGCACTCCCGCAGGTTGCGGGCTCCACAGCCTGCGGGCTCAAACTGTTGGATGGCCCGCAATACCGCGACAACCTCGTCTTCATCTACTGAAAGGGATTTTGCGATATCTTCGATGGCTGCGCTTAACAGCCCGCTGGGCTCTATGCCATCGATCAGGTTCTCACCGATCGATTTATCTAGTTCGGATAGGGGGGTCAGGTTGAGTTGCCAGCGCAGATGATCCTGCAGGCTGTCTGTGGTTGAGTTGCGCTCAAAGCCGGATTCTTCGCTCTCCATACCTCCATTGTGGCTGGTGTACACATCATCCCAGCGGGAATCTACGGGTAGCTCGTCAGGGATGCTCTGGTTCCAGTCACCCTCGGCGAGCTCCCTCTCCTCAATGGCCTGCTCAGGAGGGGTATCTGGCTCAGCTGGAGATTCAATCTTGGCTTGGGGTTCTGGAGTGTTTGAATCGGGAGCTGATTCTTCAGTTTCAGTCTCAAGCATCGGGTTGCCATCAAGGGCGGCTTGAACCTCTTGCTGAAGATCCAATGTCGATAGTTGCAATAGGCGTATCGCCTGTTGCAACTGGGGTGTCATGGTCAGCTGGGTGCCGAGCTTTAGCTGAAGAGACTGCTTCATATTGGGGTGCTGCAGACTGATACCACAGGGGGTTTATCTATGTAACCTGAGATGGCGCAGACTACCCCGCCCCCCAAAGTATTACAAGCAATAAGCGTGCCGGCAGGGTTTGTCTTTTTATGGCAAAGTGAAAAAATTTATGACAAAGCTGTGTTTCTTTGCGGTATTCGGTAACAAATGCAGTGATCTATCCCTAAATAGTAAATTCGTGTCCCAAATACACTTCGCGAACCTGCTGGTTGGCAAGTACCTCATCCGGGGTGCCAGCAGCGATAATGTGGCCCTCGCTGACGATATAGGCGGTCTCGCAGATATCCAGGGTCTCGCGAACATTGTGGTCGGTAATTAAGACGCCAATACCTCGATCCCGCAAGTGGCGGATGATTTCCTTGATGTCATTTACGGAGATGGGATCCACCCCAGCAAAGGGTTCATCCAGGAGGACGAAGCTAGGATTGGTTGCCAGGGCGCGAGCAATTTCCACCCGCCGTCGCTCCCCGCCGGAAAGGGCCATTCCCAGGCTGTGCTCTATATGGGTGATGTTGAACTCCTGGAGGAGTTCCTGGGCCTGTTGCTGGCGCTCGGTACGGGACAGGTCTTTGCGGGTCTCCAGGATGGCGAGGATATTGTCTCTTACGGACAGGCGGCGGAATACAGAAGCCTCCTGGGGTAAGTAGCCGATTCCCTTCCTGGCGCGTCCATGCATGGATAAGCGGGTTATATCTTCGTCGTCAATCAGCACCTGGCCAGCATCCGCCTGAACCAGGCCGGCGATCATGTAAAAACAGGTTGTCTTACCGGCACCATTGGGGCCAAGCAGGCCGACTACTTGGCCGCTGGAGACGCTGACAGACACATCCTGAACGACTTTTCTTTTCTTGTATTGCTTGGCTAGGTGTAACGCTTTTAGCGTTGGCATAGTGTGTACCGAAATCTATCCATGCCGTGAGTACAGGGCGCCCACGGGTGTAGAAATTTTTAAATATTATCTTGTATTGTTTGCGAATTCGGGTGGAGCCTTTATGGGCTGTCTCCGTTGCCAGGAGCTTGGCTGTCTTCTTTTTTCTCAGGTTGCCAGATCATCTCTATTCGCTTACCGGCTTGGCCCTCTGCACTCATCTGCTCGGTAGATAGGTCATAGTCAATTTTTTCCGCAGTCAAGGTGTTGCCATCCCTGTCCACGTAGGCCTTGCCTGTAAGTTGCAGTTCTTCAGAGCTGACTGCATATACAATTCGTTCGGCGCGGGCTTTAACGGGATTTTCCCCCTCCAATACCTTTTGCTGAAAGCGTGCGGGCCTCCCGATTGCTATAACACGACTAATTTCTTTTTCGGGGGTGAAGTAGACCTCTACTCTATCGGCTTCTATTTTCAGGGATCCCTGGGTTATTACTACGTTATTGTTGTAAACAACTAGGTTGCTGCTTAAGCCGGCATTCATTGCATCTGAACTGATATTAATACGTTGCTGGCGATCTTCTGGCAATGCATTTGCCACCGAGGTTACGGTCAGGAGTACAGTTAACGCAGAACTCTTCAGTAGCCAGTGGCGAAGTTTAGTCGGGGTCATAGTTGCTCTTTACATCGGATAGGATTTCCACCCGGTCTTTATCGAGGTATACGCGCATTCCCTTCCCTTTAGTCTGGTTGGGGCCGGAACTAATAGTAACAACTCTGTCCGTTTCGGCGAATTCCTTATCCGGAAGGATAGTGATACTAGGGGTTTGTAGTTTGATGCCCCCAGGAGATGGGAGTTCATCAATTTCTACATCGCCGCTCAAAACAATGCGCTCGCCGCGGTTATATGCCGCCCCCTGCCTGGATTCTGTGCGCCATTTTTGTTGATCATCCTGGTAGAAAAGCATGCGCGGCTCAGTCAGTTCAGCCCTGTCTCGACGTTTGAACTGGTAATAGGTGATCTGCTCGGCATCTACCCGATAGGCAAGGTTCCCGTCCTCATTGAAATGGCGGGTTTTGGCGTCACGGATAACCAGGTCGGCTGCGCGGCTATGTTGCTGGGGGTAGGGCGTATACCCAACAGCTCTTCAGGTGGGCTCTCAGAGAACCATAGCCCGGCGCTAATAAGCGCTACCACCAATAATAGTGGCAACCAGGTGCGCATTATTTCTCTCCGGTATAGGGCGCAAGTGCTGCGTCAAAAGTGTCCTGTGCTTGCATAATCCGATCACAGGCTTCGCGTACGGCGCCCTCACCTCCACGTGAACTGGTTATCCACAGGGCGCGGTCCCGAACCGGCGGAGCAGCATTGGGTGGCGCAATCGGGCAGCCAACACGTGTCATCACCAGAAGATCGGGGTAATCATCGCCAATGTAGGCAATGTCCTCCAGGCGGCATGGCTCATCGGTCAGAAGTTCCTGCAAAGCGGTAAATTTGTCCTCTCGCCCCTGGATCAGTTTATGAACTCCGAGGTCGTGAGCACGGCGCTCGACCACATTACTGCGTCGCCCTGTGATAATGGCCACCCGCACACCGGAGTTCTGCAGCATTTTAATGCCGTGCCCATCCAGTGTGTTGAATGTCTTCAGTTCATTGCCGCTGTTATCGAAATAGAGTTTGCCGTCGGTGAGAACACCATCTACATCCAGTACCAGCCAGCGCACCTTTTTAAGTGCGATATTCAATTCTTGATCAGAAATCACCAGGTAGTCCTTACATGCTGTCGGTGGGCGGTACTTATCCGCTTAGTAACTGTTGATTATCTCAGATTACTCCGGCGCGGAGAATATCGTGCATATGCAACACGCCGATTGGAAAGTGCGCTTCATCCTCTACCACCAGGGCGGTGATTTTATAATCCTCCATGATTCTCAATGCCTCTGCGGCTAGAGTGTCGGCGGAGACTGTCTTTGGCCGGCGGCTCATAACCTGTTCCATGGTGGCCTTATCCAGCTCAACTTTCTGGTCGATGACACGTCGCAAGTCACCATCGGTGAAGACGCCGAGAAGTCCCCCTTTGGGGTCGACGATAGTCGTCATGCCGAATCCCTTGCTGGTCATCTCCAGAAGGGCCTTGGACAGTAAGGTATCAGTGCTTACTTGAGGCAGCTCGTCCCCTGCGTGCATCACGTCCTCTACCTTTAGAAGCAGGCGTCGTCCCAGGGCCCCGCCAGGGTGGGAGAAGGCGAAGTCCTCGGCAGTAAATCCCCTGGCTTCCAGCAAGGCTACTGCCAGGGCATCGCCCATTACCAGAGTGACAGTTGTCGAAGAGGTCGGGGCCAGATTCAGAGGGCAGGCCTCTGTTTGCACGGAAATATCCAGGTTGGCATCGGCCGCCTGCGCCAAAGGGGAGTCCCTCTTACCTGTCATACTAATCATCGGGATGCTCAGCCGCTTCAGCAGAGGGAGCAGGGTAAGGACTTCTGCAGAGGAGCCTGAGTTGGAAATAGCGATTACCAAGTCATCACGGGTAATCATGCCTAGATCCCCGTGGCTGGCCTCACCGGGGTGAACGAAAAAGCTCGGTGTGCCGGTGCTGGCCAGTGTAGCAGCCATCTTGCGGCCGATATGCCCGGACTTCCCCATGCCGGTGACAATAGCGCGGCCACGACACTGCAAAATCATCTCGCAAGCGCGTTGGAATTCGTTGTTAATTCTCTGTTCCAGTTCGGCAACAGCTTCCGTCTCCATACGGACGGTGCGTCGCCCTGCTTGCAATACGAGATCTTGGGTCATCGAGTACCTCTGGTTAAACACTGTTAGCTGTAAGGTATTGATCAAAGCAGCCTTTTACCCTGACGAACTCAGGAGCCAGGTCTCGGCTGTGGCCAGGTCATTGTTGTTGTCGTGCTAATCTATATTACTAGCGGATAACTGACTCTGTAAGAGTCTGCAGACTGTTCAATAGGCGCCAAATGACACGCTCGTACACTGCCACAACTACGGGCGTGGCCATGGTATAGTCTGCCGCCGCTGCTGTCAGCTCTGTCACTCAACGGACGATCGACAAGGCTCCTGGAGTTCCTGCGGGAGAAATGGGCAGTAGCATCGTCATGGCACTTATTTACGCTATGTGCGTCCAAGGAATGATTTGCTAATTGGAGATTATTTGTGAACACATCATTTTGGGCTGGTCGGTACGGTTTTTCCCGGTGGCTAAATTTTTTACTCTGCGCAGTATTGGTTTCTGCTGTGGTTCCTGTGGCGCACGCCAACCAAAATCCCTACACCATGATTGAAGGGGTTTCCCAAAAGTTGCTGGGTGTGATTCGTACAAATTCGCAATATGCCAATTCCGATCCACAAAAATATTACACTGCGGTTGAGGGGGTCCTGAACCCGGTTGTGGATTTTGATTTTATTGCGCGCGGAGTAATGGGGCGCTATGCCAAGCAGGCTACAGCAACCCAGCGCTCACGTTTTACCAGCACATTTCGCCGCGATCTGGTGGCCACTTTTGCCCGAGGCGTGGCAAACTTTGGCGACCTCGATGTGAAGGTGGTCAACCCCGGTACTCTCCCCTCGGGAAACCGGGTTAATGTTTTGCAGGAAGTGCGCAGTGAAGAGGGTATTACCAAAGTATCCTATACACTGGTGCGGAACCGTGCTGGGCAGTGGAAGTTGATTAATGTAATTCTGAACGGGGTCAATTTGGGGAAAACCTTCCGCAGCCAGTTTGCCCAGTCCATGCAAACCTATGGTGATATCGACAAGGTCATTTCCAACTGGTCTGCCGGCCAGGATGTTGTTGATAAAGTGAGCTA